>DATFLZ010000067.1:0-6479 GCA_035267205.1 Solirubrobacterales bacterium | reverse complement strand
TCGTCCGCCCCCTCCCGCAAGCCGCGGACCCGGTCGGCGTCGGCGCCGCGGCCGCTGAGCACGATCACCGGGAGGACGGCATCGAACTCGGCCGCGGCACCCTCCGAGGAGCGGATCCGGCGCAGAACGTCGAGGCCGGCGGCATCCGGGAGGCCGAGGTCGAGGATGAGCAGGTCCGCGTCGCCATAGCGGCAGAAGCGGAGCGCGTCGGCGGCGGTCGGGGCGGCGAGCGCTCGGTAGCGGTCGGCCTCGAGGTTCTCCGCGAGCAGATCCAGCGTCGCTTGGTCGTCCTCACAGACGACCACCGTCGCCAGCTCGTCGATCTCGGGCATCATCGTCGCGGTCTCCTCATTCGGCGCTTTCATCGGCGTCCTCTCAACCCCGATGGCGCCGCACGCGCCCCGGGCGCCCCGGTCGGCCCAGGGGCAGCCCCGGCTTCGCGCCTGATCGCCGACTCCCGCACGAGAATCAGAAGAGGTCCTCGGGCGACGGCAGCTCGAGCACCGCGACCGCGCGGCGGTCGGCGATGAAGCGGCCGGGGCCGACCCGCGGCTCGCTGCGGAGCACCCGCCCGGCCCCGTCGAGGAAGACGACGTCGATCTCGAAGCGCATGCCGAGCGTGTGGACGCCCCGGCAGTCGGGCAGGAGCAGGCCGCTGCCCGCCCGCTCCCTGCGGAGGCCCGCGAGGCCGAGGAGCCGCGGCAGGTAGCAGCTCGCGACGGGGACCTCGAACCCGGCGACCGAGGTGCGGGGCAGGCCGCGGAGGCGGCGGGCCTCGCGGCTTGCTGGGGTCGGCTCGGGCGCCATCGCACCCTCTACCCCGGAGGACGAGCCCCCGCCCCGCCCCGGCGCTAGGACTTCGGCGGGATCCCCTGGCGGAAGCGGAAGACGCCTTCGGGGTCGTAGGCGGTCTTGACCTCGCGCAGTCGCTCCCAGTTCTGCCCGTAGTAGGCGCGCTTCCAGCGCTTCTGGCGGGCGTCGATGTAGTTCTGGTAGCTCTGACCGGAGACGTCGGGGCGCATCGTGCGGCGGGAGTCCTGGACCCAGGCGGTCGCGGTCCGGCGGTTCCCGGGCGTGAACTCGGTGAAGTACTGGATGGAGAACAGCTGATCGCGGTGCACGAAGGCGGTGGCGTCGGGAGCGACCTCGTTGATCGCCCCGCCGTAGGCGTCGAGGATCAGGCTCGCCGCGTGCTTCTCGTGCGGGGCAGCCTCGATTACCCGCATCATCCGGGCCCGGCCCTCGGAGCTGAGCGGGTCCGCGACGTAGTCGCTCGACGCGTAGAAGCGGGCGCGGCCGGCGCCCGCGATGCACTCGGGGCCGGTCTCGCCCTCGCACCCCGCCCAGCGCAGCATCAGCTCGCCGTAGGGCTCGGTGCCGTAGGTGATCTCGGCCCCGTCGACGGCCTCGAGCGGGGCGACCAGGTTGCGGAGATCGGCTTCGCTGCCGAAGTACTGGCCCTTGCCGCCGATCTTCGGGCCCTCCTTGGAGGTGAAGAGGCTGATCCCCGACGCCAGCTCCGGCGGCGCCCCGGGGCCAAGCTCCTGCCAGGCCGCCAGCACCTCGTCGGCCTGCTCCCACGGCCAGCGGGCGTGAAAGTAGGAGGCCGTGCTGACCGGGTAGGCGTCGAACTCGAAGTGGGTGACGATCCCGAAGTTTCCCCCACCCCCGCCCCGGCAGGCCCAGAGCAAGTCCGGCCGCCGCCTGCGATCGACCTCCCGGTAGCGACCGTCGGCGAGCACGATGCCCATGCTGCGGATGTTGTCGCTGGTCAGCCCAAGCTTGCGCGAGGCCATGCCCTCGCCGCCGCCCAGGGCGAGACCGGAGATCCCCACGGTGGGGCACGTGCCCCCCGGCACCGTCATCCCCTTGGCCGCGAGCCGCGTGTACATCGAGGCCAGGGGCATCCCCGCGCCGACCACGGCGGTTCCGGACCCGCTGTCGACCTTGAGCCGCTGGAGCTTGCGGAGGTCGATGACCACCCCGTTGCGCTTGGTCGAGTACCCCGCGTAGCTGTGACCGCCGCAACGCGCCGTGACCGGAATGCCCCTGCGCGCGGCCCAGGCGACCGTCGCCTTGACGTCCCGCACGCCCTCGGCCTGCACGACGGCGGCGGGCATCACCCCGTCGAAGCGCTCGTTGTAGAGCAGGCGCGCGTCGGCGTAGCCGGCGTCTGCGGGCGCGAGCACGCGGCCGGAGACCTCGCGCCGCAGCGCCCGCAGCGCTCGCGGACCGGGGTGCCCGGCTCGCGCCTCCCCGAGCAGCTCCTCGGCGGCAGCGAGGCCCGAGCCCCCCAGCGCGGCGACCCCCGCGCCGGCACCGGCCAGCTTGAGCAATTCGCGCCTGTCGAGATCGGTCCCCGCCATCCGTCGGCAGCGTAGACGCCGGCCTTCGCGCTGTCGAGCGCCCGTAGCCGTCGGCGCCCGGAGCCGCAGTCCTCCAGCGCGGGATGGGTGCAAGCCTGCGCCCACTGCCCGCCCAGGATCTGCGGGCCGGAGGGGGGTCGTGAAACATTCGCGGCCCGCGGCGGGGGAGGCCCGCGCTGGGAGAAAGAACGAGTGGAAAAGGCGACACGCAGAGGCAATTACGAGTCGGGATCGGACTACGTCCTCGAGTACGGGGAGCTCCGCTTCTCCTTCAACGAGCAGGACTTCGCGCAGCGCGTCGAGCAGGCGGCCGTGAAGCTCAACTTCATCAAGCCCGGACTCGGCGGCGCCGAGCTCCACGACCTCGTCGAGCTGGCGGTGAACGGCGAGATCCGCGAGACGGCCTCCGCCCTCGGCGAGCACGTCGTCGCCAACTGGAGCGAGCTGGCGGACGGCTCGGGCCGCAGCCTCGTGCACTGGATCCGCAGGCTGGTCTTCCGCGGCGCGTGGCTCGACCAGCGAGTCAAGGAGGGCGAGCTGGACATCGCCTTCGACGCCGACACCAACACCTTCGGCTACGTCCAGCCCGACCGGGACTCCGAGCCGATCGAGCTCTCCCGCGAGCCCTCCTGGGCCGGGCTCGCCTACCGCCCCTGATCGCTAGCGGCCACCCGGCTGGCTGCCGAGGCGCCCGGTTGGCCTGACCGTCAGCGTCAGCCCGTCGATCGCCACCACCTCGACCTCTTCGCAGGCGGCGACCACCTCGATCGATCGCGCTCGCCAGAGCTCCCCGCGAACCCGGACCTCCCCCGACTCCGGGCCGTCCCCCACCTCTTCGAGCGCGGTCCCGCGCTCCCCCATCAGCCCCTCGGGCCCGGTGCTGACCCTGTAGCGGCGGAGAAAGCGCATCCACAGGTACAGCTCGCCCACCTCGATCAGTGCTCCGGCGACCAGCGCCAGCACCCCGAGCGGCCAGCCGAACACGACGAACGCGACGAATCCGGCGACGAGGGCCATCGGGCCGCGCGCCTACCGCCGGCCTACTCGTCGGCGAGGTCGGCGAGCAGTGCCTCGTTGCTCGAGGCCTTGCCGAGGTGCTCGGCGAGGCGCTCCGCCGCGGCCAGGGGCTCGAGATCGGCCAGCTCCGCGCGCAGGGCGCGGAGGCCGGCGAGCTCCGGCTCCGAGAGCAGCTCGCCCTCGCCCGTGACTCGGCAGCCGGAGACGTCGAGCGCCGGGTAGACGCCGGCCGCTGCGATGTCCGCGTTGAGCGTCAGGGTGACGTTCTCGGTCGTCGCCAGCGCCTTCGCGACCCCGCCGTCCTCGATGCCGGTGAGCGCGGTCGCGACCACCGTAAGCGAGCCGGCGTCGTCGTCGGAGGTCTCGCGGCCGGCGGCAAAGACCGGCTTGGTGGCGCCGGGATCGTCGGCGGCAACCGCAAGCCGCGAGAGTGAGTCGATCAGCAGGGCCACGTCCCCGCCTGCCTCGGCCTTGCGCTTGGCCTTGGCGACGGCGAGCTCGACCACGCGGAGCTGCTCGCCCGGCCGCATGTCGGCGGAGGCGATCGCGAGCTCGACGTCGGGGAGCGCCTCGCGCCAGGCGGTCTCCTCCTCGGGCCGCTCGTCGATCAGGGCGACGACGACCTCGAGATCCTCGGCCTTGGCAAGCTCGCGGGCGAGCGCCCGCAGCAGGGTCGTCCGGCCGGATCCGCGGGTTGCGTTGACCAGCACCCGGTGGCCCCGGGCGAGCGGCGCGAGCAGGTCGATCGATCGCAGCAGCAGCTTCTCGTCGTCCGCTTCGACCGCCTCGCCGGTCAGCGGCAGCCGCCGGGACGCGGGCACCGCGTCGAGCTCCTCGAACTTCGTTCCCCGCTCACCGGGCTCGGCGCCGTTGACCGTGTCGATGTGGACGAGCGCCGGGTGCCGCTCCCCGCGCCGCGCCTTGCGGGCCGGGCCGGCGATGACGTCCCCGGCCTCGAGCTCGCAGCGGCGGATCTGGGAAGGCGATACGTAGATGTCACCCTCGGCGAGCTCGGGATCGTCAAGCTTGATGAAGCCGTGACCCCGCGAGGTGATCTCGAGGACGCCGCTGACGGGCTCATCGAGCTCCTCGTCCTGCTCCTCGTCGCGGCCGCCACCACCGTCGCCGCCGCGGCCACCACCTCGGCCGCGGCCACCACGGCCCCGGCCGCCGCGCTTGCCGCCGCGGCCGCCGCGGCCGCCCGAGTCACCGCCGCCGGAGTCACCGCCGAGCTCGTCGATCAGCTCCGTCCGGGTCAGCTTCCGGTAGCCGTCGATGCCTCGCTCGGAGGCGAGCTCGTGCAGGTCGGCGATGTGCTTGCTGTTCAGGTCTGCGTTCGGCATTGGCCGGGGAGAATATAGGCGCCCGGCGGCGGCACCGCCTCGGCCCCCGGGATCAGGCGACGCCGCTCGCCGCCGGATCGCAGCCCTCGGCCTCGCGTTCGGCGACCCAGGCCTCCGCCTCCTCGCGGACCCGCGCGCCGTCCCAGCCGAGCTCCTCGCCGAGGACCTCGGCGATCGTCAGCACCGATTCGGCCGTCCGCAGCTCGGGCGCGGCCAGCAGCGCCAACCGGGTCCGGCGCAGCAGCACGTCGCCGACGCTCCGAGCCTGTTCGAGACGTGCAGCGATCACGACCTCGGCCAGGAGATCGGGACGGCCCGGGACGATCGGGCGGGCTAGCTCGGGGCGCTCCGCGGCGACCGCGAGCACGTCGCGCCCCGCGTGGCCGTAGCGGAACGCCAGCTGCTTTCTGGTGTCCTCGCCGATCAGCCCGGGCTCGAGCCCGTCGGGTGCGTCGAGCTCGTCGCCCGACGCCTCCATCCCGAGCGGAATGTCGGCGGTGCGGCACGGAACCTCGCGGCCCTCGCGCTCGGCGACCCGGTCGACGACCTGCTTCGCCATCCGCCGCCAGGTGGTGAGCTTTCCTCCGGTGATCGTGAGCATCCCCGAGGAGGTCTCATACAGCTCGGCCTTCCGCGAGATGTCAACCGACTTCTTCGGATCGCCGGTCGAGATCAGCGGACGTACCCCGGCGTAGGCGCCGGTCAGATCGCCGCGGCCGAAGCTCTCCCCGAAGTAGTCGTTGACGGCGTCCAGCAGGTACTCGATGTCGTCGGCGCCGGGATCGACGTGGTCGATGTCCCCGTCGTAGTCGTTGTCGGTGGTGCCGATCAGGGCCCGGCCGTACCAGGGGAGAACGAAGATCGTGCGCCCGGCGCCCGCCGGGACGATGCAGGCAGCGTCGTTGAGCGGCAGCCGCTCCAGGGGCAGGGTCACGTGGGTGCCGCGGCTCGGTGAGATGCGCGGGACCTCGGTCTCGTCGAGGATCTCGCCCGGCCGCACGCGGTCCGCCCAGACCCCCGTCGCGTTGATCACGTTCTCGGCCCGGATCTGAAGCTCGTCCCCGCTCTCGCCATCGGTGCAGTTGACGCCCCGCGCCCTACCGTCCTCCTCGAGCAGCGAGGTCACCTCGAGCCGGTTAGCCATCACCGCGCCGAAGCGCTGGGCCTCGCCGAGGATCGTCAGCACGAGGCGGACGTCGTCGGTCTGGCAGTCGTAGAACATGTAGGCGGCCTTCGGGTCGCGGGCCGCGAGCGCCGGCAGGTACTCCACCGTCTCCTCGGCCGAGATCGTCCGATGCCGGTCCGGCGCCCAGCCCGCATCGGGATCGTCCCCCTTGACCCGCTGGCGCCGGCCCTGGCCGACCCGGGTGGTCGCCATCACGTCGTACATGTTGAGCCCGATGCCGATCTTTACGTCGCGGCGATCGTCACCCAGCGTCGGGACGAGATAGGGCGTCGGGTAGACCAGATGGGGCGCGAGATGGACCATCAGCTGGCGCTCCAGCAGCGCCTCGCGCACGAGGCCGAGGTCGAAGTTCTGCAGGTAGCGAAGCCCGCCGTGAACCATCTTCGAGCTGCGGCTGGAGGTGCCGAAGGCCCAGTCCGTGCGCTCGACGATCGCGGTCGAGTAGCCGCGCGATGCCGCGTCCAGCGCGGCGCCGGCGCCGGTGACACCGCCGCCGATCACGACCACGTCGAAGGGCTCCGCGGTGAGCTCGGTGAGCGCCCGTTCGCGTCCGATCATCGCAACCCT
>DATFLZ010000066.1:0-3002 GCA_035267205.1 Solirubrobacterales bacterium | reverse complement strand
TCACCCATTCGGTCTGGAAGGCCTCGCTGGCGAGCTGCGCGGTCCGCACCGCGTCGCGGGCCGTAAAGCAGCCGGCGGTGTTGGGGAGAACGAAGAGGCCGAGGCGGTCGATCACGTCAACGATCGAATCCTGGCCGGCGGGATCGACGCGGCGCATCGCCACCGTCACGATCTCGGTGCCGGACGCCTCCAGCGCCCGCTCCAGCGCCTCCATCGAACGGAAGCCGCCCGTGCCCACGATCAGCCGCGAGCCCCATGAGCGCCCGCCGAGCTCGAAGCCGCTCGCCTCGGAGGGGGCCATCAGCTGCCGCCCTGGATCGCGGCGACGATCTCCACGCGCTGGCCCTCGGTCAGCGTCCGCGCCTCCAGCATCGAGCCGGGCACGACCTCGCCGTCGACCGCGACGGCGACCCCGCGGGTCGACGGGTCGACTCCGATCGCGGCCGCCGCTGCGCGGACGCTGGCGCCGTCGGAGAGCTCGATCGGCTCGCCGTTGACCAGCACTCTCACCGCCGCGACTCCCGCCGGTGCGAGGAGCTGAACCGGTCGGGTCCGAGGCCGCTGAGCTCGGGCGGCGGCGTCCGCTCCGCGAGCAGCTCGTCGAAGGCCGCGCAGACCAGGGGCGCGAGCAGGATCCCGCTGCGGTACAGGCCGGAGGCGACCAGCAGCCGGGAGCCATCGAGCCTGCCGATGATCGGCGCGTTGTCGGGAGTCCCAGGGCGGAGCCCCGCACTCGTCTCCGCCAGCTCGAGCTCGGCGAGCTCGGGGACGGCTCTGTAGGCCTCGCGGAGTAGTTCGTAGACGCCCCCCGCGGATACCCCAAGCTCGAAGCCACGCTCCTCGACGGTCGCCCCGATCACGATCTCGCCCGAGGCGCGCGGCACGATGTAGAAGCGCTCGCCGACGATGATCCGCTCGCACAGGCGCTCCGATCCCGGTGATCGCAAGCGGAGGATCTCTCCCTTCACCGGCCTCACGGGGAGCCTGAGCTCGCCGAGCAGGCCGTCCAGCCCGGCCCAGGCACCCGTCGCGAGGACCACGGTCGTGGCGCCGAGCGAGCCGGCGCCCTCGACGTCGACGGTCCCCCGTCCCGGGTCGATCGAGCGGGCGCGGCCCGGCTCGAACCGGGCGCCGGCCTCGGACGCAGCGCCGCGGAGCGCTGCCAGCAGCGCGCGGGGGTCCACCTCCGCCTCCTCAGGGGCGCTGATCCCGCCGACGACGTGGGTGGCGAGCGCCGGCTCGAGCTGCCGGCACTCGCTGCCGAGCAGTCGCTCGCTCCGCAGCCCGCACCGCTGGTGGAGGTCGGCGCGGCGGCCGAGCGCGGCGGCCTCGTCCCGGTCAAGGCTGACGTGAACGCTGCCGCAACGCCGGTAGGGCACCGGGAGCCCCGCGGCGTCCGCCAGCCGGTCCGCGAAGCCGGGCCAGTCGGCCGCGGACGCCAGCGCCGGCTCGAGCAGGCTCTCCTCCCCCCAGGTCACCTCGCCGACCGGGGCGATCATCCCGGCCGCGACCGTCGTTGCGGGCGGGCGCGTGGCGCTGTCGTCGAGCACGAGGACCTCCGCTCCGGCCGAGGCTGCACGCCACGCGGCCGCAGCCCCCGCGACCCCGGCGCCGACGACGAGCACGTCGGCGTCGCGGCGCGATCTGGGACGGGGCTGCTCGGACGGGTTCATCGGCAATGACTCATCGTAGATACCCGTAGGGGCGAAGCAACACCCGGCCACCCGTCCGCAAGCGCGTACGCTTTCGGCGATGGAACCCGAGCTCCGCAGGGACCGACTCCTGAGCGCCCGCCTGTACTTCGTCTGCGATGCCGGCTTCGAGCCGGTCGAGTTGGACGCCTTGCTCGGCCAGGCACTGGCCGGGGGCGTGGACGTGATCCAGCTCCGGGACAAGAGCGCGTCGGTTGGAGCGCTGCGGGCCGCCGCCTCGGTCTTCGCATCGGCCGCCGCCGAGCACGGGGCCCTGTTCTTCATCAACGACGATCCCGCGCTTGCCGCCGAGTGCGGTGCCGACGGCGTGCACCTCGGCCAGGACGACGTCGGCGTGGAGGAGGCGCGAGGCCGGCTCGCTCCCGGCGCGCTGATCGGCCTGTCCTCCCACGAGCCCGATCAGTTCGACGCCGCGATGGCCGCCTCGAGCGCCCGCCGACCCGACTACATCAGCGTGGGCCCCGTCTGGGAGACGCCCACCAAGCCCGGCCGGCCCGCGAGCGGGCTCGACTACGTCCGCTACGCGGCGCGCAGTGCCCGCGGCGGCGATCTCCCCTGGTTCGCGATCGGCGGGATCAACCCGGAGAACGTCGGCGAGGTGGTCGCCGCCGGGGCGAGCCGGGCCGTGGTCGTACGCGCGATCCGGAACGCGGAGGACCCGGCGGCCGTCGCACGCGCGCTGCGCTCGGTGCTCAGTCCCGACCGCGAGGACCGGGACGCGGGGATCGGCGCCCGATGAGCAACCGGGAGCGCAAGCGCACCGCTCGGCGCAAGCGAAAGCAGCGCAGTGGTGCGAGCCGGAGCCGGGCCGGAGCCGGCGGGGCGACGTCACGGGCGGACGACGACAACGGAGGGGAGCCGGCCATCGCGGACATCGCCGCCGAGGCCGAGGGCCGGAATATCAGCAAGTCGGAGGTTCGCAACGAGCGCGCCCGCGAGGCGCTCGAGCCCCTCGCCGAGGGCGAGCGCCCCCGGGTCGTGACCGTGGGCGCCCTTCTCTCCGCCGTGATCGCCGCAATCACCGTCGGTGCCTGGGTCGCCGGCGCCGAGGTCGACGGCGAGCGGCCGAGCGCCTTCCAGGTCTTCGCCCCGGCCACCCTCTTCGGGGTGATGGCGTGGGGAATGTGGCGGGCGCGCTACTGGGCGGTGCTCGGTTTTCAGGCCGTGATGGCGCTGTTGATGGTCGGCGCCTTCCTGACCCTGGTCGCAGCGACGAGCCTGCTTTCGGCGATCACCCCGATCGTGGTCCTGGCGGGCGCCGGGACCCTGTTCTGGTTCACGGTCAAGGCC
>DATFLZ010000065.1:0-2994 GCA_035267205.1 Solirubrobacterales bacterium | reverse complement strand
CCCTGGGCCGCCTCCGGCCGCTGGGCGGGATGGAGGCGGGCGTGGCCCGGGAGCGCGGCGATGCGCTCGTTGATCCGCGGGTTGTGCTTCATCGTGCAGGAGCCGAGCGGGTAGAAGCCGGTGTCAAGATCGAAGTTGCGGCGCGAGAGGCGGTTGTAGTGACGGACGATCTCCGGCTCCGACACCTCCGGCAGCTCCGCCGGCCGCTCGCGGAGCAGCTGCGCCGGGATCAGCTCGGAGATGTCGGGCTCCGCGACCCCCGCCCCAGGCAGATCGGCGGCGCGACGGCCGGGGCTGGAGCGCTCGTAGATCGTGACCGCGCGCTCACGCTGCAGCGGGGCCTCCGTGCAGGATCCCGAGGGTGGGGCCTCCGCCACCTGGGGCAGCGTCCGTGGCGCGCTCATCGGGCCGCAGCCCCCTCCGCCTCGGCTCTCGCGGAGCCCGACTGCAGGCTCACATCGATCGCGTCCTCGAGCGCGACCGCGAGCCGCTCGATGTCCGCGGCCGAGCGCTGCTCGGTGATCGCCACGAGCAGGCCGTCGGGGTGCTCGGGGTAGTCCTCGCCGAGCGCGATACCGGCGCCGATGCCGCGCTCCGCGCAGAGCTCGAGCACCCGATCGACCGGCGCGTCGAGCTCGATCGCGAACTCCCGGAGCACCGGTTGAGTGTGCAGGGGCTCGACCCCGGGGATGGCGCTCAGCCGGCGGCGGGCGTGGTCGGTACGGCGGGCGAGCAACTCGCCGAGCTCGACCAGGCCGCGCTTGCCGAGCCAGGACAGATAGATCATGCCGCCAAGCGCGTTGAGGGCCTGCGCGGTGCAGATGTTGTGCGTCGCCTTCTCGCGGCGGATGTGCTGCTCGCGGGTCTGCAGCGCCAGCACGAACCCACGGCGGCCGTCCACGTCGGTCGTCTCACCCGCGATCCTCCCCGGCATGCGCCGCATGTGCTCCTCGCGGGCGCAGAAGAAACCGAAGGAGGGCCCGCCGTAGTCGAGGCGCCCGCCGAGCGGCTGGCCCTCTCCGACGGCGACGTCCGCACCGGCCTGGCCGGGCGGCCTGAGGATGCCCAGAGACACCGGGTCGCAGGACACGACCAGCAGCGCGCCGGCGTCGTGTGCCGCCTCGGCGAGCGGCTCGAGAGCCTCGATCGACCCGAGGTAGTTGGGGCTCTGGACGAAGACTGCGGCGGTCTCGGAATCGAGCGCGTCCGCGAGCGCGGCCGGGTCGGTGGCCCCGCCGGAGAGCGGCACCTCGACGACCTCGGCCGGGTACCCGCGTGCGTAGGTCTGAAGCGTCGCGCGGCTGTGTGGGTGGAGGCCGGCGGAGGTGACGAAGCGGCGCCGCTTCCCCTTCGCGGCCGCGATCGCCAGATACCCGGCGGAGGCGACGCTCGACGGCCCCTCGTAGAGGCCGGCCGAGGAGATCGGGAGAGCGGTCAGCTCGCTCATCGCGGTCTGGAACTCGAACATGGCCTGCAGCCCACCCTGGGAGATCTCCGGCTGATAGGGCGTATAGGGCGTCAGGAACTCCGAGCGCGAGGTGATCGCATCGATGATCGCGGGGCTGTAGTGGTCGTACATGCCCCCGCCGAGGAAGCAGAGCTCGGACTCCGCGTCCGCGTTGCGAGCGGCGAGCTCCCGCAGCCGCTCGTAGACCTCGTTTTCCGGGAGCCCGTCCTCGAGCTCCAGCGGGCGCGGCAGGCGCAGGTCTGCCGGGACATCGGCGAACAGCTCCTCGACCGAGGAGGCGCCGATCTCGGCGAGCATCTGCTCGCGATCGGAGTCGGTGGCTGACGTGTAGCGGCTCATCGTCTGCTCGCCCGGCACTCGGGCGGACATCTGATGCTAGATGAGCCCGCGGCGCGGCTCCGATCCCCCACCGGGGCCGTCAGCCCTCGTCGGCGAGCAGCTGCTTGTAGGCCGCGAGGTCGAGTAGCGAGTCCACCTCGGCGGGATCGGAGAGCTTGACCTTGACCATCCACCCCTCGCCATAGGGGTCGTCGTTGATCAGCTCAGGGCTCTCGCCGGCCTCCTCGTTGACCGCCACGACCTCGCCGGACAGAGGGGCGAAGACGTCGGAGACGGCCTTGACCGACTCGACCTCGGCGTAGGCCTCGTCCTTGCTGACCTGGGCGCCGACCTCGGGGGGCTCGAAGAAGACGACCTCGCCGAGCGCGTCCTGGGCGAACCAGGTGACGCCGAAGGTCGCGTTCTCGCCGTCGATCCGCGCCCAGTCGTGCTCGGGGTGGTAGCGAAGGTCCTCCGGGTAGCTCTCGTCTGCGGCCAACGTCTCTGCTCCTTGTTAGTGGTTGTCAGTTGCGCTTCTCATATAGCGGCATCGGCTTGATCTCGGCCGGGCGCCGCTTGCCGCGGACGTCGATCTCGATCTGCGTGCCGGGCTCAGCGTGCTCGCTGCGAACGTATCCCATTCCGGCGCCGATCCCCAGCGAGGGAGAGAAGGTACCGCTGGTCAGCTCGCCCACGGGCTCGCCCCCGGCGATGATCGTGTTGCCGGCGCGCGGAACACCGCGTCCGGTCATCGCGACCGCCACGAGGCGCTCCCGGGTCCCCTGCTCCCTGGCCCCGGAGACGACGTCGGCTCCGATGAAGCCGGTGTCCTCCTTGCAGCACCACCCGAGACCCGCCTCGATCGGATTGCGGTCCGGGCCGATCTCGTTGCCGTGCAGGCAGAAGCAGACCTCGAGCCGCAGGGTGTCGCGGGCCCCGAGGCCCGCCGGGGTGACCCCGGCAGCCAGCAGTCGCCCCCACAGCGCCGGCCCGTCCGCGGGCGGGAAGAGCAACTCGACCCCTGCCTCCCCGGTGTACCCGGTCCCGCAGACGAGCGCCGACACACCGGCGACCTCGAGCTCAGCGGTCCGCATCCTCGGCGGCAGCTCGGCGCTCGCCATCGAGGCCAGGATGTCGCGGGCATCGGGGCCCTGCACCGCGAGCATCCCATAGGCGGCGGCGACGTCCAGCACCTCGACATCGAGCTC
>DATFLZ010000064.1:0-6153 GCA_035267205.1 Solirubrobacterales bacterium | reverse complement strand
CACGACCGTCGGCCTGGCGACCCTGGCCGTGTTCGCGGGAGGCGGCGGGCTCGGTGGCGAGATCCTCGACCAGATCACCTTCAAGACCCGGGTCGCGACCGCCGGCCTGATCGCGGTGGGGCTCGCGATCCTCTTCGATCTCCTCCTGCTCACGATCCAGCGCCTGTCCGCGCCGTGGAAGCGGGTGCAGCCGGCATGATCGAGATCAGCCTCCTCGCGACGCTCGGGATCTTCGGCGAGGCCATCGACTTCATCTTCAGCCAGCAGGAGGCCGTCACCGGCGGGGTCCAGGTCGGGGGCATAGCCCAGGTGCTGGAGCTGACGTGGACCCACTTCTGGCTCTCCGTCCTCGCCCTGCTCGTCTCGGTGCTGATCGCGGTGCCGGTCGCCGCCTATCTCGGTCACAGGGGCACCGGGGAGTTCCTGGCGGTTGCGATCGGCAACGCGGGCCGCGCGATCCCGGAGCTCGCGCTGATCGCCCTGCTCGTCGCCTACGTCGGCGTCGGCACGGTCAACCTGCTGATCGTGCTCGTGATCCTCGGCGTGCCGCCCATCCTCACCAACACCTTCGTCGGCATCCGCCAGGTGGATCGGGCCACGGTCCAGGCTGCCCGCGGAGTGGGTCTCACCGAGGGCGAGATCATGCGCCGCGTGGAGCTTCCGCTGGCCGTCCCGACGATCATGAGCGGGGTCCGCACGTCGATGATCAACATCGTCGCGACAGCGACGATCGCCCCGCTCGCGGCAGTGCTGACCCTCGGCGACTTCATCCTCAGCCGCAACGTCTACGGCGACGCCGGCGTGCTCGCGGGAGCGATCCTCGTGGCGCTGCTGGCGCTCGCGTTCGAGGGGACGCTGGCACTGATCCAGCGACTCCTGACCCCAAAGGGCCTGAGGCTGGCGGACGACTCCTGAGAACGAGAAACCCAAACAAGAGAGAGGAAGAACAACCCATGAGAGCAACCAACAAGCCGCTGCGGGCGCTGCTCGCAGCATTCGCCGTAATGGCACTCGCGCTGTTTGCCGTTGCCTGCGGCGACGATGACAGCGACGGGGCAACCGAGACCACCGATGCCGGCGCAAGCGGCCAGATCGAGTCGAATCCCGACAACTCGGGGACCTCGCTCACGATCGGCTCGAAGAACTTCACCGAGCAGATCGTGCTCGGCGAGATCTTCGCGCAGGCGCTCGAGGCCGCCGGCTACGACGTCAAGACCGACCTCAACCTCGGCTCCGAGCAGATCGCGCTGCGCTCGCTCAAGAGCGGGGACGTCGACGGCTACCCGGAGTACACGAGCACCGCGCTCACCTCGTTCTTCGACCTTCCGGCGGAAGAGGTACCGAGCGACGCCCAGGAGGCCGCGGATCAGGCCAGCTCCGAGTTCGAGGGCGATGACGTCGTCGTGTTCGAGCCGACGCCGTTCGTCAGCGCAAACGCTGTCGGGCTCACCCGCGAGACGGCCGAGGAGCTCGACGTGGAGACGATCTCCGATCTCGAGGGCGTCTCCCAGGATCTGACGCTGTTCGGATCGCCGGAGTGTCGCCAGCGGGTCGACTGCCTGGTGGGCCTCGAGGAGAACTACGGCCTCGAGTTCGCCGAGTTCAACCCGGTCGACATCGGGCTCCGCTACGAGGTGCTCGACAAGGGCCAGGCGGACCTGTCCATCCTGTTCACCACCGATGCGCAGCTTGCCGGTGAGGACAGCGACTACGTGATCCTCGAGGACGATCAGGAGGTCTTCCCGGCCGGGAACGTGATCTTCCTCGCCAGCGGTCAGTCGGTCGAAGAGGCCGGCCCCGACTACCAGGACACGATCGAGCTCGTCCAGTCGGGCCTGACCGAGGAGGTCATGCAGGAGCTCAACGCGAGGGTGGACCTCGACAAGGAGGACCCCGCCGACGTGGCCGACGACTACCTCGTCGAGACCGGCTACATCCAGGGCTGAGGAAACGCTCGCCGACGCGACCGGGGCCAGCACGGCTCCGGTCGCGTTCCGGCGGCGGCCAGATCGTCTAGAGCCGTTCCTCGACCGAGAAGACGCCGAGGTCCTTCGGGAACCCCTTCGCCCGGAACAGCAGCTTCCGCCTGCAGCGATAGCGCTGCTGGTCGAGCCCGTCGCGGACGGTCCTGCTGATCAGCAGCTCCTCGCCCTTCGCGGCCTGGGCGACCCTGGCTGCGATGTTGACATCGATCCCGACGTAGTCGCGGCCGACCCGCCGGGGCATCCCGTGGTGGGCGCCGGCCCGCATGCTCGGGCGCGTCCCCTCGACCTCCAGCTCGGCGATCTCACGCTGGGCGGCGAGGGTCGCCTCAACGGCCTCGCCGGGCTCGAGGAACGTGACCATGGCGCCGTCGCCGAGCCGCTTGACGATGCGCCCCCCGGCCTGCTCGATCACCGGGGTCAGCGTTTCGTCGACCGCGCGCAGCATCTCGGTCGCGGCCTCGTCGCCCGCCTCTAGCGCCCAGTCGGAGAACTTGACCAGATCGGTGAACACCACCGTCAGCTCGCTCTCGCCCCGCTCGCTCCAGCCACCGGCCGTGAGCGCCTCGTAGACCTGTAGGGCGCCCAGGCCGAGCTCGCGCAGTGCGCTCGGGCTCTTTTCGTTCATCTCGGCGATCCTGCGCCCGAGCTGCTGCGAGGGCTGGGCGCCGCTGGTCGAGAGGCTGTCTCCGAACGAGCTGTCGCCCGGCAGGATGCGCCGCATGGCCCGAGTCAACGAGGCGAGCCGGTCCCCGCGGGAGTCCTCGCTGATGCTGACGAGCTCGACGTCGTCGTCGCCTCCGGGCTCATCAGGCTGGATGTCCTCGTCGGCCGTCACGCCGGGGCCAGCGCCTCGACCAGGGCCGGGACTGCGGCCGGCTCGGTGATCGGCGTCAGGATCGGCAGCGTGATGCCGCCGTCGACGTATTGCTGCAGGCGGGCCCGCATCTCGTCCGGCCCGCCGAGGATGAAGATCTCCTCGATGAGCCCCCACGGGGCCGCCGCGAGGGCCCGCTCGCGGTCCTTCGCCCTCCAGGCCTCGACCATCTCGTCGATCGCCGGTCCGTGACCGAGCCAGCGAAAGAACCGCTCGTAGACCGGGACCGTGGCGTAGGAGGCGAACATGAAGCGGGCAGTGCCCTCGACCTGCTCTCGAGGGCCCGGAAGACAGAAGAAGCGGCAGAGCAGCTCGAAGCCTTCGGGCGCGTCGGCGAGTGGCTGGACGACGCGCTCCAGCCCGGAGATGGGCAGGAAGTTGGTGAAGGCGCCCTCCGCCTTCTCCGCGGCCAGTTCGAGCATCTTTCCGCGCAGCGCGGCGACGATGATCGGGATCTCCGACCGCGGCGCATTCTCGAGCTTGAATCCGCCCCCCGCCCGCTCGCCGGCCAGCGCCGGGCGCAGGAAGTCGATGGTCTCCGACACGCGGCTCAGCGGCCGCTCGAACGGAATCCCGTTCCAGCGCTCGACGATCACATCCGATGAGGAGCCGATCCCGAGCGCGAAGCGGCCGTCGCTCGCATCCGCCAGGGCGGCCGCCTGCATCGCCAGCAGCGCGGGACCGCGCTGAAAGACCCCGACGACCCCGGTGCCCAGCCGCATCCGCTCGGTCCAAACCGCCGCGAGCGCGAGCGGCGTGAAGCCGTCGGGCCCCTGTGTCTCCCCCGACCAGAGGTCCGTATAGCCACATGCCTCGGCGGTGCGGACAACCGCTTCGTGCTCCGGGATGGAGAGCCCGGGCAGGGGAACGGTCAGTCCCCAGCGCTGTCGGTCGCCGGCCATCGGGGAGCGAGGCTATCGACCAGGGGCTGGCCGCGGGCGAAGGCGGTCGGGCCCGGAGCATCGCCGAGTGGGCGTGGTATAGGCTCGCGCCGCATGGATTTTTCGAAGCTGTCGCGGTCGGACGTCGTCGGGGCGGTCGCTTCGCTGGTCCTGGTTCTCAGCCTGTTCCTGCTGACGTGGTACGACCTCTCCGAGACGCCGGGCCGGCTCGCCGGAAACGCCGACGAGTTTCTCTGTGGCGCCGGGGAGTTCAGCTGCACCGGTTGGGAGACGTTCCCGATCCTCCGCTGGCTGCTCCTGCTTGCCGCCAGCGCGCCGCTCATCCTCGCCTACATCGTCGCCCGCGGCCACAAGCTCTCCTGGGCGCCCGGCGAGTTGACCATGGTCACCGGCTTCACGGCCTTCATCCTGATCCTCTACAACGGATTCATCGATCCCCCCGGGAACGAGCTCCAGGAGATCGGCGTCAGCGAGCAGATCGGCTACTACGTGGCTCTGCTCGCCTCGATCGGCATCGCGGGCGCCGGCATCAGCCGGGCGATGGAGGCGAGCAAGGGGCCGAGGAAGACCCCCGGAACCGTCTGACGGCCTGCGGGGGCGTGCCCAGTGTCCTCGTCGGATAGGTTCCCCGCATGGGTGTGATCTCGCAGGATCAGCGGTCGGGGTCCAAGCCGGACCGAAACCTCGCGCTCGAGCTCGTGCGCGTGACCGAGGCTGCCGCGCTGGCTGCCGCGCGCTGGGTCGGTCGCGGTGACAAGGAGGCGGCCGACGGCGCCGCCGTCGACGCGATGCGGCTGCTGATGGACACGGTGCCAATGGACGGGATCGTCGTGATCGGCGAGGGCGAGAAGGACGAGGCGCCGATGCTCTACAACGGGGAGGAGATCGGCGACGGCAGCCCGCCGCAGGTCGACATCGCCGTCGACCCGCTCGAGGGGACCACGCTCTGCGCGAAGGGCATGCCCTCGGCGCTGACCGTCGTCGCCCTGTCCGACCGCGGCTCGATGTTCGATCCCGGCCCGTGCGTCTACATGGAGAAGCTCGCGGGCGCCGCCGAGATCGCCGACTGCCTCAGCCTCGAGGAGCCGGTCGGCGACGTGGTCAAGCGGGTCGCGGAGCGGCGCGGCGTGCCGACGACGGAGATCACCACCGTGATCCTCGACCGGGAACGGCACGCGGAGGGCGTTCGTCAGATCCGCGAGGCTGGCTCGCGGATTCGGTTCATCTCCGACGGCGACGTCGCCGCGGCGCTGCTCGCGGTCACGCCCGGGACCGGCGTCGATCTGCTGTGGGGGATCGGAGGCACCCCGGAGGGTGTGCTCTCGGCCGCCGCGATCAAGTGCCTCGGCGGCGAGATCATCGGCCGGCTCTGGCCGCGCGACGACGACGAGCGGCGCGCCGCCGCCGACGCCGGCTACGCGGTCGAGCGCATCCTGCGCGTGGACGATCTGGTCAAGGGGGACAACGCCTTCTTCGCGGCCTCGGGCGTGACCGACGGCGATCTGCTCGAGGGCGTCCGCTACCTGGGTAATGGGAAGGCAACGACTGAGTCGCTGGTCATGCGCTCGCGCTCGGGCACAGTTCGCAAGGTCCAGGCGACGCACGATCAGGCGAAGCTGCGCGAGGTGACCGGCGGCCTCTATGGCTGACGGAGATCGCTGCGGCCCATGAGCGGCGACGCGCGCTCCGCGGGCGGAGCGGGAGCCTCGCTGCTGGTCGCAGGCGCCACCGGCTACATCGGCGAGCTGCTCGCCGAGCGGCTGCTCGACCGGGACCGTCGGGTCCGCTGCATGGCTCGCACCCCGGAGCGCGCCGCCGGGCTCGAGCGCCGCGGCGCGGAGATCGTCAGTGCCGATGTGCTGAGGCCCGAGACGCTCCCACCCGCGCTCGCGGGAGTCGACGTCGCCTACTACCTGGTCCATTCCATGGGGCGCGGGGGAGACGGCGACTTCGCGGAGCGCGACAAGCGTGCGGCCCGCAACTTCGGCCGGGCGGCACGCGAGTCCGGCGTCGGGCGGATCGTCTACCTCGGGGGCCTCGGCGACGCGGATACCTCCAAGCACCTCAGATCCCGCCACGAGACGGCGAAGATCCTCCGCGAGTCGGGCGTGCCGGTCATCTACTTTCGGGCCGCCGCGGTCCTCGGGGCCGGCAGCGAGTCGTTCCGGACCGTCTACTACCTCGTCAAGCGCCTGCCCTTCATGCTCACGCCGAGCTGGACCGAGAACCAGACCCAGCCGATCGCGATCGCGGACGTGCTCGCCTACCTGGAGGCCGCCGCGGATCTGCCCGGCGCCGGCCCCGAAACGATCGAGATCGGCGGGCCCGAGGTGACCAGCTACGCGGGGATGATGGACGCCGCGGCCGAGGCGATCGGCGTGAGGCCTCGCCC
>DATFLZ010000063.1:0-28049 GCA_035267205.1 Solirubrobacterales bacterium | reverse complement strand
GGCCTGCGAGGCCGCGCGAATCAGCTTCGACGAATTCGCAGAACGCGCGCTGACGCTGGCGGCAGGACGGTAGGCCGGAGGCGGGCCCGCTCTCCTCCTGTGGCCGAGCGGTCAATCTGCCCCGCCTGCCGGCCGAAAGTGACCGCTCGGCGCCGCACCCGTCAGCGGTTCCGCGGAACCGCCCCAGATCTGGTGTCCCCGCTGCGGATAGCCGGCTACCCGCCCCTTACTGCAGGGAGGCCGGCCGGCGAGCTACGAGGCGGGGGCCGGCTCGTCGCCGAGGCCCGAGTCGCCCCTGAGGCGATTGGCTCGGTCGACGGCCTCGACGACCTCCTCGGGGTCGTTGACCCCCGCGAAGATGAAGGTCGTCGGGTCGTTGGTGGCGGTGTCGAAGTCGATGTCGCCGACCTGCAGAAGCCGCTGGACGGCGCTCTGGGAGTAGTTCACGTCCTGGACCTTTTCGAGGCGGGTCTGCTGGACGTCGCGGGAGAGGATTCCGTGCTTTATGTGCAGGCGCCGGTTGGTGATCGTGTAGCGGGTCGAGACGCGCTTGATAAAGCCGGCGAGGATCGTGATCGCCGCGCCCGCGAGCAGCACGAGGATGATCACGCCGGTGCCGATGAAGTCGCCGATCCGGTCCGCGAGGACGAGCACGACCACGATTGCCGCGGTGATGGCGATCCCCTTCAGGTAGAAGGCGAGGATCGCTCGCCAGGAGGGATGGCCCTCGAAGACGACCTGCTCACCGGGGCTGAGGTTGAGTGACATGGGCGCAATATATGGCCTTCGCCCGCGGGCGCGGCTTCCGCGCTGTCCGCCGCGCGACCTAACTTCGTCGCGCCTATGAGGATTGCCAAGGTCGAGCCGATCACGACCGCCCGCTCGCTGCGGGGGCCGTTCGACTACCTGCTCGGGGCCGGCGAGGAGTGGGGTGGGGTCGATACGGGCTCGCTGCTCATCGTGCCGTTCGCGCGGCGCAAGATCCTCGGCGTGGTCACCGCCGTCGCGGGCGACAGCGAGCTGCCGGCCGAGCGGCTGGCGGAGCCGCTCGAGGTGCTCGAGGCCTCGACCACGCCGGAGCTGATCGAGCTCGGGGAGTGGATCGCCGAGCGCTACTGCTCGGCCCGGTCCCGGGGGATCGCACTGGCCCTGCCGCCCGGCGCAGGCACCGGCTCCAGGGCCCGGATGGCCCGGACCCGAACCGAGGTACGGGCGGCGATCACCGATGCCGGCGCCGAGGCGCTCGCCGAAGCTGCCCGGCTCGGCTCGCGCCAGCGTGCCGTGCTGGAGGCGCTGGCGGATGAAAAGGAGTGCTCCGGGCCGGAGCTCGCGGAGTCGGCCGGCGCTGACAGCACGGTGCTCCGCCGCCTCGCCGAGCGTGGCCTGATCGAGCGGCGGAAGGCACCGGTCCGCCGCCGCCCCGAGCTGCCCGCGGTCGGCGATGTCGCGGCGGTCTCCGAGCTCTCGGCCGCGCAGCGGGGGGCGGTCGCGAGCGTCGTCGGCGCGCTCGACGGCGAGAGCCCCCGGGAGCAGCTGCTCTGGGGGGTGACCGGCTCCGGCAAGACCGAGGTCTACCTGGCGGCGATCGAGGCGACGCTCGAGCGCGGCCGCTCGGCGATCCTGCTGGTCCCCGAGATCGGCCTGACGCCACAGACCCTGGCCCGGGTCGTCGCGCGGCTGGGCGACCGGGCCGCCGTCCTGCATTCCGGGTTATCGGAGGGCGAGCGCTACGACGAGTGGACGCGGCTGCGGACGGGCGAGGCTCGGGTCTGCGTCGGGCCGCGGTCGGCGGTCTTCGCGCCGGTCGGGGAGCTCGGCCTGATCGTCGTCGACGAGGAGCACGACTCCTCTTACAAGCAGGAGGGCGATCCCCGCTACGACGCTCGGGCGGTGGCCAGGCGCCGGGCTCGGAGTGCGGGCGCCGTCTACCTCGCCGGGAGCGCGACCCCGCGGCCGGAGAGCTGGTCGGAGCTGGACCGGCTCGAGTTGCGCGAGCGGGTCGACGCCCGGCCGATGCCGCGGGTCTCGGTCCTCGACATGCGGGAAGTCTCGCCCAAGGCCGGCCCGCTGCATCCCGGCGTCCGCGATGCGCTCTCGGCCCTCGAGCCGCCGGAGAAGGCCATCGTGATGCTCAACCGCCGCGGCTACGCCCCGCATCTGTCCTGCTCGGTCTGCGGGGAGACGGTCGGCTGCCCCCACTGCGATGTCTCACTCGTGCTGCACCGGGCGGGCGATCGGATGAGCTGCCATCACTGCGGCTACGGCGAGCCGATCCCGCGGGAGTGCGCGGAGTGCGGCTCAGTCGCGCTTGCCCGCTACGGCGCTGGGACCGAGCGGATCGAGTCGCTGATCCGCGGGCTCGTCGATCCGCTGCCGGTCCTACGCCTCGACGCCGACGCCGCCTCGCGCAAGGGCGCTCACGGCGAGCTGCTGCGGCGTTTCGGCGAGGCGGACGGCGGCGTCCTGGTCGGCACCCAGATGGTGGCCAAGGGCCACGACTTCGCCGATGTCGTGCTGAGCGTGCTGCTCGACGCCGACTCGACTCTCCGCTACCCCGACTTCCGGGCCGAGGAGCGCACGTTCGCGCTCGTCTCCCAGCTCGGCGGCCGCAGCGGCCGCGGCCGACGGCCGGGCCGGGTCATGGTCCAGACGCTGGCGCCGGACGCGGGACCGATCGCCGCGGCGGCCGGGCACGACACGCCTGGGTTCCTGGAGGCCGAGCTGGGCCGCCGGCAGGGGTTCGGCTACCCGCCGTTCGCCTCGTTGATCGCGATCGAGCTGGCCGCCCCCGAGGAGCCCCCGCTCGCCGCCGCGGCCGAGCGCGTCGCGGCGGAGGTCGAGCCGCTGATCGAGGCGGCAGCGGACACCGAGCTGCTCGGCCCGGCGCCGCGCTTCCGCCGCCGCGGTCGCTTCCGCCGCCGCCTGCTGATCAAGACCACCGCGCCTGAGACGGTGCGCACGGCGATTGCGGAGGTGGTCGAGAAGCTCGGGGCCGAGCGCTCGCTGCAGGGAATCGCACTCGCCGTTGACGTCGACCCCCAGTAGAGCGCCGGCCGCCGCCGGGAGGCGCAATCGGCCATCTAGACTTGCCCGAGTGGCCGACGAATCCGACGACATCACCGAGGACGAGGGACCCGGGTCTGAGCCCGAGCTCGACGAGGCAGAGCTCGAGCGCCGGCGGGCGGCGCTCGCCGAGGTCCGGAAGTTCGGCGATCCCGTGCTGGCCTCGCCCGCCTCGCCGATCGCTGAGTTCGGCTCCGAGCTGGATCATGAGGCGGAGCGCATGGTCGAGATCATGCGCGGCTCGCTGGGGATCGGTCTGGCCGCGACCCAGCTCGGCGTGATGCGCCGGATGCTGGTCTTCCAGGCGGGCCCGGACTGCGAGCCGCGGGCAATCGTCAACCCCGAGATCGAGTGGATGTCCGAGGACTTGATCACTGCGGAGGAGGGTTGCCTCTCTCTGCCGGGCGTGGTCGTCGACGTCGAGCGCCCCCTCTATGCGCGGGTCAAGGCGACCGACACGGCGGGGGAGCCGCTGCTGCTCGAGGCGGCCGGCCTCGAGGCGCGGGTGCTGCAGCACGAGATCGACCACCTCGACGGGGTCCTGATCCTCGATCGGACACCGCGGGAGCAGCGACGGGGCGCGCTACGGGCGCTGCGGGAGGGTGAGTCTTTCAGCCCTGAGATGCTCGAGCCGGATCCTCCGGATGCCACGGACACGTCGGATGGCGCCGAGGGCGAGGGCGACCGCGAGCCCGCCCCGGCCGAGCAGTGAGCCGACCCGCGGTCGCGAACGCCTACCTCGGGACATCCGAGTTCGCAGCGGAGGTGCTGCGCGCGCTCGCCGAATCGCCCCATCGGCCGCGGCTGGTGCTGACGCCGCCGGACCGTCGCAAGGGCCGCGGCCGCAAGGCCGGGCCGCCCCCGGTCGCCGCGCTGGCGGAGGAGCTCGGGCTGCCGCTGCACCAGACGAAGAGCGTCAACGAGCCCGGCTCGGTGGAGGCGTTGAAGGAGAGCGGAGCGCGGGTGGGTGTGGTCTGCGCCTTCGGGCAGCTGATCGCCGAGCCCCTGCTCAGCGAGCTGCCGATGCTCAACATCCACCCGTCGCTGCTGCCGCGCTGGCGAGGGGCAGCGCCGATCGAGCGGGCGATCATGACCGGAGACGAGCGCACCGGTGTCTGCGTGATGCGGCTCACCGAGGGCCTCGACTCCGGGCCGGTCGCGCTCCGGGCCGAGTGCGAGATCGGCGAGCGGAACTACGGGGAGCTCGCCGCCGACCTCAGCGCCCTGAGCGGTGAGCTGATCCTCCGGGCGCTCGACGCCGAGGCCGAAGGCCGCCTCCAGCTCACCGAGCAGTCCACGGACGGGGTCACCTACGCGGAGAAGATCGAAGCCGGGGACCGACGGCTCGACCCGGCCCGCCCCGCGGTCGAGCTGGCGCGGGTCGTGCGGGCCCTGACCCCGCACATCGGCGCCCATCTGCTGCTCGACGAGGACACGAGTTTGGGTGTCCGCGCGGCGCGGGCGATCGACGGCTCCCTTGGTCCCGGAGAGGTACGCGCGGAGGACCAGGCGCTCCTCCTCGGCTGCTCGGAGGGCACCCTCTCGGTGGAGCGCGTGCAGCCCTCCGGCAAGCGCGAGATGGCGGCGGACGACTGGCTGCGAGGCCACGAGCCTCCCCCGCGGGTCCCGGTCGGTTGAGCGCTCCGACGCCGGCCCGGCGGGTCGCCTACGAGGTGCTGCGGCGCGTGTTCGAGCACGGCGCCTACGCGGATCGCAGCCTGCGCTCTGCGCTCGCCCGGGCCGGCGTGGAGGACGGTCGGGAGCGTGCGCTCGCGCAGCGGATCGCCTACGGGGCGGTGCAGCGCCGGGCGACGACCGACCATTTCGTCTCGCGGCTCGCGTCCCGGCCGGTCTCCCGGATCGATCGACCCCTGATCGCCGCCCTTCGGCTCGGGCTGTTCGAGCTGCTGTTCGATGACGCCGCAGCTGCCCACGCGGCGGTCGACCAGGCGGTCGAGCTGGCGAAGGGCGGCCGCGACGGCGGCCGGCGCCACAGGGGCGCGGGCCTCGTCAACGCGGTCATGCGCCGCGCCGCCCGCGACCGCGACTCGCTGCTGGCCGGGCTCGGTGATGAGACCCCGGCCGAGGCGGCGCTGCGGCACTCGCTGCCGGAGTGGATCGCCGAGCTGTGGTGGTCGGAGCGGGGGCCCGAGGAGGCCCGGGCGCTGATGGCCGCCGCCAACGTCCCACCCGAACGCGTCTATCGCTGCCTCGCGCCGGGGACAGCTGAGCGTCTCGCGGCCGCGGGGGTGGAGCTCGAACATGCGGCGCTGCCGGGCGGGGGAGAGGCGCCTGCCGGGGCGGAGCCGGTTGAGCTACTCCGGGTCACCGGCGGCAGCTGGGGAGCGGTCGAGGCCGCGATCGAGAGCGGCTCGCTGCTGCCCCAGTCCCCGGGCTCGGCGCTCGCGGGCGCCGCGCTGGATGTGCAGCCCGGCGACCGCGTGCTGGATCTGTGCGCGGCGCCCGGAATCAAAGCCACGCAGCTCGCGGCGGCGGCGGGCGAGGACGGGAGCGTGGTCGCCGTCGAGCGCGACCGGGGGCGCGCCGCTGAGCTCGAGCGGCTCTGCGAGCGCGCGGGGTACGGCCAGGTTGAGGTGCTCGTGGGCGACGGCACTGAGCTCGATCTCGGATCGGGCTACGATCGCGTCCTCGTGGATGCGCCCTGCACAGGTCTGGGAACGCTCGCCTCCCGCCCCGACGCCCGCTGGCGCCGCGAGGCAGGCGACGTCGCCGAGCTCGCGACGCTGCAGACAACCCTGCTGCGCAGCGGGCTGCGGGCGCTGCGTCCCGGCGGCCGCGCCGTCTACTCCGTCTGCACGATCTCGAGCGTCGAGTCGCGAGGCGTCGTCGATGACGCCCTCTGCGAGCGGGGTGCCGACGCCGCACCGATCGACCTCGGCGCCCGGCGCCCGGCGATCGCGGACGCCGAACAGCCCCGCTCCCTGCAGGTGCTTCCCGGCCGGGACCGCAGCGACGGATTCTTCATCGCCGCCATGGAGCGGGGCACGTGAGCGACGGCGTCCAGGCACTGCTGCAGCGCCCCGCCTGCCCCGGTTGCGGCGAGCCCTGGCTGCGCCCGACCCAGCTTCCCGGCAGGTTCAGGTGCGTGAGCTGCCTCGGGCGCTACGAGCTGGTCTCGCAGTGCCCCGGCTGCGGCGAGCACCAGACGATCGCCCGGATGCGGACCGACACCGATCTGCGCTGCCAGGGCTGCGACGAGTCGATGTTGAGGGTGCTGTGAGCGCGCCCGATCGCAGCGCCTTCGAGGGACGCCGGATCGCACCCTCGATCCTCTCCTCTGACTTCGCCAAGCTCGGCTCCCAGATCGAGGAGGTGATGGACGCCGGCGCGCGGGTGATCCACGTCGACGTCATGGACGGCCACTTCGTCCCGCCGATCACGATCGGGCCCCTGATCGCCTCCGCGATCGCCGACCAGGTCCACGACGCGGGGGGAGTCCTCGACTGCCACCTGATGATCGCCCGCCCCGGCGATCACATCGAGGACTTCGCCAAGGCGGGGGCCGATTCGATCACCTTCCATGCCGAGGCCACCCCGCACGCGCACCGACTGCTCGGCGCCGTCCGGGAGGCCGGGTGCCTCGCCGGCCTCGCGCTCAACCCGGGCACGCCCGCGGCCACGGCCACCGACGTCGCCCATCTCGCCGACATCCTGCTCTGCATGAGCGTCAACCCCGGCTGGGGCGGGCAGAAGTTCATCCCCGAGTCGGTCGCCAAGGTCGAACGGCTGCGTGCGCTCGACGCGGGGCCGAGGATCGAGATCGACGGCGGCATCGACCCCGAGACCGCTCCCGCCGCCGCTGAGGCCGGCGTCGACCTGTTCGTCGCCGGATCGGCGATCTTCTCCCAGCCGGACCCCGCAGCCGCCTATGCGGCAATCGCGGAGGCGGCCGGGGCCCAGTAGACGAGGATCGCCGCGTGGAGCACTCGATTCCGGATCCCTCGCAGCGGCATCCGGTCGAGGGCCAGAACCGCGTCGTGTTCCTGTTGCCGCTGATCACCGACGAACGGATCGAGGTCGGCGAGTACACCTACTACGACGACCCCGATGACCCCGAGGGTTTCGAGCGGGACGCCGTCCTGTACGGATACGGGCCCGAGCGACTGGTGATCGGGCGGTTCTGCGCGATCGCCTCCCGCGTCCGCTTCCTGATGGGAGGCGCCAACCACGCGGACCTCGGTCCCTCCACGTTCCCCTTCGGCATCTTCGGCGGCGGCTGGGCCGGGACCATGGATCTGGTCATGTCGGCGCCGAGCCGCGGGGACACCGTCATCGGCAACGACGTCTGGCTCGGCTACTCGGCCCTGGTGATGCCGGGCGTAACGATCGGAAGCGGCGCGGTGGTCGCAGCAGGCAGCGTCGTGACCCGGGATGTCCCGCCCTACGCGGTCGTCGGTGGCAATCCGGCGCAGGTCATGAAGATGAGGTTCGGGGAGGCCGAGATCGAGTCCCTGCTCGGCACCGCGTGGTGGGATTGGCCGATCGAGCTGATCAGCGAGCACGCTCGATCGATCATGGCCGGGAGCGCCAGCGAGTTGGCCGAGATCGCGGCGAACAACGACCTCACCTAGGCCGGCGCCGCGTCTCTCAGCGCAGCGCCGGGGCGTTCAGGACGCCGACGGCCTCCTGCCACCAGGAGCGCTCCTGGTGGCTGATCTCCCGGCGCTCGGCGCGATCTACGCACCAGCGGGCGAGCGCCCGCCGGCCGCCGAGCGCGACGAGGTCGGGGCCGGTCACCGCGAATCGGCCGTCCATGAGGGCGACCACCGCGGCCGAGCGATCGCTGCGCGTTCGCAGCACCCGGGCGACCTCGACGCCGTCGAGCCGGGTCGGGGCCCCCGTCTCGCCGTCCTGGGGCGAGGTCGGCCGGACGGAGAAGATCGAGGGAGCGCCGCGCACGCCGAGGTCGGCCAGCGGCGGCTGCCCGAGCGGCCCCTCCTTCCAGAGCGCCGTGAGCCGGCCGACATCGCGACGGGCCTCTCGCCGGATCAAGATGTGGAGCTCGTCCCCGGATTGGATCACGGTTGAGCCACGAGGCGGGAGCGCCTCCCCTTCACGGACGATGAGATTGACGAGACCGTCTCGCGGCAGGCCGAGCTCCTTGACCATTCGGCCGACGGCCGCGTCGGTCTCCGCCACCCGGAACGCGAAGACGTCGCCGCCGATCTCCTGGATGATCCCCGTCTCGACGAGCGGTCTGGGCAGCGACGGCTCGTTGGTGGTCAGCCCGAGCCGGTCGGCAAGCGGCTCGAACGTCATCCCCTGCACCAGCGTCGAGAGCACGACGACGAAGAAGACGACGTCGAAGACGAAGGCGCTGTCGTTGATACCGGCGATTACCGGGAAGGTCGCGAGCCAGATCGGGATCGCGCCGCGCATTCCGGCCCAGCTCAACATCAACCGCTCCCGGAAGCGGAACGGGGCCACCTGGGTGGCGAGCACCGTCGCCACCGGGCGCGCGACCAGCATCACGACCAGGGCGAGCGCGATTCCCTCGAGCGCGACTCCGCCGAGCTCGCTCGGCACGACCAGGAGACCGAGCAGGAAGAACAGCGAGATCTGGGCTACCCAGCTCAGGCCCTGGTGGAAGGCGGTGATCGTGCGGCGCGCGGGCAGGATGCCGGTGCCGAGCACGAGACCGGTCAGGTAGACGGCGAGGAAGCCCGATCCGTGGGCCACCTCGGCGATCCCATAAGACAGCCCGACGGCGGCGACCGAGGCGACCGGGAAGAGGCCCGGCGTGGGGAAGTCGAGGCGGCGGAAGGCGTCCCGGATCGCGAACCCGACCCCGATCCCGATCGCCGCGCCGACCGCCAGCTCGAGGACGAACTCGGTCGCCATGTCGCTGATCCCGTAGGCGGGGTCCTGGATCCAGGTGATGAAGCCGGTCACCAGGAGCAGGGCGACCGGATCGTTCATTCCCGACTCGCCCTCGAGCGAGCGCGCGAGCCGCTTGCGCAGGGTCGAGCCGCGCAGCACCGCGAAGATCGCCGCGCTGTCGGTCGCGGCGACGGCCGAGCCGATGATCAGCGCCTCCAGGGTTCCGAGGTTGAACAACCACTTGGCGGTCATGCCGGCGATCACCGCGGTGACGAGCGTGCCGACGATCGCCAACGAGAGCGCGGTCCCGACAACGGGCCGGATCTCCTTCCAGCCGGCCGTCAAACCGCCCTCGAACAGGATCAGGACGAGGCCGATGGTGCCCAGCGTCCGGGTCAGCTCGACGTCGTCGAACTCGACCCCGCCCACGCCCTCGCTGCCGATCAGCATCCCGAGGCCGAGGAAGAGCACCAGGCCCGGCACGCGCACGCGGTCGGCGACCATTGCCGCCGCGATCCCGACCGCGAGGAGCAGGCCGCCGACGAGAATCAGCTCAGCGTCCGACACGCTCGGAGTCCGTTGGTGGGGGCCCGGTCGCTGGGGTGGGGCGCTGGGCCGGGCTCAGAAGCCGGCCGCTCCGGGCGGTACGCCGCCGGGAAGCTTGCCCGCGTCGTGGGAGTGGACCGGAGCGGGACCGGCGACGCCGGGCGTGTCTGCCGCATCCGAGGCGGGCGGCAGGGCGACCTTGGCAACGGTCCAGTCGCCGTCTCGCTCGCTGAGGATGAAGCTGTGCGTGGCCCGGTCCGGGTGTTCTGCGGTCATCTGGTCGCGCAGGCTCTCGGCTTCAGATCGCTCCATAGGCGAAGAATACGAGGCGGGCAGGCGTCCCGCAACAGGCTGCTTCGCGAGCGGCCATCACGGCGGTAGAATCCTGGTTGACTGACCAGTCAATCAGTCGTTTTTCGAGGCGACAGGCGTCGCCACCCGGGGTGGCGCCGCGAGCGAGATGAGTGATCGTCCGATGCAAGCCAGCGTCTTTACAGACAACGATCGTCGCTACATGGGCCGAGCCCTGGAGCTGGCCGAGCGGGGTCACGGCCGGGTCAGCCCCAATCCGACGGTTGGCGCGGTGATCGTCTGCGGCGGGATCGTCGTGGGCGAGGGCTGGCACGATCGCCTCGGCGGTCCGCACGCCGAGGCGGAGGCGATCGCGGACGCCGGCACACGCGGCGCCGAGATCGGCGGCGCGACGATGTACGTGACACTCGAGCCCTGCGCTCACCACGGGCGCCAGCCGCCCTGCTCGGAGGCGATCCTCGCGGCCGGGCTCGGGCGCGTCGTGATCGGCACCGACGATCCGAGCGAGAAGACGGCGGGCCGCGGGCCGGCGGCGCTCCGCGAGGGAGGGGTCGCCGTGGACTTCATCGACGGTGAGGAGGCCGTGGCCGCCCGGCTCGCGATCCAGCCGTTCCGTAAGCACGCCCGCACGGGCCGCCCCCTGGTGACGCTCAAGGCCGCGGTGACGCTCGACGGGCGCACGGCGACCGCCTCCGGGGATTCGAAGTGGATCTCGGGAGACTCGAGCCGCAGTCTCGTGCACCGTTGGCGGGCCGTCTCCGACGCCGTCGCCGTCGGCGTCGGCACGGCGCTCGCGGACGATCCGCTGCTGACCGCGCGGGGCGTCGGCGCTGAGCGGCAGCCGAAGCGGGTCGTGTTCGACTCCGAGCTGCGTCTCCCGCTCGACGGACGCCTGGTGGCAACCGCCACGGAGGCGCCGCTGATCGTGATCGCGGCGCCGGACGCGCCACCGGCCGGGCTGGACCGCTTCGGCAACGCGGGCATCGAGGTGATCTCCTGCGCCGGGGATGGCGCCGATCGAATCACCGCGGCGCTCGGCGAGCTCGGCCGCCGCGATGTGACCAGCCTGCTGCTCGAGGGCGGCGCCACCCTTGCAGGGGGCTTTTTCGATGCCGGCGAGATCGACGAGCTGAAGCTGTTCGTGGCCCCGAAGCTGGTCGGCGGCGCCGCCGCGATGCCGCTGCTCGGCGGCGAGGGCGTCCCCGTGATCGCCGAGGCTCGGGAGGCGCACCGCATGGACTGGCAGGCGTCGGGCGAGGACCTGCTGATCAGTGCGAGGCTCCGAGAGTGGTAGACGGAGGGATGCAATGTTCACCGGCTTGATCGCCGACATCGGCACGCTTGACGAGGTCGACGCCTCCCGCGATGGCGCCCGCCTGAGGATTCGCAGCGGGCTTGCGGGCGAGCTCGGCGGGGGCGACTCGGTCGCCGTCAACGGCGTCTGCCTCACCGTGACCGAGCCGGGTGCCGAGACGTTCGCTGTCGAGGTGATGAACCAGACCCTCGGGCTCACGTCGCTCTCGGGCGCGGAGCCGGGCTTTCGGGTGAACCTCGAACCGGCGCTCCGCGCCGCCGACCGCCTCGGGGGCCACATCGTCCAGGGGCACGTTGACGGGACCGCGGAGCTGACCGCGGTGGAGCCGGACGGGTTCGCCCGCAGGCTTCGCTTCCAGCTTCCCTCCGAGCTGTCTCCGTACGTTGTCGAGCACGGCTCGATCGCCCTCGACGGGGTCAGCCTGACCGTCTCGGCACTCGACGGCCCGGAGGCGGAGGTCTCGCTGATCCCCGAGACGCTGGAGCGGACTACCCTCGGTGATGCGGAGCCCGGGCGACGCATCAACGTCGAGGTCGACCTGATCGCCCGCTACGCCGAGCGACTCCTGCAAGGCTTCGAAGAAAGGAAGCGATCCGAATGAACGATCGACAGGCAGAAAGGCCCGAAGAAGGCGAAGACAACTCCTCCGGTACCCGTACCTCCCCCTTCTCGACGATCGAGGAAGCCATCGAGGAGATCCGCCGCGGGCGCATGGTGGTCGTCTGCGACGGCGAGGACCGCGAGAACGAGGGCGATCTGGTGATGGCGGCGCAGTTCGCCACCCCCGAGGCGATCAACTTCATGGCCATGCACGCCCGCGGGCTGATCTGCCTGGCGCTTTCGGGGGAGCGCTGCGAGGAGCTCGGGCTCAACCTGATGACGGCGAAGAACGAGGCTCCGTTGCAGACCGCCTTCACGATCACGATCGAGGCTGCCGAGGGCGTTACGACGGGGATCTCAGCCCACGATCGGGCCCGGACCGTCCAGGTTGCCATCGACCCCCACTCGGGCCCGAGCGATCTCGTCCAGCCCGGCCACATCTTCCCGCTCAAGGGCAAGGACGGGGGCGTCCTGGAGCGCACCGGCCATACCGAGGCGAGCATCGACCTCGCCCGGCTGGCAGGCCTGATTCCCGCGGGCGTGATCTGCGAGGTGATGAACGAGGACGGGACCATGGCGCGCGTCCCGGACCTGGAGGCGTACTGCGCCGAGCACGACCTGCTGATGGTCACCGTTGCCGACCTGATCGCCTACCGGCGCCGGACCGAGAAGCTCGTGGAGCGCATCGTCTCGACCAAGCTGCCGACGGCGCTCGGCGAGTTCGCGGCGGTCGGCTACCGCTCGCTGGTCGACGACAAGCACCACGTCGCGATGGTCAAGGGCGAGGTCGCCGGATCCGAGGACGTCCTCGTTCGGGTGCACAGCGAATGCCTGACCGGCGATGTCTTCCACAGCCTGCGCTGCGACTGCGGCGAGCAGCTCGAGGCTGCGCTCGCGCAGATCGAGGCGGAGGGTGAGGGCGTCCTGCTCTACCTGAGTCAGGAGGGCCGGGGCATCGGGCTGCTCAACAAGCTGAGGGCCTACAAGCTCCAGGAGGAGGGGCTTGACACCGTCGACGCCAACCTCAAGCTCGGCCTGCCCGCCGACCTCCGCGACTACGGGATCGGAGCCCAGATCCTCAAGGACCTCGGGCTCTCGACGATCCGGATCCTGACCAACAACCCGAAGAAGATCATCGGCATGGAGGGCTATGGCCTCTCGGTCACCGAGCAGGTCCCGATCCACTCCCAGCCCAACCTCCACAACGAGGGCTACCTGAACACCAAGCGCGAGAAGATGGGCCACACCCTCCATCACCAGGCGCTCGGCCTCGATGAGGAGATGCTGCATCACGAGCACGAGCGGGATGCCGGCCGCGGCTCCGACCGACCAGAGGCCGACGACGGGGAGGACGGGAATGGGCGCGGGTAGCGAGCCCTCCTACAGCGACTCCGATCGCGAGGCGCTCGCGGGCACCGAGTGGGCCGTCTGCGTGGCTACCTTCTATCGCGATCTCGCCGACCGCCTCGTCGCGGGTGCGCTCGAGGGCTTCCACGAGGCGGGGATCAGTCCCGCGAGCGTTGTCATCCATGAGGTTCCCGGGGCCTATGAGCTGCCCCTCGCCGCCAAGCTCTGTGCCGACTCGGGCCGCTACTCAGGAGTGGCCTGTCTAGGCGTCGTGATCCGCGGCGAGACCGACCACTACGACTTCGTCTGCGCCGAGGCGGCCCGCGGCATCCAGAACGTCGCCCTCGCAACCGGCGTGCCGTCCGCGTTCGGCGTGATCACCTGTGATACCCGTGAGCAGGCCGAGGCGCGCGCCGGCGGCGGCAAGCGCGATCAGGGTCGCAACGCGGCGATCGCGATCACGCGTATGGCGCTGATGGCCAGGGAGCTCGAGGGCTAGCGGGCCCGTCCCCGCGCTCTACCGCTCGCAGAACTCCACGAAGCCCTCGACCACCGTCTGGAGCTGCTCCCGGGTCGCCTCGTCCGTGAGTCTGCCCTCGTCATCGAAGAGCGTCCAGGCGCGGGCGGCGAACAGCGAGTTCTCGCTGTAGAGCCGGGCGCCGAGCATCCGCATGGTCGGGAGCCAGGCACCCTGTGCGTAGCGGGTGCCCCCGCCGCCGCCCGTGCCGAGCAGAGCCACCGGCTTGCCCTTGAGCACCCTGCCCCTGTCGCCGCGGGAGATCCAGTCGATTGCGTTCTTGGCAACCCCAGGCACGCCCGCGTTGTACTCGGGCGTGACGAGCAGCACGCCGTCGGCCGCGCCGATCCGCTCCTGGAGCTCGATGACGCGCTCGGGAATCCCCTCGGCCTGCTCGATGTCGCCGTCGTACAGGGGGATTCCGGCGATGCTCTCGACCGTGATCGCGGACCCCTCAGGGGTGAGCTCGGCGGCGGCCCGCAGCAGCGCCAGGTTCTTCGAAGCCCGCCGGAGGCTTCCCGAGATGCCGATGATCCGAGCGATCCCGTCAAGCTACCGGGTCCGCGGGCTCGGCCGCCGCGCTTGCTCTAGCATGCCGCGTCCGATGGCAAAGGTATGTCACAGCTGCGGGAAAAAGCCCGCGTTCGGGAACTCGCGCAGCCACTCGATGGTCGCGACCCGGCGCCGCTTCAACCCGAATCTCCAGAAGGTGCGGATCGATGACGGCGGCTCATCCCGTCGCGTCTACGTGTGCACCCGCTGCCTGAAGGCCAACAAGGTCGTCAAGGCCGTCTGAGCCGCGCGCCGCGGCGCCCGCGAGTCGCGCTGCACGACCAACGGCCGCGCCGGTATTTTCGCCGTCGTGCCAGATCCCTCCATCCAGCGATTCCGTCGCGTCGTCGAGGTTGCCCTTCGCCATCTCGAGTCTCGGCGCGAGGAGATCAACGACCTCAACGTCTTCCCGGTCGCCGACGGCGACACGGGCGACAACATGGCGCGCACCATGGAGGCGGTTCGCCAGGCGCTGGACCGGCTGGAGCGTGACGCGGGCGAGGACGCTCCGCGAGAACAGATCGTCAGCACCGTCGCGGAGGCTGCACTGCTGGGCGCCCGCGGGAACTCCGGTGTGATCACGAGTCAGATCGTTCGGGGCGCCGCTGAGGTGCTCGCCACACCGACCGGGCGGCTCGTCGATCCCGAGCTGATCGTCGAGTCGCTGCAGAGCGCGGCCAGGGCGGCGCGCGGCTCCGTCGCCAAACCGGCCGAGGGCACGATCCTCACGGCCGCCGACGAGATGGCCGCGGCCGCCGCGGAGCGCCTCGCCGGCCACCAGGCGCTTGGGGAGGATGTCAGCGACGAGGAGCAGAACGGGCTGCTCGCCGAGATGCTCACGGTCGTGCTCGAGGCCGGGGAGGAGGCTGTCCGCCGCTCGCCGGAGCAGCTGCAGGTGCTCGCGGAGGCCGAGACCGTGGATGCCGGCGCCTATGCGCTCGTCGTCCTCGTCCGCGGGATGATCGCCGGCCTGCTCGGAAACGACGACGGGCTGCCGCCGCTGCCTCACTACCCGGCGGCGCGAATCGACGCGAGCGCACATGCCGACTCCCGCTTCGACCACTGCCTGAACCTGATCGTCCGCCGCAATGACGAGGCCCTGGTGCCCGAGCTCCCCGACGGCGTCGCCGAGCTCGGTGACTCGATCGAGGTGGTCGGCGATGCGGCGATGCTCCGAGTTCACATCCATACCGACACGCCCGATGACGTGGTTCAGCTGCTCGCCCCACTCGGTGAGGTCCACGTGGACAGCTGCGACTACATGCCCGATCAGATCGCGGCCCGGGCGGCGAGGGCACAGACTGCCTCCGCCGGTGCGGGCGCCGCCCTGATCGCCGTTGCCGACGGCGCGGGCTTCGAGCAGCTCTTCGCCGAGATGGGGGTGAGCGTGGTGCCCGGCGGCCCGAAGCTCAACCCCTCGACCGAGGAGATCCTCGCGGCCATCGAGGCGGCACCCGCCTTGGAGGCCGTGGTGCTTCCCAACTCTCCCAACGTCGTGCTCGCGGCTGAGGAGGCGGCGCGCAGCAGCGACAAACGAGTATTCGTGGCCGGGTGTCACTCGCCGCAGGCGGCGGCGGAGATCCTCGTGACGCTCAACCGCGAACGCTCCGCCGAGGAGATGGCCGAGGAGATCGCCGACCAGCTCGACGACGTCCGGACGGCGGTCGTCGCCGAAGCTGCCCGAGAGGACGGCGACGGGCGCTTCGCCGTCGGTGACAGCATCGGTCTGATCGGCGACGAGGTGATCTGCTGGGGCAGCCCGGCCGAGGCCCTCTCCGGAGTCGTCGAGGCAATCGGCGACAGCGCGGAGGTGCTCACCGTCTTCTGCGGTGCCACCGCTCCGTTGTCCCGGGGAGAGGTCGAGGCGCTGCTCCCGGACTCGCTGGAGGCCCAGGTGCTCGACGGCGGACAGCGCACCCACTGGTGGCTGGTCTCGGCCCAATGAGCCTGCTCGCGGAGGCGCTGGAGGCCGCGGGTGGGCAGTCGCGCTGGCGCCAGGCCCGGCGGCTCAGCGCCCGGACCCGGACGGGCGGCCTGCTACCGCGGACGCGCGCGCCGGGAAACCGCTTCGCCGACTACACCGTGACGGTCGACTTCGACCGCCAGCATGCGACCCTCGATCCCTATCCGGAGCGGGGGCTCGTCGGGGTCCTCGACGGCAACACGGTCCGGATCGAGACCGCGGCCGGGGATCAGGTCGAAGCTCGCACGGATCCGCGTTCCCGGTTCTTCGGGCTCTCGGGCCTGCGGCGCAATCTGCGCTGGGACGCGCTCGATGCGACCTATTTCGCCGGCTACGCCATGTGGAACTACCTGACGACGCCGCTGCTGCTGACGCGCGACGAGATCGAGGTGACGGAGGGTCGGCCGTGGGTGAGGGACGGACAGCCCTGGCGACGCCTCGATGCCCGCTTCCCGTCGGACCTGCAGACCCACAGCGCCAAGCAGAGCTTCTTCTTCGATAGCGATGGGCGGCTGGTTCGCCATGACTACACCGCGGAGGTCGTCGCTGCTCGCGCCCACGCTGCCCACTACTGCTCCGCTCACCGGGAGTTCGACGGGCTCGTCCTGCCGACGCGGCGACGCGTCCTCCCGCGCCGGCGCAACCTGCGCTCGCTCCCGCATCCGACCCTCGTCTCGCTCGAGATCGACGGGGTCGAGGTCGAGTTCGGCTGATGCCCAGGCCTCCCCGCCTCTGGCAGTACAACTTCTCGAACTACAACGAGAAGGCACGCTGGGCGCTCGACTACAAGCGGATCGCGCATGTCCGGCGCACCGTGGCGCCGGTCGAGCCGCGCGCGATGGCGTTTTCGCTGCGGGGGACGCTTCCGGTTCTCGATCTCGGTGGCGAGCGGATCGCCGATTCCAGCGGGATCATCGATGCGCTCGAGCGCCTCCACCCCGAGCCGGCCCTGTATCCGAGGGATCCGGCGGAGCGAGAGCGGGCCCTCGCGCTCCAGCGCGATTTCGACGACGAGGTCGGGCACGCCATGAGGCGGGCGTTGTTCTGGGAGCTTCGCGACGATCGCGACTACATGGCCGAGTTCATCACCGTCGGCCGGCCGGCACTACAGCGCGCGTTGATGAAGCTCACGTTCCCGCTCGGCTGGCTGTACGTGAGCCGCCGCTACACCTTCGCCGAGCCCGAGGCGGAACGCGCCTGGGGCACGCTGGAGGATGCGCTCGATCGAATCGAGCGTGAGCGCGGCTCCGGCGAGTTCCTGGTCGGCGACTCGTTCTCGGTCGCCGATCTGACAGCGGCATCGCTGCTGTGGCCCCTGGCCTGGCCGGACGAGCTCCAGTACGAGCTGCCACGACCTCCTGGCATTCCGCGGCTCGAGCGCCTGCAGGAGCATCCGGCCGCCGCCTGGATCGGCGAGATCTGGGCGCGGCACCGGCCGCCCTCCTGCGAGCTGCCGCGCTGATCGGGGCGAGCCCGGCTACCAGCCTTCGCTTCCCGGCTCGCCCTTGATCGGGCCGAGGATCTCCGCGGTGACCCAGCCCCCGTAGAAGCCCCCGGGCTGCGGCGCGACCGCCTCGTCGCCGAGCCGGCAGTCGACCAGCGCCGGAAAGAAGGAGACGTGGTCGCTCAGCTCCGCGTAGTGGCGCGTCGGCCGGGGGTAGGTCCAGGCGGCGCGCTCGACCGGATCGGTGCCCGGGACGACGATGTCGAAGTAGGCCGCCGAGCCCTTCCACTCGCAGAGGGTCTTGCCGGGCGCTCGCCTCAACGCCCCGGCGGCGACGTCAGCGGTCGGCACGTAGATCGTCGGGGCGCCCGCCGTCTCGCAGACCCGCAGCGCCCGCTCGCTCCGGGCGATCGGACGGCCGCCGCAGGTCACGGTTACCGCGCGGCTCTCGGGGCGCATCTCGGGCGGTCGCGGGTAGCTCCACACGGACTCGTAGGGCCGGCCGTTGGGCGCCCGGTCCGCGGGGGCGGAGTCCGGCCGGGGGTGGGGGAGCCGGCCGAAGCCCTGGCGTCCCTTCACCAGGAGTCGCCGCCGCGGCCGTCGATCTTGACGATTGCCTCGACCTCGACGGCCATGTCGAACGGCAGCTCCGCGGCTCCGATCGCCGAGCGCGCATGGCGGCCGCTCTCGCCCCAGATCTCGATGATCAGGTCGCTGAACCCGTTGATGACCGGCGGCGTCGCGTTGAAGCCCGGGGCGCAGTTGACGAGGCCCAGTGCCTTGACCCACCGGGTCACGCGGTCGAGATCCCCGAGCGCCTCCCGCAGCGAGGTCAGGATCGAGAGTCCGGTGAGCCGAGCCGCGCTCGCCGCCTCCTCGACGGAGACGGAATCGCCGACCTTGCCCGCGACCAGGACCTCCGTGCCGTCGACCGGCCCGTGACCGGAGACGTAGGCCGTGCTCCCCGAAACGGTGACGAGGTCAAAGCTGAACTCGATCCCGGGCGGCGGGGAGAAGGGCGCCGGCAGCTCCAGGCCCAGCTCCTCGAGGCGATCGTCGATGCGACCCATGGATGCCAGCGTATTGGGCTGCGTCGTCCAGCCGGTTCCGCGCGGTTCCGGCGACCCCGGCGCGTAGCCTCAGTGAGGATGAGCGCGGCACCAGCACCGACGTCCGCAACGGCCCGCCCGGATCGCAATGACGTCGCGGACGCTCCGCCCACGCCGCGGGCGGTCGGTTCGGGTGAGCGACCCTCGCGGGCGGAGCTGCTGGCGGTCCCGCTGCGGTCCGCGCGGCGCGGGCGCCGGCTCGCGGCCGAGCTCGGCTCCCTGCGCGGCATCGGCCCGAAGCTGAGCGAGGCGTGCGCGCGGATCGGTCTCGAGACCCTCAGCGACCTGGTCGAGCACGCGCCGCACTCCTATGCCGATCGCGCCGACGCGACACCGATCGCCCAGCTTCCCGTCGGCGCCGAGGCGACCGTCGTCGCCGAGGTTCGCTCGGCTCGGGTGCGACCGACCCGCCGGCGCGGCCTGCGGATCGTCGAGGCCACCGTCGCGGACGAGTCGGGCCCGATGACCGCGACCTGGTTCAACCAGGCCTGGCTCGGGGAGCGGCTGAAGCCCGGGGTCCGGCTGCTGCTCAACGGGCGGGTCGACAGGAAGGGCATGCGGGTGGACAACTACGAGTTCCTCGACGGCGAGGCCGAGGCGTCCGGCATCGAGTCCGGGCCGGTCCGCGCCCGGGGGGAGGTCCCTGCCGGGATCCATACCCGCGGGCTCGTCCCGGTTCACCCGGCGGGGGAGGGCGTGCGCCCCCAGAAGCTGCGGGAGTGGGCCTGGCAGGCGCTCGCCCACGCCCCCGAGGCGGACGAGCCGCTCCCGGCCGAGCTCCGGGCCCGGCGCCGCCTCGCGGGCGCGGCCGACGCCCGGCTCGCGGCCCACTTCCCAGACTCCCGGGATTCGATCGAGGTGGCGCGCCACCGGCTTGCCTTCGAGGAGCTCTTCCTCCATCAGGCCGCGCTCGCCTCGCGGCGCGGGGAGCGGGACCGGGAGCGGCCTGCGCTGCCGCTCGAGGATCCGGGCGAGCTCGTCTCCGGGTGGATCGGCTCGCTGCCGTTCCGGCCCACCGACGACCAGCGTCACGCCTTCTCGGAGGTTGATGCCGATCTCGCCCTGGGCCGTCCGATGCAGCGACTGCTGATGGGGGAGGTGGGCTCCGGTAAGACCGTCGTCGCGCTCTACGCGATGCTCCGCGCGATCGAGTCGGGCGGGCAGGCAGTGCTGATGGCCCCGACCGAAACGCTCGCCCGGCAGCACTTCGCGACGCTCGAGTCACTGCTCGCCGGGCTGCCGCTACCGGCGGCGCTGCTGACCGGATCGACCCCGGCGGCGGCCCGGAGGAGGACGCTCGGGCTACTGGGGAGCGGCGAGCTGGGCCTGCTCGTCGGCACTCACGCGCTGATCGAGCCCGGGGTGCAGTTCCAGCGCCTCGCGGTCGCCGTCGTGGACGAGCAGCATCGCTTCGGGGTCGCGCAGCGGCGGGCGCTCGACTCGAAGGGTCCGGACGGGGTCGCGCCGCACGCGCTCCACATGACGGCGACACCGATCCCGCGGACGCTCTCGCTGACAGCCTACGGCGACCTCGACACGACGGCTCTCGCCGAGCTCCCCGCCGGGCGCCGCCCGGTGAAGACCTGGGTGGTCGAGGAGGACCGGCGCCGTGGCGCCTACGGCTTCATCCGCGAGCAGATCGCCGCCGGCCGCCAGGCGTTCATCGTCTGCCCCCTGGTCTCCGAGAGCGAGAGCGAGCAGGCCAAGGCGGCGGTCGCCGAGGGCAGACGCCTCGCCGCGGGCGAGTTCTCCGAGCAGCGGGTCGAAGTCCTGCATGGCCAGATGCGGTCGGCGGAGAAGGCCGAGGCGATGGCGCGCTTCGCGTCGGGAGCCGCCGACGTGCTCGTCGCCACCAGCGTGATCGAGGTCGGCATCGACGTCCCGAACGCGACGGTTATGGTGATCGAGGACGCCGACCGCTACGGGCTCAGCCAGCTCCATCAGCTGCGAGGCCGGATCGGGCGCGGGGAGCACGAGTCGTTCTGCATCCTCTTCGCAGATCCCGAGACCGAAAGCGCCAGGGCCCGGCTCGCGGCGATCGAGGGCGAGCGGGACGGCTTCCGGCTCGCCGAGGTGGACCTCTCGCTGCGCGGGGAGGGGGAGGTGCTCGGCACGCGTCAGTCGGGCTTGCCGCGGTTCCGCGTCGCCACGCTGCCGGAGGACTCCGAGCTGCTCGCGCTCGCGCGCCAGGAGCTGCTCGCGCTGCTGGAGCGTCACGGGGCCCTCGATGCGCCGGCGCTCGGGCCGCTGCTGGAGATCGTCCGCGCCAGGTTCGGCGATGAGCGGGCCGAGCCGATTGCCGCGTGATGGCGCGCGCTCGCCCAGGGCCGCGGATCGTGGCCGGCTCGCTGGGCGGACGGCGCCTGCGGTCCCCGGCGGGCGCCGACGTGCGGCCGAGCACGGAGCGCACCCGGGAGGCGATCTTCTCGATGCTCGGCCCGATCGAAGGACTCTCTGCGCTTGACCTCTACTGCGGCACCGGAGCGCTCGGGATCGAGGCGTTGAGCCGAGGCGCCATGCCGGTGACCCTGGTTGACTTGGCTCCGGGCCCGGCTCGGGGGAACGTCGAGCTGCTGGGTCTCGGCGGTCGATGTGAGGTGATCGGGGGTGACGTATCCGCCGTGCTGCGGGAGGAGGTTCGCCGCTTCGATCTCGTGTTCTGCGATCCGCCCTATAGACTCGCCGACCGCCTTGGTCCAGAGCTCGACAGCCTGCTGCCCGCGCGCCTCACGGAGGCCGGTCGCGTGATCGTCGAATCCGCGTCCGCCACCCCTGCGCTGCTTTCGCTCCCGCTCCTCACCGAGCGTCGGTATGGGCGATCGCTGGTTCGGGTTCACTCCGCGGAGGGTGGGACGGATGACTGATCGCCGGACGGCCATCTGCCCGGGCAGCTACGACCCGGTCACCAACGGCCACCTCGACATCATCGGCCGTACGTCGCGGGTCTTCCCGCGCGTGATCGTCGGCGTCGTCAATCAGCCGGTCCGCAAGAGCGAGCCGCTGTTCACGCCGGAGGAGCGCAAGGGATTCATCGAGCGGGCGACCGCCGAGCACGGCAACGTCGAGGTGCAGATCTTCTCGACGCTGCTCGTCGACTTCGCCCGCGAGAACGAGGCGACCGCGATCGTCAAGGGCCTGCGGGCGATCTCCGACTTCGAGTACGAGTTCGAGATGAACCAGCTCAACCGCAAGCTCGCGCCGGAGATCGAGAGCGTCTACGTGATGGCGTCCCCCGAGTACAGCTTCCTCTCCTCGACGGGGGTCAAGGAGCTGGCGACCTTCGGCGGCGATGTCAGCGATCTCGTTCCCGGCGAGGTTTCCGCACAGCTCTCCGAACGCATCGAGCGGCGATGAGCCGGTTCGGGGGCCGGGGGCGCGTGGGCAGGAGCTTGCAAACCCGCCCGGAAAGTGTTGGGAGACAAGGGATTTCCGACGTGACCCGTAATCTTTAGGCGCATTCATGGACGTACTCGTACTGATCGACAAGCTCGACGACCTGATCCACAACGCGCGGCCGGTCCCGCTGACCGACCAGGTGCGCGTTGACCGCGAGGAGATCTACGACCTGCTCGATCAGATGCGGGCCACGATTCCCGAGGAGATCAAGCAGGCCCGCTGGATCGTGAAGGAGCGACAGGAGATGCTCGCCGAGGCAAAGCGCGAGGCCGAGCGCGTGGTCAAGGAGGCCCGTGACCAGCAGGCGCGCCTGATCTCCGACGAGGAGGTCTACAAGCAGGCCGAGCGCGGCGCCGAGGAGATCCTCGAGGACGCCCGCGACACCGAGCGCCAGATTCGCCTCGGGGCCGAGGACTACGCCGACGAGATCCTCTCGACGCTCGAGGTCAACCTTCAGAAGTTCCTCGCCGCCGTCCAGCGCGGGCGTGACCGCCTCGCCGGCCGCGACGACGAGCCTGAGCTCGAGCCCGAGGACTAGGGCGCGCTCCGTTCTTCACTGACTAGGGACCATGCGGCAGGCCGCGGGTCCTGTCCGGGGATCGCCTCATCCACTGCAGGTGTTCGCGGCTGAGGCTGCGCGCTCAGCGCCAGCCGCCGCGGTCGCGCAGCGCCCGGGTCAGCGACATCGTGTTGAGGGAGGCACCGCCATCGATCCCGATCGACTCTCCGGTGATGGAGCCGGCGATCTCCGAGCTCAGGAAGGTGACCAGGGCGGCGACCTCCTCGGGGTCGGCCATGCGCTTCATCGGCAGCAGGTCGCCGAGGGCCTCGAGGATCTCCTGGGGCATCGCCCGCACCTTCTCGGTGGCGACCATTCCGGGGAGTACCGCGTTGGCGGTGATCCCACGCCGCACGTTCTCGGCGGCAAGCGTCTTCACCATGCCGATCAGGCCCGCCTTCGACGCAGCGTAGGAGACCTGTCCCGGCAGGCCGTCGCGCGCGGCGATGCTCGAGATCACGACGATGCGGCCCCACCGGCGCTCCCGCATTCCCCCAAGGCAGGCCTGGATCGCGCGGAACGAGCCGGTCAGGTTGACCTCGATGTCGCGCGTCCACGCCTCGTGCTCGAGCCGGTCGGCGGCGGCGATCGTGTCGGTGATCGCGGCGTTGGAGACGCAGATGTCGATGTCCGGGAGCTCCGGAATCTCGTGTTCGCGCAGATCGACCTGCAGGTCGCAGCCCGGCTCGCGGTCGAGCGTGACGACCTCGATCCCGGCGCCGCGGAGGCGGATCGCGATCGCGGCCCCGATCCCGGCGGCGGCGCCGGTAACCAGGGCCTTGCGGGGGCTGTCTTCCGAGTCGGTCAGGGGATCGTCCGCGGCTGGGTCACGCGTAGCTTGCCACGACGACCGCAAGGTCATCGGCCCGCCAGCTGAGCTCGCCACCGCAGAGCTCGGCCAGTCGCTCGGCGGGCTCGGGGTGATCGAATTCGGGATCGATCGGCGTCGTGCGATCGCCGTCAGGGACCTCGACGACGTCCCCGATCACCAGGGCGCGGGACTGGTCCTGGATCCGCCTGAACAGATCCCGCTTCTGCTCGGTCCGGAGGTGATGCACGCTGAGCACGGCGATGACGAGATCCCACGGGCCGTCCGGCAGCGGATCCTCCATCCGGGCGAGCCGCGTCTCGATCCCCAGCGACCGCGCGCGAAAGAGCATCTCCGGGCTCGAGTCCAGGCCGATGATCTCGGCGCCGGGATGGGCATCGAGCAGCCTGCGTGAGGTCTCGCCGGTGCCGACCCCGAGCTCCAGCACGCGCTGCGGCTCAGCGGGGATGGCGTCGATCGATGCAGCCTGCAGCTCATCGAAGCGGGGGACCTCGCCGCGGATCATCTCGAGGTAGGTCCCGGGATCCCAGTGGAACTGTCCGTGTGGGGGCTGCTCGGCCATCTAACCTCGGAGACTATGGAAGCGACGCAGATCGACCTCGAGCGCCTCGGCCTGCGGAGCGGGCAGGCCCGCTCCCGGCAGCTCACCGTGGCCCCGCGGACACCGTCGATCGGCAGCGAGAGCTATCCGGTCGCCGGCGGCGACGTGGAGGCCACGATCGAGGTCTCGCGCACGACCTCGGGGTTCGCGCTCCGGCTGGTTGCCAAGACCCTGCTGACCGGACCCTGCGCCCGTTGCCTCGAGCCCGTGGAGCTGCCGATCAGGCTCGCGGAGCGCGAGGTGGACCAGCCCCGGTCCGACGACCCGGAGCTGAACAGCCCCTACGTTGAGGACGGCATCCTCGACGCGGGCGCCTGGCTCTCCGACGCTCTCGCTCTTGCTATGCCCGACAAGGTCCTGTGCCGTTCCGACTGCGCGGGCCTCTGTCCCGAGTGTGGGATCTCGCTGAACGATGTCGATCCCGCCGAGCATCAGCACGAGCGGCCTCTCGATCCACGGTTTGCGAAGCTGCGGGAGCTGACCGAGGCGTCCGAGAGCGAGCCCGGCGACGACTGATCGCGCGTCGGCGCGCCGGGACCCCGGCCGACAACTGAAAAAAGGGCCGGCCCGGATCCTTTCGGGGGAAATGGGACCCGGGCCGGCGGGTGCAGAACGGCGAAATGGCACCGCTGGGGGTGCGGGCGCCGGCCATCCTGCGCGGGCGACGCTACCAACTATTCGACACCGTGTCCACCCGGCGTGTCCGGGGCTGCCACGGGGTCGCTTCGCGGCCCGGCGCGAGCGGCCCCACGCGGTGTCCGGATACCGCTACCATGCTCGACTCCCATGGCCGTACCGAAGAAGCGCCAGTCCAGTGCCCGCCGCGACCGCCGTCGCAGCCACGACGCGATCTCCGCGCCGCGACTGAATGAGTGCCCGCAGTGCCACAGCCCGCGTCTGCCGCACCGCGTCTGCCCAACCTGCGGCACCTATCGTGGGCGTGAGGTGATCACGTTCGAGGAGCCGTCGCTGGACGCGCCGGCCCCCGCTGAGGACGAGTAGTGCCGGGCCCGACCGGGCCGTCTCCGCGCTCGGAGGGTGAGCCGGTCGTGATCGCGTTCGACGCCCTGGGGGCCGAGGGTGGCCCCGAGGTCGTGGTCGAGGGAATCGGTCGTGCGATCGCCGACGGTGAGGACCTGCGGGTCCGCGCGTTCGGGCGCGCGGCCGACCTCGGTGCCCTGACGGCGCTCGAGGGCGTCGAGGTCGTGGAGGCCCCCGGCCTGATCGCCAACGACGAGGAGCCGGTTGCCGCCGTCCGGTCCCGCGAGAACGCCTCAATCGTCCGCGCCGCGGCGGACGTGGCCGAGGGTCGCTCCCACGCGCTCGCGAGCCCGGGCTCGACCGGGGCGACGATGACTGCCGCCCTGTTCGCGCTCAAGCGCCTCCGGTCGGTCCAGCGTCCTGCCCTGGCCGTGCAGCTGCCGGCCCCGGGGTTGGACCGGCCCGTGCTCCTGCTGGACGCGGGAGCCAACTCCGACGCCCGCGCCTCCCACCTCGTGCAGTTCGCCTACCTCGGCTCGGCCTTTGCCCAGGCGGCGCTCGAGGTCGAGTCCCCGCGCGTCGCGTTGCTGTCGGTCGGCGCTGAGAGCAAAAAGGGGTCCGCCCTGACCGTGGCTGCGCACGAGGCGCTGGCGGCCGGCGAGGGGATCGAGTTCACCGGGAACATCGAGGGCCGTGAGCTGTTGAGCGGCGGTGCCGACGTGGTCGTCACCGATGGATTCACCGGCAACGTCACGTTGAAGACGATTGAGGGGACCGCCGGGGCGGTGGGTGGCGCCGTGCGTGCGGCCGCGCGATCCGGGCCCAGGGCGCTGCTCGGCGGCGCGCTGCTTCGGCCCGCGCTCGGCGCGCTTCGCAGCAGCCTCGACCCCGACCAGACCGGGGGTGCGATCCTTCTCGGCCTCCGGGGAGTCGCGGTCGTGGGGCACGGGTCGGCGGGGCCGGAGGGGGTCGCGAATCAGATTCGGCTCGCCGCTCGCGCCGTGCGGCAGGAGACTGTCGAGCGCACCCGGACCCTGCTTGAGCGCAGTGGCGTCGGCCGCGCGGCCGCGCGCGAGCGAGCGCGGACGTCGGGGGACGCGGAGGCTCCGGCGTGATAGACCATCCCTCCCAGCGATGAGCAGCGCTTCGCCTACAAGCCGCGACGAGATCTTTGCGATGGTCCGCGACCATCTCTCGACCGAGCTGGAGCTGGATCCCGGCGAGATCCGTGACGACGTTCGCTTCCGCGAGGATCTCGACGCGGACTCGCTGGACCTCTACGAGCTCGTGATGGAGCTCGAGGACACCTACGGCATCAAGATGACCGAGGAGGAAGCTGCCGGGATCGAGACGGTCGGCATGGCTGTCGACTTCGTCCATTCGAGGCTTCCAGGGGAGTGACGTGCCCGGCTCCTCAGCCGAGCAGAGCGAGCGGCCGGGCCTCGAGGCCGTAGCCCCTCTGCGTGAGCTGGTGGCCGCGCTTTCGCCGGCGGCTCGCGAACAGGCCGTGACGCACAGCTCCTGGGTCGAGCGCCGAGCGCGCTCGTGGGGCCGTCCCGCCTTCCTCGGCGACAGCGTCCTCGGCCTGATCGTGGCCGCGGAGCTGTACCGGCGCTTTCCCCGCTCCGATATCGGGCGGCTCACCAAGATCCACGGCCAGGCGGTCAGCGGTCGCGCCTGTGCCGCGATCGCCCGCTCCCTGGGCGTGGCGGAGATGCTGGCTGAGTCCCGTCCGCAGAGCGCCGACAGCGGTATCTCGGTGAGCGAGCTGGTCGCGAGCGAGCGGGCGATGGCATCGATCACCGAGGCCCTGATCGGCGCCGCGTACCTCGAGCAGGGGCTCGAGCGGACCACGGGGGCGGTGCTGGCCGCGTTCGCGCCCGAGATCGAGTACGCGAGCGAGACGCTGCTCGACTTCAAGTCAGCGCTCCAGGAGCGACTCGCTCGGCGCGGTGCGCTCGTAACCTATGTCGTGGCCGGCGAGCAGGGTCCGCCTCACGACCGCAGGTTCGAGGTCGAGGCCCGCGTCGACGGCGACGTCGTCGGCGCCGGTTCGGGCCACAGCAAGAAGGCGGCCGAGCAGGCAGCGGCCGAGGCCGCGCTCGCGGCCATCGAGGACTAGCCGCTCCTTCGGGAATCCCCGCATATCGCGGCTTTTCCCGAACTACGGTCACGTCCGGTCCAACCAGCACGCTTACAGGCACCAAGGGCAACAAGGCGTAGATGCATCTCAAGTCGATAACCCTCAAGGGCTTCAAGTCCTTCCCCGAGCGAACCAAGCTCGAGTTTTCGCCGGGCGTCAGCGTGATCGTCGGTCCCAACGGATGCGGCAAGTCGAACATCACCGACGGCGTGCTCTGGGCGCTCGGTGAGCAGAGCCCGCTCGCCGTCCGCGGCCAGTCGATGCAGGACGTGATCTTCGCCGGCGGTCGTGAGCGCTCCGCCCGGACGGCCGCCGAGGTCGAGGTCGTGATCGACAACTCGGACGGAACGGCCTCTTCGGAGTTCTCGGAGATCTCGGTCGTCCGTAGGCTGGGGCGCGACGGGGAGGGTGGCTACCGCCTCAACGGCGCCAACTGCCGGCTCGCCGACATCACCGACGCCCTCTCCGACGCCAGCCTCGGGCGCGAGATGCATTCGGTCATCGGCCAGGGGAAGGTCGAGGAGATCGTCCTCTCCAAGCCGAAGGAGCGGCGCCTGTTGATCGAGGAGGCGGCTGGGCTCGGCAAGCACCGCAAACGCCGCCGCCGCGCGCAGCTCAAGCTGCGCCGCACCCGGTCCAACCTGGACCGCGCCCTCGACGTCGAGCGGGAAGCGCGCTCCCGCCTGCGACCGCTGCGGCGACAGGCGAACGCCGCCGAGACTCACGCTCGCCTCGAGCGCCAGACCATGGAGCTCCAGCTCGAGCTCCTTGGCGACCGGCTGGCGATGGGCGGCGGTGATCTACGCGGCGCCGAGGCCGAGGCCCAGGCCGCGCGAGCGGACCGCGAGAAGGTCGAGGCCGAGCTCAAGGCGATGAACGAGAAGCGCTCCGGAATCGAGGAGACGCTCGCCGAGCGCGATCGCGAGCGCAC
>DATFLZ010000062.1:0-9407 GCA_035267205.1 Solirubrobacterales bacterium | reverse complement strand
CGACTACCGAGAGCCTGCGGGCGAGCACGAACAACTCGCCCGTCTCCTCCTCGGGAAGGTCGGCGAGGGTTTCGTGATGCTCCCGTGGGATCAGGAGCGTGTGGCCGTGAAAGAGCGGGCGCGAGTCGAGGAAGGCGATGTGGGCGTCGTCGGCGTAGACGACCTCGGCGTCGGCAGATCCGGTGGCGATTGCGCAGAAGATGCAGTCAGCGTCAGCGTCCATTGGCGGGGTCGCGCGGGCGCCTCAGGCGATCACGGTGAGCGCGCCGGGGTCGAGCTTCAGGTCGAGCTCGCCGTGCTCCCCGATGAAGTCCCCGTCGACCTGGACCGGGAACTTCCGCCAGCCGCCGTCCTCGTCCCGAGAGAGCGACTCGATGCGGGCCTCGGTGATTCCGGCGAAGTGGTCGATCTGGCGGTGGCTGGTTGCGCTCCAGGCCGGCTTCAGCACGCGCGCCGCGATCCCGGGGACGTCCCGCTGCCGCGCCCGGCGCAGGATTCCGAGCGAGAGGGTTCTGGAGTCGAAGGCGACGTCCTCGCAGATCCGCACCTCGGTGTTGCGGAAGTAGGTGAAGGGATCGGAGTTCTGACAGATGGCGGTCACGCCCTCCGCGTTCCCGGCCGCGGTCTCGGCGCGGATCTCGACCGGGTTCCGCAGATAGCGCGCGTAAAAGCCGCGGACGGCGGCGTAGGTGTAGAAGTACGGCCCCATGCGGGCCTTCAGGCGGGGCTTGGAGTCGACCCGTTCGGCCGCGGTCGCGTCGAGGCCGGCGCCGCACGCGAAGACGAAGTGACGGCCGTTGGCGATGCCCAGATCCACCTTCATCGGCTCGAAGCGGTCGGCCGCGGCGAGCAGGTGCTCGGTCGCGTCGACGACATCGTTGGGGATGCCGAGCGAGCGGGCGACGACGTTGGTCGAGCCGCCGGGCAGCACGGAGACCGGGATGTCGGTGCCGGCGAGACCGTTGGCGACCTCGTTGAGGGTGCCGTCGCCGCCGAAGGCGACGACCAGGTCGTAGCTGCCGTCGATCGCCTCCCGGCCGATCTCGGTCGCGTGATTCTGCGCCTCGGTGGTCACCGCCTCCACCTCGTACCGCCCCTGCAGCGCGTAGACGACGAGGTTCTTGAGCCTGTCCGAGACCGTCGTCGCGTACGGGTTGACGATGATCAGCATCCGCTTCTTAGCCGGGCGCTCGCCCAGGGCATCGTCCGCGTCAGAGGCGGCGGTCGGGCGCTCGGGGGCATCGGGTCTGGCTGCTGCGCTCACCGCTCGATCCTAAACCTCGGCGCTCCCGCGGTTACCCGCGGGCCCGAGACGTGGACGAATCGCTCAGGCCGCGGAGTAGCGAACGATGTCGCCGTCCCGCACCTCGCGCGCCTCGCCGCGTTCGACCAGGAGGTCCATGTGGCCGACGACCTCGCTGAGAGTCAGGAAGGCCTGGGTGACCGCTACGTTTCCCCAGAGGCTGTGGGCGAGCTGGTAGGCGCTGAGCGGCTCGGAGCGGATCAGCTCGAGCAGCTTGGCCGCGCGCCGCTCGTGCATCGCCACCCGTGAGTCGATCAACGCGGCGTGTCCGGTGACCGGGTCCCCGTGGCCAGGGAGAACGATCTCGGCCGGGAGCTCGCGGGTCCGGCGCAGGCTTTCCAGGTATGTGAGCAACGCGCGCGGCCGCTGCTCGGTTCCGTCCAGCGGCCGGGCGAGCAGCGGATTGGAGGAGATCCGCCCGAGCAGGTGGTCGCCGCCGAGCAGGAGCCTGCGCTCCTCGTCCCAGAACAGCGTGTCGGTCGGGCTGTGTCCGGGGCGCAGCTGGACCTCCAGCTTGCGGCCGGCGAGCTCCAGCGTATCGCCGTCGCGCAGCGTGCGGGTCACGTCCGCGCGGCTTCCCCACGCCCGGAAGCTGTGCGACACGGCCCTCAGCGCGATCACCATGTCCTCGGGGATCCCGTGCAGCAGCATCAGCCCGGCTGCGAACTCGTCATCGAGCTCGGCCTCACGGGAGTACTCGGCGAGGAACGGGGCGAGCATCTCGATCGCCGCCACCTCGGCGCCGGAGCGCTTGGCGACGATGTCGACCAGACCCATGTGGTCGATGTGCTGGTGCGTGACCACGATCAGCTCGATCTCCTCGATCCGCCGGCCGACGGCCCCGAGCTGCCGCTCCAGCTCGTCGAGCGCCTTGCCGGAGTTCGGTCCGCTGTCGATCAGGGTCAGCGGATCGTCCTCGATCAGGTACGTGTTGACGCGGCCGACCGCAAATGGGGTCGGAATCCGCAGCATGCGGATGTCTGCGTCTCCGATTCGCTCCCAGGCGAGCTCCGGGTCGAGCTCACCGTCCGCCCCGGCGTCGGAGCGGCCGTGGCCACTCGGCCCTGGGGCCGGATTCTGCGGGGCCGGGTCCAAGCTCAGGCCACTAGGAGCGGATGAAGCCGAGCATCTCATCGCGCTTGGCCTCCATGTCCTCGCGCGAGACGAGCGACTCGAGATTGAGGCGGAGCAGCGGCTCGGTGTTGGAGGGCCGGACATTGAAATGCCAGTCCTCATAGTCGACCGAGACGCCGTCGAGCCAGGAGATCTCGGCGTCGGGATGAGCCGCCGCGATCTCGGCCATCTTTCCGTCCTGGTCGGCCACCTCCGAGTTGATCTCGCCGCTGATGAAGTACTTCGACCGCAGGTCCCCGACCAGCTCCGAGAGCTTGCGCCCCTCCCTGGAGAGCAGCTCCAGGACCAGCAGCGCGGGGATCGTGCCGGTGTCGGCGTTGTAGAACTCGCGAAAGTAGTAGTGGCCCGAGACCTCGCCCGCGAAGGCACCGCCCCGCTCGCGCATCAGCCGCTTCATGAACGCGTGCCCGACCCGGCCCATGTGCGGGGTGCCCCCGTGCTCGGAGACGGTGTCCGGCACGGCCCGCGAGGCGCGCACGTCGTAGAGGATGTCGGCACCCGGCTCCTTGCTGAGGACCAGCTTCGCGAGCAGCGCGGTGAGGAAGTCGCCGTCGACGAACTCGCCGCGGTCGTCGATAAAGAAGCAGCGGTCGGCATCGCCGTCCCAGGCGATTCCCAGGTCCGCGCCCTCCTCCTTGACCCGGTTGATGATGAACTCGCGATTCTCGGGCAGCAGCGGGTTCGGCTCGTGGTCGGGGAAGTTCCCGTCGGGCTCCCAGTAGGTGGAGATCAGCTCGATCGGCAGGTCGTCGAGCAGCGGCCCGACCATCTGACCCGCCATCCCGTTCCCGCCGTCCACCACGACCTTCATCGGCTTGATCGCCGAGGCGTCGACGAAGCCCATGGCCCGTGCCCGGAACTCAGGAAAGATGTCGAGCTCGCTGACGCCGCCGCCGCCCGGAGCCTCGCCCAGCCCGGCGAGGATCAGGTCGCGGATCGCGGTGATCCCGGTGTCGCCGGAGAGCGCCAGCGCGCCCTCGCGGACCAGCTTGACCCCCGTGTAGGCCTTCGGGTTGTGGGAGGCGGTGACCATCGCGCCGCCGTCGAGCTCGTGGGCGCCGACGGTGAGGTAGAGCATCTCCGTGCCGACCATGCCGACGTCGACGACCGCGACGCCCTCGGCGATGAGCCCGTCTCGGACCGCGCCGGCCATCTCGGGCGCCTGCAGCCGCATGTCGCGCCCGACGCCGACGGTCAGCTCGGCGGGCCGCTTTCCCCGCAGGTCGGCGAGCACGCGCGCGAAGGCGCGGCCCAGCAGGTGGTTGGTCGTCGCGTCCATCTGCTCGCTGTAGAGACCCCGGACGTCGTAGGCCTTGAAGATGCTCTCCTGGACGGAACCGGGTCCGCCATTGGTCGCGTCACTCATCGGTGATAAAGCCTCCTCTTAAGGCGTCGTAGCTCTCTTGCAGGGACTGCGGCATGACCCGGGTGTCGGCCACGACCGGCATGTAGTTGTTGTCGCCCGCCCACCGCGGCACGACGTGAAGATGAATATGACCCTCGACTCCGGCGCCGGCGACCCGTCCCTGGTTGATTCCGACGTTGAAGCCCTCCGGCTCGTAGACGCCCTCGAGGACGTTCATCGCCCGCTGAGCGAGCGCCATCATCTCCGCAGTGACTTCGGGGGCGATCTCCTGCAGGGCCCCGATGTGCTCGTAGGGGGCCACCATGAGGTGCCCGTTGGTGTAAGGGAAGAGGTTGAGGATCACGAAGCAGTGTTCCCCGCGGTGGACGATCAGGTTCTCGCGATCGTCGCCGGCCTCAGGCTTGGCGCAGAAAATGCACTCGTCTTGGTCTTTGGCGTGCTTCACGTAGCGAAGGCGCCACGGCGCCCAGATCCTGTGGTTGGCCATCTGCGGGGGATCCTATTGGCGTCGGCGACGGGGAGTCCGGGTCTCACTCAGCCGCCGAGCGAGGCCTGCTGGGCGATGCGCTCCGCGTGGCGGTCCGCGAGCGCGGCGGCCTGTGCGAGGAATCGCCGGCAGGCCTCCCGCTCGGCGGGCGACAGCCCGGCGGCAGCGTCGGTGATCTCGGCGGCGAATGGATCGAAGATCCGGTCGGCGGTCGCGTGCGCTCGCTCGGTGAGCCTCAGTACCGTCGAGCGGCGGTCGCTCGGGTGGGCCTCCCTCGTCAGCCAGCCCAGCTCCTCGAGCCGGTCGGCGAGCGCGGTGATCGCTCCCGAGGTCAGCATCATGCGGTCCGCAAGCTGCCCGGGGGTGAGGCCGTCGTTGATGTGGAGATGATCCAGGGCCTGCAGGTCGGTGCGGCTGATGCCCTGTCCACGCGCGACCGCGTCGTCGAAGCGGTCGCGCTCGAGCTCGAACGTCCTCAGCGCGAAGACGACCTCCTCGGCGCTCGGCTGCTGCTCGCTCATCGGGTCATCCTCTCGTCTGCGTCGGCGTGTGACGGTCGTCACAAAAGCTCATTTGCTGAGTATCTCACCTACTGAGACATATGGTACTCTGCGCCGCCATGAAGCGCTTCATCACCTTCCCCGCCGGCCGCAAGGCTCGATTCGCGATCGTCGCGATCTGGCTGATCGCGATCGTCGGCATCGGCGCGGCCAACCTCCCCGGCAAGTTCACCGAGGCCGAGAACAACGAGTCCTCCTCCTACCTGCCCGGCGACGCTGAGTCCACGCTCGCCCTGGAGAAGACCGAGAAGCTGACCGACGGCGAGCAGGCCGGCCTCGTGATCGCCTACAGCCGCGACGGCGGGCTGACCGCGGCCGACCGCAAGCAGCTCGGCCAGGATCTCGCCACGCTCAACAGCCCGGAGGTGGAGGGCTTCTCCGAGCCCTTCGTCGCCGGCACGAGCGACACCGGGCCGATCGGACGCGACGGGAAGATCCCGCAAGACGCGTCCGCCGTGCTGGTCTTCTCCAGCATCACCGCCACCGGCGAGGCGGAGGACATCATCGACCCGGTCAGCGATGTCCGCGATCTGGTCAGCACCGACAACTACGAGGCCTCCGGCGAGCTCCAGGTCGCCGTCACCGGTGGCGCAGGCTACGGCGCCGACGCGATCGAGGTCTTCGAATCGATCAACGGCACGCTGCTGTTCGCGGCTCTCGGCCTGGTCATCGTCCTGCTGATCCTGATCTACCGCTCGCCGATCCTGCTGTGGATCCCGCTGATCGCGGTCGTGTTCGCCGAGGTCGCCACGCGGGCGATCGGCTTCGGCGTGACCGAGGCCGGCGTGACCGTCAACGGGCAGTCGTCCTCGATCCTTTCCGTGCTCGTGCTCGGCGCGGGAACCGACTACGCCCTGCTCTTGATCTCGAGATATCGAGAGGAGCTGCGGCGTCAGCAGAATCGAGAGGCCTCGATGCGCGTAGCGCTCCGGACCGCCGGTCCGGCGATCCTCGCCAGTGGTGGGACGGTGATCGCTGCGCTGCTCTGCCTGAGCCTCGCCGATCTCAACTCGACCGCCAGCCTCGGCCCGATCGGAGCGATCGGGATCGCCACGGCGATGCTCTCGATGCTCACCCTGCTGCCCGCAATGCTGGTGATCCTGCCGCGCTGGGTCTTCTGGCCGCGCGTCCCGCACGTCGGCGACGAGGGCACCGACGCCACCCACGGACCGTGGCGCCGGCTCGGTGACCGGATCGCCGTTCGTCCTCGGCGCGTGTGGGTCGGGGCCTTCCTCGTGCTGCTGGTGATGGCCGCCGGCACGCTCGCCTACGACGACGGGCTGACTTCCTCGAACGGCTTCCGCGACGATGTCGAAGCCGTCCAGGGTCAGGAGCTGATCGCCAAGTCGTTCCCGGGCGGGGCCAACGCTCCGACCGAGATCGTGGTCAGCGACCCGGAGCAGGTGGAATCCGTGCAGTCCGCGGTGGCCGACATCGACGGCGTCGCGTCGGTTGATCCGGCCGTCGGCTCCGACGGGGAGCCGATCAGCGGCCCTGAGGGAGTGCTGCTCAACGCGGTGCTGGTCGACGACGCCTACTCGACCGAGTCCTTCGACCTGATCCCGGAGATCCGGGACACGGCGCGGCAGGCGGGGGGCGAGGAGGTGCTGGTGGGCGGCGCGACCGCCACCGAGCGCGACATCCGCGTCGCCACCGAGCGCGACCTGAAGCTGATCGTCCCGCTCGTCCTGATCGTCGTCTCACTGATCCTGATCCTGCTGCTGCGGGCGCTCGCGGCGCCGCTCCTGCTGATCGGCACGGTGGTCGTCAGCTTCTTCGCCGCGCTCGGCGTCGGAATCGTCGTCTCGGACGTGGCCTTCGGGTTCCCCGGCGTCGATCCCGGCCTGCCGCTGTTCGCGTTCGTGTTCCTGGTGGCGCTCGGGATCGACTACAACATCTTCCTGATGGCCCGGGTGCGCGAGGAGACGCTCACGCACGGGACCCGGGAGGGGATGCTGCGCGGTCTCGCCGTCACCGGCGGGGTGATCACCTCGGCCGGGATCGTGCTCGCGGGCACCTTCTCCGTGCTCGCCGTGCTGCCGCTCGTGTTCCTCACCCAGCTCGGCTTCACGGTTGCCTTCGGGGTGCTGCTCGACACGTTCGTCGTGCGCTCAGTGCTGGTCCCGGCGCTGACCTTCGACATCGGCAGCCGGATCTGGTGGCCCTCGCGGCTCGCCAAGGGCCAGCACCGGGAGGCGCCCGAGGTCGGCGCCACCGAGCGCACCTAGGCGCGCCCGTATAGGCTCGGCCCGCAAGTCCAGAGGGGCGAGGAGGAGCGGAGCAGATGTCGGATCAGAACAAGGAAGTAGTCCAGCGCCTGTACGACGAGTTCGTCAGCCAGGGCAGCGATGCGGCTCTTGACGAGGTGGTCGTCGAGGGCGTGGTCGAGAACGAGGAGATGCCGGCGGAGATGCCGGCGGGTCGCGAGGGGATCCGGGCGATGTTCGGAATGTTCCGCGAGGCCTTCCCCGATCTCAGCGCCGATGTGATCAGCATGGTCGCCGAGGGTGACCGGGTAGTCGCCCACGCGGCGTTCAGCGGCACCCAGGAGGGGGAGTGGATGGGCGTTCCGGCCAGTGGGAAGAGCTTTCGCTCAGAGGTGATGGACATGTTCCGCCTCGAGGACGGCCGGATCGCCGAGCACTGGGGCGTGATGGACCAGATGGGGATGATGGTGCAGCTCGGCGCGATCCCGGATCCGGCCTCCGAGGGCTAGAACGACGGCGCGCGGCTAGTCTCGTCTCGCATGAGCGAGACCACCCGCGCCCTCATCCTTGCGACCCTGATCGGGCTGGTGATCCTGCTCGGCCCGATCGGCCTGCTCGCGGCGGGCGTCGTCGGGCCCGGCGCCATGCTCGCAATCCAGGCCGGAGTCCTGCTGGCACTCTACCTGGTCGCGGTCGCGATCAAGAACCGCCGCGACGCCGAGTGAGGTCGGCGCGCCACTGACCTGAGAGCCGCTCCGCGGTGAGGATCCGGTCGATCAGCTCGCGCTCTCCGAAGAAGGCGCGGGAGATCATCCGCATGCTCACGTCGTGTCCGGGGCGCTCGACGACCTCGATCTCCTGGCCGGTCTCGAGCTCGCCCTCCTCGATGATTCGCAGGTAGGCGCCTGGCCGCAGCGCCCGGGCGAAGCGCTTGACGAACTTCGGGTCCTCCATCCGGTAGGCGAGCTTGCTGCAGGGGACGCGGGGCTCGGAGACCTCGAGCAGCGTCGTGCCGATCCGCCAGCGCTCTCCGACCAGCGCCTCGCTCGCGTCGATGCCGACGACCGTGAGGTTCTCCCCGAAGGTCCCGGGCTCGAGCTCCCGGCCGAGCTCGGACTCCCACCACTCGTAGTCCTGCCGGGAGTAGGCGTAGACCGCCTTGTGCTCGCCCCCGTGGACGCTGTAGTCGCCCTGGCGATCGTCGCCCAACTGGTGATCGTGGACGAGCTGCGGGCCCTCGACCGGGTGCTTGTAGATCCCGGTCTTGGTCGGCTGGCCCCCGAGCACGATCAGCCGCATCTCGGCGACGTTGGTGCTCAGTACGCGCGGGATCGGCGGGGATGTCGCCATCACCCCCGATGCTACGCCGTGGCCTCGAGCTCGGGGTCGGGCGGCAGCTCGCCGGGGGCGCGCCGCTCCGGCAGCCACTCGAGCCAGCTCGGCAGGTACCAGTTCCAATCGCCGAGCAGCTTCATCGAGGCCGGCAGGAGGAACGCGCGGACGATCGTCGCGTCGATCAGGATCGCGGCTCCGAGGCCGACGCCGAACTGCTTCATCTCGAGCATCGAGAGCGTGGCGAAGATCGAGAACACCGCGACCATCACCAGCGCCGCCGCGCTGACGACTCCGGCGGTGCTCTTGATCGCGCTCGCGACAGCGCGCTCGGTGCTCATGCCCGACGCCCAGGCCTCGCGGACCCTGCTCAGGATGAACACGTGGTAGTCCATCGAGAGTCCGAACAGGACCACGAACAGGAACATCGGCAGCCACGAGGCGACCGCGCCGCTCGACTCGAACCCGAGCAGGCTCTCGAGGTGTCCCTCCTGGAAGATCCAGACGACTAGGCCGTAGGCCGCGCCGACCGACAGGAGGTTGAGCACGATCGCCTTGATCGGGATCACGATCGAGCGGAACGTGACCAGCAACAGGACGAACGCCATCGCGAGCACGAAGGCGACGACCAGCGGCACCCGGCCGGCCATGCCGTCATTGAAGTCGACGTTGCCCGCCGTGAGACCGGTGACGTTCGCCTCAGCGCCGCTCACAGCGCCGACGGTCGCCGGGATGATCGTCTCCCGGAGCTCGGCTACGGCGCGCCGGCTGCGCTCGTCGGTGCCGTCGCCGGCGATCGGGACATCGATCCTGACCACTTGACCGTCGCGGGAGGACTGGACGGAGGCGGGACCCGGGAAGAGCCTGCCCGCGCCGGTCTCGGCGGTCAGCTCGCGCACGGCGGCCTCGACCTCCGCGGTCTCGGCGCCGCTGCCCTCGACCGCGACCGTCGCCGGGATCTGGTCGCCCGGGAACTGCTGTTGGATCCGCTCGTAGGTCTGGATCTCGGGGAGGTCCT
>DATFLZ010000061.1:0-6649 GCA_035267205.1 Solirubrobacterales bacterium | reverse complement strand
ACTGTCCGCCGGCGTTGTTGACCAGGGTGTCGAGCCGTCCGTGCGCCTCCAGCAGCGAGTCGATCATCTCCCCCACCGCCTCCTCGTCGCGAATGTCGCACGCGTAGGCGGCGCCCGTGCCGCCGATCGCCTCGACCATCTCGGCCGTCTCCTCGACGGGCTCGATCCGCCGGCCGCACCCGGCGACGGTCGCGCCGAGCCGCGCAAGCTCCAGCGCGGTCTCACGGCCGATGCCGCTCCCCGCGCCCGAGACGAGACAGACCTGGCCACGCAGCAGGTCCGGCGCAAAGATCCGGGAGCGCTCCTCAGACTCAGACATCGAGGGCCGGAGACTATCCGGCGGAGCCGCTCCGGCAGGCGCCCGGCCCGCCGCGGCTACACGCGTGGGCGGCCACCCGGCCGAGCAACTCACGCAGCTGACGCTGCTCGGCGGCGCTCAGCGGCGCCAGCAGCTCGGTCTCGATCTCGGCCGCCACGCCCTCGGCCCGGGCCAACATCCCCGACCCGCGGCGGCTCAGCACCACGCGGTGGCGGCGCCGGTCCTCGGGGTCGGGCTCACGCCTGATCAGCCCCGCGTCCTCGAGCTCATCCAGGAGGCGAACGAGATTCGAGGCGTGCACGCGCAGCGCGTCGGCGAGCTCCGTGCTGGACAGCGACCCCGCCTCCGACAGCAGGTGGAGGACGCCGAACTGCTGCGACCGGAGGCCCAGGGCGTCCAGCTCCGCGGCCAGCTCGCGGTTCGCGGCCCGGGCGAGACGGCTGAGCAGGAGCCCGCAACCCTCGCCGCCGCGGCCTGGGGACCGGGGTGCGGCCCGACTCACTGTGACCTTGACGACCATGGGGGAAGGCTATCAATACCAATGGTTATAATTTGTATCTACTTCGACGAAAGGCATGCGATGAGCCAGCACACCGACCTCCTCCTGATTCCCCTCGACGATCTCGTCCTCTTCCCGGGCATGACCGTGACGATCTCCGCGAAGGTCGGTGAGGAGGACCGCGTCCTGGTCGTCCCCCGCCGCGGCGACGGAGACGGCGAGGACGGGTACGGCACGGTCGGCACGGTCGCCGAGGTGATCGAGAGCGGTCGCCTGCCCGGAGGCGGCCACGCGGCGACCGTGCACGGCGTCGAGCGCGCGATCCCCGGGGCCGCGCGAACCGGATCGGACGGCACCCTGCGGGTCAGCGCCGACAGCCACGACGACGCGGTCGGCGATCCCGAGCGCGTTCGCGGCCTCGAGCGCGAGTACCGCGCGGTGGTGGAGGAGATCCTCGAGCTGCGCGGTGCCGACCAGCGGGTCCAGGCCTTCGTGCGCTCGATCGACACCCCCGGCGGCCTGGCTGACGCCTCGGGCTATGCCCCGGACCTCAGCTTCGAGCAGAAGCGCGAGCTCCTCGAGGCCCTTTCCGTCGACGAGCGCCTCGAGCGCGCGCTCGAGATGCAGCGCGAGCGGCTGGCCGAGCTGCAGGTCCGCAAGCGCATCCGTGAGGACGTGCACGAGGGCGCCGAGGCGCAGCAGCGCGAGTACTTCCTGCGCAAGCAGATGGACTCGATCCGCAAGGAGCTCGGCGAGGACGAGGGCTCGGTGGCCGACGAGTACCGGGCCAAGATCGAGGACGCCGAGATGCCGGACGAGGTGCGCGAGCAGGCCGAGCGGGAGCTCGGGCGGCTCGAGCGCTCCGGTGAGGCGGGCGGCGAGGCATCGATGATCCGCACCTACCTCGACTGGCTGATCTCCGTCCCGTGGGCGGAGCGCTCCGAGGAGCGGCTCGACCCCGAGGTGGCGCGCGAGGTCCTCGACGCCGACCACGCCGGGCTCGACGACGTCAAGGAGCGGATCACCGAGCACATCGCCGTCCGGAAGCTCCGGGCCGATCGCGGCGTGGACTCCGAGCGGGACGCGGGCGCGATCCTCACCCTGATCGGCCCGCCGGGGACCGGCAAGACCTCGATCGGGGAGTCGATCGCGCGCGCGACGGGGCGCGAGTTCGTCCGCATGTCGCTGGGCGGGATCCGCGACGAGGCCGAGATCCGGGGCCACCGCCGCACCTACATCGGCGCCCTGCCGGGACGCCTGGTCCGCGCGCTGCGTGACGCCGGGACGATGAACCCGGTGATCATGCTCGACGAGGTCGACAAGGTCGGCGCCGACTGGCGCGGCGACCCGAGCTCAGCCCTCCTCGAGGTCCTCGACCCCGCGCAGAACCACAGCTTCCGCGATCACTACCTCGACGTGGAGCTCGACCTGAGCCAGGTGATGTTCATCGCGACGGCCAACGTCGCGGAGACCATCCCGGGACCTCTGCTCGACCGGATGGAGGTCGTGCGCTTCGACGGCTACACGACCGACGAGAAGCTCGCGATCGCCGAGGGCTACCTGTGGCCGCGACAGCGGGAGCGCAACGGCCTGCTCCCCGACGAGGTCGCGATCGAGCACGACGCCCTCGGCACGATCATCACCGAGTACACCCGGGAGGCCGGTGTGCGCGGGCTGGAACGGGAGCTGGGCAAGCTGCTGCGCAAGACGGCGACGCGGATCGCCTCCGGCGGCGCCGAGGCACCGGTCGCGATCGACGCCGACGCGGCGCGCGAGGCGCTCGGCAAGCGCCGCTTCTGGCAGGAGGCGGCGGAGCGCACGGCGACCCCAGGTGTCGCCACCGGCCTCTCGGTCACGGGAGCCGGCGGCGACGTCCTGTTCATCGAGGCGACCGCCATGGACGCCCCCGGAGATGGCGGCGGCCTGCAGCTCACCGGCCAGCTCGGCGACGTCATGAAGGAGTCGGCGCGGATCTCGCTCTCGTTCCTGCGGGCGCGGGCCGAGCAGTTCGGGATCGAGTCCGAGGCCTTCGCGGGCAGGGACTTCCACCTGCACGTCCCGGCCGGAGCGATTCCCAAGGACGGGCCCAGCGCCGGGATCACGATGACCACGGCGCTCGCCTCGCTGCTGAGCGACCGGCCCGTCAAGCACACGGTGGGAATGACCGGCGAGATCACCCTCCAGGGGCGGGTGCTGCCGATCGGGGGACTGAAGCAGAAGGTGCTGGCCGCGCACGCGGCCGGGCTCACCGACGTGGTGCTCCCTGAACGCAACCGCGCCGACCTCGAGGAGGTGCCGGAGGACGTCCGCGAGGCGATGAGCTTCCACCCCGTGATGACGATCGAGGAGGTCCTGGAGCTGGCTCTCGAGCCGGTGCCGGCGGCCGCGGTGGCCTAGGCCTGGGCGATCAGCTCGCCCAGGCAGGCCTCGAGGTCCCGGACCTCGGCCTCGTCCTCGAACAGGGAGTCGGCGGAGGCGGCTAGGCGCGCGCTGGTCTCCTCGCGCCGGCCCCGGTCGGTGGCGAGCGCGACCGCGAGGTCCACGTAGGCCTCGGGCGAGTCCACGACCAGCTCCTCCATTCCCGCCTTCTCGAGGAGCGCAAGGGTGATCCGGTTGCGCAACAGATCGCCGGGCAGGGTCACGACCGGGGTGCCGATCGCCAGCGCCTCGTAGGTGGTGTTCCCGCCGCCGAAGCGGGTCGGGTCGAGCAGCACATCCGCGGTCGCGAGCAGCTCCAGGAAGCGCCCCCGTGGCATGGAGGCGAGCCAGAGGACGCGGTCGGCCACGCCGGGCATCGTGCGCTGGAAGCGCTCGCGGAGCAGCTCCGTCCAAGCCGGAACCCGGCCTTCGATCAGCACGACCCTGCCGGCCGGGTCACGGCGCAGGATCTCCGCCATGATCAGATCGAGATCAGGCTGGAGCTTGAAGAGCGTCTGCGGGCAGACGTAGAGGTGCGCGTCCTCGGGTAGGCCGAGCTCGTCCCGCGAGACCGGCCCCGGCGCCTCCGGCCGCTCGTAGTAGGTGCAGAGGCTGGGCGGCCGCAGGAGCTTCTCGCTGTAGTGCCGATCGGCCCCCTGGGCCTCGAGCAGCTCGCTGGAGAGGAAGTAGTCCATGTGGGGGCTGCCGGTGGTGACCGGATGCCCCCAGGTGACGACCTGGATCGGCGCCATCCGGGAGTACGCGAGGGTCGTGACCAGCGTGTCCATCCCAGCGTCCGCGAAGAAGAGGAGGTCGAGCTCCTGCGCCGCGATCGCCTCCCGGGCGGCCGCGACGCCCCTTGGCAGCTCCACGTAGTTGTCCGCGGCCCCCCGGAACCGGTCGGAGAGCTCATCCTGCTGCGCGCGGGCGGCGATCACCGTGACCTCGAATCGGTCCCGGGACAGGCGCTCGACCCGGCCGATGTTGAGCCGGCCGATCGTGTGATCCCGGAAGTGCGCGGACAGGAAGCCGATCCGCGGCCTGCCGCCCCGCGACCGGGCCGGAAGCGATCGGTCGCCCTCGAGCAGATCGGGCCCCCGGTAGATCCGGCCGAGGCTCTCGTGGAGTCCGCGGTCGCTGAAGCCGTGGTAGGCCGCGAAGAAGTTGGTCGGGACGAGCGCATCGGTCGTGTCGATCTCGAGGCCGTCGCGGGCCAGCGCCTCCAGCTCGTGCTCGATCCGACTGCGATGCGAGCGCAGCTCGTCCTCGTCCGTGTAGACGACCGGGAGGGCCGTGGCGATCAGCGCCTTGTTGACAGGTGCCGGGGAGAGCCCGTCCGCGCGGCGGAGGCGGTCGAGGCCCTCGTCGATCCGGCCCCGGTGCACGAGCAGGTGACCGGCGTTCTGGAGCGCGGCCGCGAAGGTGGGGTCAGCCGCGGACGCCCGCTCGTAGCACTCGAGGGCGCGCCCCTGCTCGCCCGCGTCCTGGAGCGCGTTCCCGAGATGGTTGAGGATCTTGGCGTTCCGCGGGCGGGCCGCCGCCGCCCGCTGGAACAGCTCGAGCGCCCGGGGGCCCTGCCAGGAGTCCTGCGCCGCGAGCGCCTCGGCGACCCAGCGCTCGACCTCGGCGTCGGTCGGCCCGCCGCCCCCGGGGATCGCCGCCGAGCCCGGCACCTCACCCGGGGCGGGGACCACCCAGATCTCGTCGCCGTCCCCGGGGGCGCCGCCGAGCGCGAGGCAGCGGGCGCCGGCAACCACCTGCACGTCGAAGATCTCCTCCACCCCGGTCTCGAACTCGAGCGTCGCCACGGTGTCCCCACTGTCGAGGTCGATGACCCCCACTCCGCACTTGAGCTCGTCATGGTGCTCCGCGATCGGCGCGCCCCCGAAGATCGCGGTCTCCCGGATCCGCGAGAGCCCGACGAAGGCGAGGTTCCCGTAGAGGCCGAGGCCGCGCGCGTACCCGGGCACTGACGCGATCGCCTGCCGCGAGCCGTCGGAGATATCCACGGCCTCCAGGGTCCCCAGGCCCGAGTTGAGGACGAGCAGCCCTCCCCCGTACCAGCGCGGCGAGTGCGGCATCGCGAGTCCCGTCGTGACCGGCTCTCCCGTGGCGATGTCGAGCACCGCGCCGCTGTCGTTCCGGAGCTTGCGCCAGCCGCCGGGCTCGTCGGTCTGCGCCATCACCGTGGCGAATGCGGGAGCGCCGTCCCGCATCGCCAGCCCGTTGAGGTGACAACGGTCCTGCGCGGCCAGCTCCGAGACGAACGGCGGGCGCCAGCGGGGAACGAAGCTGTGCTCGGGGTCGAGGGTGGCGAGGCAGGAGAAGAGCGTGTTGACGATCCAGAGCTCCGGATCGCCGTCCGAGTCGGTTCCCCAGGCCAGCTCATGGCAGTGGATCCCGCCCGTGACGGTCGAGCCGCGGGCGAGGAAGCACCGGTCGTGAGTGCCCGCCGGCGGGATGCCCGGGGCGAGCTGCGAGCTCTCCTGCATGAACCAGATCTGACCCTTGGAGCCGACCGCCAGCCGGTCCTCTCCCACGGCCACGCCCATCGCCTGATCGAGGTGATGGAAGCTGAAGACGAGCCCTTCCGGCCCGACGCCGACCGACACGAGCTGCCCGGCCTGATAGGTCGTGACGAGCAGCGAGCAGCCGATCCCCTCGATCACCTGCGGGAAGGAAGGGCTGTGCCGGAAGCGCACCTCGCGGACGTCGCGTCCGCCCGATCGCTGCTGCTCGGAGCCGGCTTCGGGCCCCTCGCTCACTTCTGCTTCAGCTTGTACTTCCGGGTCTTCGAGTTCTTCGAGCCACCCGTGGGGGTGTAGGTGACCTTGACCTTCACATTGAGCTTGGCCACCTTCTTGCCCTTGCGGAGCTTGCGGTTGAGCTTCCTCTTGCCCCTGCGGTTGGTCTTGATCTTGAGCTTCTTCTTGCCGGCCTTCTTGACGTTCTTCTTCGTCGTCTTGACCAGCTTCTTGCCCTTGGACCTGGCGACCAGCTTCCCTGGACCGGGCAGGCCCTTGATCGTCAGCTTGATCGTGCCCTTCCGCTTGTTGTTCTTGCCGTTCTTGGGCAGGCGGAAGTTGTTGTCGGGCTCGACGGTGAAGTTGCGGGTCGCCGGCGTGGGGTCGATGTTGCCGGCGAAATCGACCGCGCGGAAGCGGGCGTTGTGGTCCCCGGGGGCGAGCCCGTCGAAGGTAGTTGGCGTCGCGCAGTCGCTGAACGGGGCGCCATCGAGGCTGCACTGGAGCTTCGCGGTGTCACCGGCGGTGCCCTGGAAGGCGAAGGTCGCGGAGTCGCCGAGGACCGTCTCACCCTCGGCTGGGCCCGAGGTGATCGTCGTCTGCGGAGCTACCGTGTCGGCGGCGCGCCATAGCTCCGCGCCGTTGATGCCGTCGTCGGCGCTGAACAGG
>DATFLZ010000060.1:0-11685 GCA_035267205.1 Solirubrobacterales bacterium | reverse complement strand
TCCACAGGGGAACTTGACGGACCGCGGGGACAGTCGGCCGGCAGAAACAACGCACCGCCCACCCGTCTCGTCTCCATTCGAGCTTACTGCGCTCGCTGATCCGTACCGGAGCACCGACCGTAGCCGAGGCCTTTTCATGGCAGACACCGCAGCACCGGCCGCAGAGGCCGCAGAGGCGCTATCCAGCGCAGACATCGACCGAGTCGCGAAGTTCACGCGAGAGCCGATCCTGCTCGAGGGCGAGGAGCCCGCCGACGTCGCTCCCGGGACCGCGCGCAGGATGGCCGTCGACGCCGCGCTCGCGGAGCTGGACGGGGGCGCCGAGCACCCGTCGATGGAGTGGCGTCAGGACTTCTCGCTGCTGCTCGGGCTGCAGCGGGTGCTCGACGAGGACCCGCCGACGCTGAAGGACGGCGCGGAGCTCAACGCCCACCAGGTCGACGCGCTCTCGGGAACGCTGGCGGCGCTGACCACCGAGCTCGAGAAGCCCGGGGCGAACGCCGCCGGCAACGGCTTCCGGATGAGCGAGAACGGAGCCCCGGCCTCCGAGTCCGCGAGCGGCAACGGCGACGCCACCGCTCTCGACGTCGACGAGGAAGAGGAGGACGTCGATGAGGAGGACGAGGGGGACGAGGACGAGGAGAACGGCGAGGAGGAGGAGCCGCTCGACTGGGACGAGGGCTCCGAGGAGGACGAGGACGCGAGCGGCGAGGCCGCCGACGACCCCAACGCCAACCGGCGCTTCTGGTTCGAGCATGCGACCGGCGCCGGCAAGACCGTCGCCGCCGTGGGCTTCGTCGAGGCCTCCCGGACCGGCGGCATCCTGATCCTCACCCACCGCCGCAACCTCGTCGAGCAGTTCATCGGCGAGATCTCCGACCGCGGCTACGCCGATCGGCTGTCGCCGCCGCTGATGCGTGACGACGACCACCCCTACGGCCCGGTCACGGTCGAGACCTACCAGTGGTTCGTCCGCAACTCCGGCAACGTCTCCGGCGCCTACTCGATCGTGATCTGCGACGAGGCCCACACGGCGCTCGGCGAGAAGACCAGCGCCTGCATCCGCAACTGGCGCGAGCCGGTCTATATCGGCATGACCGCGACGGGCGCGCTCATCGCCCGCCACGTCGCCGACCTCTTCCCGACGCAGACCTCGCGATTCGATCTCGCCCAGGCCGCGCGGCGCGGCGTGATCGCGCCGCTGCGCTGCATCCGCATCCCGCCCGGGCCGGGCGTCCGCACGCTCGCGAAGGTCCCACTGCGCCGCGGCGAGGTCGATCAGGACTTCGACCAGGAGGAGCTGGCCAAGGTGCTCGACCAGGGGCCGTTCAACGTGGCGATCGCCGACCTCTACCAGTCCCGCTTCCGCAAGGTCCCGGGAGTCGTCTACACCGCGGGCGTCAAGCACGCCAACAACGTCGCCGAGGCGATGCGCGCGGTGGGGCTGAAGGCCGAGGCGGTCAGCGGCGAGACGCCGAAGCGGGAGCTGACCAGGATCCTCTCGGCGTTCGAGCGCGGCGAGGTGGACGTCCTCTGCAACGCGATGCTGCTCGCGGAGGGCTGGAACTCGCCGCGGGCGACGATCTGCATGCACCTCGCCCCGACCGCGTCCAAGCGCATCTACCAGCAGCGCGTCGGTCGCGTCACCCGCCGCAACCCCGGCAAGGAAGCCGGGCTCGTCATCGACTTCGTCCACCCGGCCACCCGCAACGACGAGAGCATCATCACCCTCCACAGCCTCCTCGACCGTCCCGTCTACCGCGGCGGCGCGATCGTCGTCGGGCCGGTCCGCCGCGGCCGCGGGCGTCGTGTCCGGGTCGAGAAGCGCGTGATCCCGGTCAGCGCCGACTCCGACAAGCGCATGGAGATGCTCGAGCGCGAGATGTGGCGGATCGCGGTCGAGCGGCTCGACTACTCCGAGCAGCACGTCTGGGCCGCCCTGGCCGGCGCCCGCGTGCAGCCGAACTCCTGGCGCAAGGCCAAGGCGATGCTTCAGCACGACCAGGCCAAGGAGCTGCGCCGCCGCTTCCTGCTCACCTGCATCCAGCGCAACCGCTCCGGCCAGCTCAAGCTCAAGGCGCTCTCGGAGCTGGCGGCGACGGGCGAGGCCGAGCCGTTCGACGAGGCCATCGACATGGTCGGCACCTGGCAGCGCGACCAGCGCCGGGCCGGGGTCCGGGTGCTGCTTCAGGCGCTCGCCGAGCGCCGCATCGGGCGTCGCGACCAGGCCCAGGCCTGGGTCTGGCGGCTCGCCGAGTTCACCCGCGAGTGCCACGAGGAGTACGCGGTCGCGCGCTGGCCGGAGACCAAGCGCCTGCTCGGCCTCTTCGTCAACTCATCCGGCCGCGCCCACGGCAAGAACGCCCGCCGGCTGGTCCAGGCCAGCAAGGGCCAGGACCGGAGGCTCGCGGTCGCGCTGTTGGCCGCCGCCGTCGCCCACACGCCCGAGGCCGAGGAGGTGCTGCGCGGCCAGCGGATGCGCATGGCCCGCAAGCCGTCGGCGGTCGCCCGCGAGCTGCTCCGCAACCTGCCCAAGGGTGGCAAGAAGCGCCGGCGCCGGCGCAAGGGGCGCGGCGGGGACGACGGGGGCGAGAAGGGCAAGTCGGGCGACCGGAGCAAGGGCAAGGGCAAGGGCAAGAACAAGGGCAAGGGGCGCGACCGCTCGGGCGCCAAGGGCAAGGGCAGCAGCGGCGGCGAAGGCGGCGAAGGCGAGGACAAAGGCAAGGGGCGCCCCCGCGGCGAAGAGCGCGAGGGCGAGGGCGGGAAGAGCGACTCCGAGAGCTAGGCGAGCGCCGCCGCGCCGCCGCTAGAGCAGGCGCAGGTGCACCTCTCCCGAGCCCAGCGCGGTCGTGGTCCCATCCTCGCCGCGGACGATCAGGTTTCCCTTCTCATCGATCCCCTCGGCCGTTCCCCGGCGGTCGAGCCGGTCGGGGCCGCCCTCCCACGCGATCGGGCGGCCGCGCAGCGCGTCACGGGCGGCGAACGCCTCGAGGACCTTCTCCGCGCCCGCCTCGACCCAGCGGCCGAGCTCCCTGTCGACCGCCTTGCGCAGCTTGTTCGGCGTCGCCCGGCCGCCGAGTGAGGTTGCCGGCCACCGGAGATCGTCGGGGAACTCGTCGTCGTCGATGGCGACGTTGACGCCCACGCCGATCACCGCCCACTCCGGCGGGCGCGCCTCGATCAGGATCCCGCCGAGCTTGCGCTCATCGACCCAGATGTCGTTCGGCCACTTGATCCGGCAGTCCCCGCCGCCGACCGCCTCACAGGCCTCGCAGACCGCGACCGGGGCCGCGAGGGGAAGCAGCAGATGGCGCAGGTCCAGCGGGCGCAGGATCGCCGAGTAGAGCAGCGCCGAGTCGGGCGGCGCCACCCAGCGCCGGCCCTGCCGCCCGCGCCCCGCGGTCTGGCTCGACGCGGTGACGACGGTGCCCGAATCGGCGCCGTCGATGGCCAGCTCGCGGGCGCGCTCGTTGGTCGAGTCCGTCGTCTCGTGGTGGATGTGCGGCCGGCCGAAGCGGACGCTCACGGCGCCGGCTCCAGCTCCAGCTCGTCGCCGGTCCCGATCTCGAGGTCGGCGGCCGCGCTCCCGCGGTTGATCGCGATCGCCATCCTCCCCGAGGAGTCCTCGTAGAAGAGGAAGGCGCCATCTTCGACCTCGCCGAAGGAGCTCACACGCAGCGCGGTCCGGCGGCGGGCGCGGGATCCGATCGAGACCTTGGTTGCGCCGGCGAGCGGGTGGCCCTCGAGGTCGGCCTGAGTGAGGTCGAGGGTGATGTTGCCGAAGCCGTCGATCCGGTCGGCGTGGCCGTGGGCCCGGTGCTGCTCCATGCGCGGCCGGGAGATCACGTGCCGCTCGAGCTCCCCGGGGTCGATCTCCGTGCCGGCCTCCCCCAGCTCCGCGCCGGAGGCCAGCCGCGCCGCCACGGGAGCGAACAGATCGCGGCCGTGGAAGGTCGCCGACGCCGGCTCGAGGCGGAACGGGGAGGCGCTGATGTCGACAGCCTGCTCAGCCCCGCCGAGCGCATCGACGGCCGGCGGCAGCAGGCCGTTGTCGGGCCCGACGAGGAGCTGGCCGTCGCCGGCCGTGCGAACCGCCACCGCCCGCCGGGGGCCGCCGACGCCGGGATCGACGATCGCCAGATGCACGCCCACGGGAGCGAAGGGCAGGGCGTCGGCGAGCACGGCCGCGCCGCTGCGGGTGTCGTGCCGGCTGATCCCGTGGGTGATGTCGATCACCTGGGCGCCGGGCGCGATCCGGGCGATCACGGCTCGGCAGACCCCCGCGAAGTCATCGCTGACGCCGTAGTCGGAGAGGAACGTGATCGGCAGCGGGGTCATCGGCTCGAAACTTAGTCGGGGTCGCGCGGCGGCCGTCCGGCTATCGATCCCGTGCGTCGTCCACCAGCGCCGCGAGCAGGCCCTCCGGGTCGTGGCGCTCGGCCTCCACGTGCACCTCGATTCCGAGCTCCCGGGCCGTGCGTGAGGTGACCGGCCCGATCGATGCGACCCGGGCCTGCTCCGGGAAGCGCTCCCCGACCGACTCGGCGAAGTAGCGCACGGTCGACGACGAGGTGAAGGTGACGTAGTCGGCGGCCTGGGCGGCCTCGATCGCCTCGTCGCTCGCCGGCTCGCGCACCGTCTCGTACAGCGGGACCACGTCGACCTCGGCGCGGCGCTCGGCGAGCGCCTCCGGAAGCACGTCGCGGGCCTCCGCCGCCCGGGCGATCAGCACCGGGCGGGAATCGACCTCGACCTCGGCGAGCGCCTCGATCAGCGACTCGGCGATCGACCGCGGCGGGACGATGTCGGCGATCACGCCGCGGGCGCGCAGCTCGCGCGCGGTGCCCGGGCCGATCGCCGCGACGGTGGCGTTGGCGAGCGCCCGCGCGTCCAGGGCGCGCTCGGCGAGCGCCTCGAACAGAAGCCGCACGCCGTTGGGGCTGGTCAGGCAGACGAGCGCGTAGCTATGGATCGCCTCGATCGCCGCGGCGACCTCGGTCGTGTTGATCCGCGGCTCGATCCTGATCGCGGGCAGCTCGATCACCTCGGCGCCGAGCCCGGCGAGGCTGCGGGCGAGGCCGCTGGCCTGGGCGCGAGCGCGGGTGACGACCACGCGGCGGCCGTGCAGCGGGCGCCGCTCGAGCCAGGCGATCGCCTCCCGGCGCGCGGCGACCGGGCCGAAGAGCAGGACCGAGGGCGGGCCGAGCCCGGCCTCGGCGACGGCGCCGGGGAGCGAGGCGGTGGTCGCGACGACGGCGCGCTGGTCGGGGTGGGTGCCACGCTGGACGGCGGCGGCGGGCTCGTCGGGATCGCGCCCCGCCTCGATCAGCGCGGCCGAGATCCGCGGCAGGTTCTTGACGCCCATGTAGAGGACGAGCGTCCCGGGGAAGGCGGCGAGCGCCGGCCAGTCGATCGCGCTCTCGGGCTTCTCCGGATCCTCATGCCCGGTGACGAACGCGACCGCGGAGGCGTCCTCGCGATGGGTGACCGGGATCCCGGCGTAGGCGGGCGCCGCGATCCCGGCGGTTACCCCGGGAACGATCTCGAAGCCGACCCCGGCCTCGACCAGGGTCTCCGCCTCCTCCCCGCCACGACCGAAGACGAACGGATCGCCCCCCTTGAGCCGGACGACCGCTCGACCGGCGCGCGCCTCGGAGGCGATGCGCTCCTGGATCTCGGCCTGCGGCATCGCCACCTCGCCCGGGCGCTTGCCGACGTAGATCAGCTCCGCGTCGTCCCGGGCGCCGTCGAGGGCCCCGGCGGGGATCAGCCGGTCGTAGAGGATCACGTCGGCGGTCTCGATCAGCTCGAGCGCCCGCCGGGTCATCAACCCCGGATCCCCCGGCCCGGCGCCGACGAGGTAGGCGATCCCGGGCTGCGCGCCGGGGGAGGGCTGTGGGGAGTCGGTCTTCACGGGCGGGACGATAGGGCTCAATCCATGCCGCTCGCCCGGGCCAGGATCTCGCGGGCACCCGCTGCCTCGAGCTTGGCGACCAGCGCATCGGCCACCGCCACCGGCTGGTCGATGTCGCCGACGATGGTCTCGCGCACGGACTCGGTCCCGTCCGCGCTGCCGGCGTAGGCCACCATGCTCAGCTCCTCGCCGCCGCGCACGCAGCTGACTCCCAACGGCGTGTCGCAGTCGGCCTCCATCCCGCGCACCACCTCGCGCTCGGCGGTCAGCTCGACCAGCGCGAGCGGATCGGTGATCGCCGCCGCGGCGAGGCCGGCGCGCTCATCGCCCGCGCGCGCCTGGAGGGCGATCGCGCCCTGACCGGCGGACGGCGTCATCTCCAGCGGGCCGAGCGCGAACGCGATCTCCTCGATCCGGCCGAGCCTGCGTAGCCCGGCGGCCGCGAGCACGAGGCCGTCGTGCTCGCCCTCGCCCAGCTTCCGGAGGCGGGTGTCGATATTGCCGCGGATCGGCTCGACGACCAGGTCCGGGCGCAGGGCGAGCAGCTGGGAGCGGCGGCGCAGCGAGGCCGTCCCGACCCTGGCCCCCCGCGGCACGTCTTCGAGCCCTTCCGCCTCCCCGACCCAGACGTCCGCCGGAAGCTCGCGCGGCGGGACCCCGACCAGGTCGAGGCCCTCGGGAAGCTCGATCGGCAGGTCCTTGGCGCTGTGGACGGCGAGGTCGACCTCGCCCTCGAGCAGCGCGCGCTCGATCTCCCGAACGAACCGCGACTTGTCGCCGCCGCCGTGCTCGGGCTCGCCCTCGTCGCCTGACGTCTTGATCGGCACCAGCTCCGCCTCGCCGATCGCCTCGGCGACCACGCCGGCCTGCGCCAGCGCCAGCGCGCTGCCGCGGGTGCCGATTCGCAGCGGCCCGCCGGCGGCGGCGGTCACTGACCCTGGCCGCGATCCTCGCGCCGGATCGGCGTTACCTCGGCCTGCTCGGAGCCCTCCGGCTCGGTGGTCGCATCGAGGCCGAAGAGGTTGCGGATCGCGGCGATCTGCAGGTAGGCGTCCTCCGAATCGGCGGAGCGCTTGAGGCGCAGCGTCGGCTCGTGGAGGATGCGGCTCGCGACGGCCCGGGCGAGCGCCTCGATCCGCTCCCGGTCCTCATCGCCGACGTCGCGCCAGCGACCCGCGTTCTCGTCGAGCACGCGGGCGACGATCCGGTCGGCGTGCCCGCGCATCGCCGCCACGGTCGGGAGCACCTCGAGCGAGTCAAGCCAGCGCTCCAGGCGGCTCAGCTCCGAGCTGACGATGCGCTCGGCGCGGCGGGCCTCGGCCTCGCGGCCGCCGGCGTTGCGCTCGGCGATGGTCTGCACGTCGTCGACGTCATGGATCCCGACCGCCTCCACCTCCTGACAGGCCGGGTCGATGTCGCGCGGAACCGCCAGGTCGATAAACAGCAGCGGCCGCCCGTCGCGCTCCCGCATCATCAGCTCGAGCTCCTCGCGCTCGATGATGTGGTGAGGGGAGTTGGTCGAGGAGACGACGATGTCCGCCTGCGCGAGCTGGGAGGGCAGCTCGTCGAAGCGCACCGCGCTGCCACCGAAGCGCTCGGCGAGCCCGATCGCCCGGTCGTAGCGGCGGTTGGCGACGAAGACGGCCTCGACGCCCTTGGCGGCGAGCGCCTTCGCCGTCAGCTCGGCGGTCTCGCCGGCGCCGATCAGCAGCACCCGCCGGGAGCCGAGCCTGCCTCCCAGCGAGCGGGAGGCGAGCTCGACGGCGGCCGACGGGACCGACGTCCCGCCCTCGCCGATCCGGGTCTCGGAGCGGACCCGCTTGCCCGTCGCGAGGGCCCCGCGAAAGAGGCGGTTGAGGATCGGGCCGGTCGCGCCCTCGACCAGGGCGAGCTCGTAGGCGCGCTTGATCTGGCCCTGGATCTCGGCCTCGCCGAGGATCATCGAGTCGAGCCCGGAGGCGACCTGGAAGAGGTGGCGGGCCGCGTCGATGCCGCGGCGGGAATAGAGGCTCTCGACCAGCTCGGTTGGGCGGATGTCGCTCTCGCGGGCGAGCGTGGCCAGCGCCAGGCTCTCGGCCTCGACCGGGTCGGTCGTCACCAGGTAGATCTCGCTGCGGTTGCAGGTGGAGACGGCCGCCGCCTCGGCGATCGGCTCGGCCCCGCGCAGCTCCCCGAGCACGCCGGCCGCCTTCCCCTCGGTCAGGGCGAGCCGCTCACGCAGATCGAGCGGCGCGGTCTTGTGTGAGACGCCGAGGGCGAGCAGCTCGCTCATTCGGGCCCGTCCCCTTCGGCCGCGCGCCGCTCCTCGCCGCGGCGCTCGGCCAGCTCGGCGAGCGATTCGATCTCGCGGGAGAGGTGTCCGAGCCGGATCGCCATGATCGCGACGTAGACGATAAGCAGCACGACGAACACGATGTAGGCGGCCGCGACGTACTGACCGGCTTCGTCCAGGGGAAGGGCGGGCATGCTCGCGGGCTCCTAGCGGGCCGCGGCGCCGGGAGCGATCCGGGCGGCCGTGCCGGTCGGGGGTGGGCTGTCGTCGAGCGCGCGGCGCAGGCGGCTGAGCTGCCCGCGCGTGCGCTTTGCCGTGAGCTCGAAGCGCACGAGCGTGTACCAGAGCAGGCCGATCGCGATCAGGCAGATCCAGAAGACGAGCTGCATCTTCGGAGGCAGGCCACCGTTCGCGGTCGCGAAGGTGCGCGGGTGGATGAAGGACTCGGCGAGCCGGACCGCGATGAAGTTGAGCGGCACGAAGGCGCCGGCCGTGACCGCGAAGACCGAGGCGTAGCGCGCCTGGCGGTCCCGCTCGGGGATCGCGTAGCGGAGCGGGTAGTAGGTCGCGTAGAGCAGGAAGACGATCAGGAAGCTGACCAGGGTCGGCTCCCGCCACTCCCACCACACTCCCCAGGACGCCTTGGCCCAGATCGCGCCGGTGATCAGGACCGCGACCCCGAAGATCACCGACATGTGGATCGCGACGTAGGAGCGCGCGTCGTGCACCGGGTCGTTGGTCCGCAGGTAGCGGATCGCGTGCACGCCGCCGACGATGAACCCGACGAGCGCGACGATCGCCAGCGGCACGTGCAGGTAGAAGATCTTCTGGATGAAGCCCTGGTCGGCGTCGAGGGGCGCGTAGAAGAAGACCAGGCTGAAGCCGACCCCGAGCAGGAGGGCGGTGAGGATGGTGATGTTGCGGAGGCTGTTGCCTTGCATGCCGTCCCGCCGCCGGCGGGGCCCGGGGGCCGCTACGGGGTCAGTCCTCGAGCAGGAAGTCGAAGACGGCGTAGCCGATCAGCAGGAAGACCAGATCGTACAAACCCAGGACCACCAGCCACTGCGTGAAGTCCGCATAGTCAGGGCCGCCCGCGGCGAGCAGGCCCTGCGCGGCCCCGGCTGCGGCGATCATCAGGGGAACCAGCAGCGGCAGCAGGATCAGCGGGGCGAGGAGATCACGGGCGCGGGAGTTGGTCGCGATGACCGAGATCAGCGCGCCGGTGATCGCGAAGCCGGCGTTGAGCAGGATCAGGACCGGGATCAGCGGCGGAATCCCACCCCAGTCGTCGAGGAAGAAGAGGCCGAAGATCGGGATCGCGACGATCTCCAGGGCGGTCAGGTACGTGATCAGCGCCGCGGCCTTGGCGAGGAACAGGGCGGTCCCGTCGATGGGAGCCAGCCGGATCGCCTCGAACCCACCCTGCTCGCGCTCGGCGACGAACAGGCGATTGATCGCGAGCAGGGCCGCGAACAGCACGGTGACCAGCAGGACGCCGGCCGCGAGCCCGCCGTCGAGCGTGGTGCGATCGAGCCCGAAGCGGAAGATCACGTAGATGGTCGTCGCGAACAGGACCATCGCGGGCACCGACTCGAGCGTGCGGAGCTCGACCCGCAGGTCCTTGAGGAGGACGATCCGCGCCGCGGCGAAGATGCCAGGCGGGCGGCTCACGAGGACGGCTCCGGGTCGAGGGCCGCGGCGGCGGGCCGGGCGCGCTCGGAGAAGACCGCATCGGCGGCCCGCTCGTCGAAGGCGCTCGCCGGCCCCTCGTAGGCGAGCCTGCCGTCGCGGCCGAGGGCCAGCACCCGGTCGGCCCCGGCCCGCGCCGAGGCGAGGTCGTGCGTGACGATGACGCGCGTCCTGCCCTCCCGCGCGCCGATCAACGGGGCGACGGTGGCGGCCGCATCGGGATCGAGGTGGGCGACCGGCTCGTCGAGCAGGAGCAGCTCCGGCTCATGCAGGACCGCCCTGCAGATCGCCAGGCGCTGGACCATCCCCGCCGACATCTCCCCCACCCGGGAGTCGGCCCGGTGCTCGAGACCGACGGCGGCGAGCAGCTCGGCGATCCGGCCGGCCCCCTGCCCGGGCAGGCCGAAGAGCCGGGCGTGGAAGCGGAGGTTCTCGGCGGCGCTGAGCTCCCGGTAGAGCAGTGCCTCGTGGCCGAGGTAGCCGACCCGGCCGCGCAGCCGCCAAGTCTCATCCGGCAGCGAGCTGCCCAGCACCCGCACCGCGCCCTCGCTCGGCCGCAGCAGCCCGGCGAGAATCCGCAGGAGCGTCGACTTGCCCGCGCCGTTGGCGCCGACCACGGAGAGCGTCCGCCCACGATCGAGGCCGAACCCGAGCTCGCGCAGAGCCCAGCTCTCGCCGTAGGCCCGGTAGAGGCCCTCGACCGCAAGCGCCGGCTCATCAACTGCTGTCTCGGCGGCGGACACGGCTTGGACGCTAGCGCCGCGGGGGTCACCCGAGTCTTAGCGCCTACCTAGCCGAATCTCAGGTTGCTCTCAGCCTGCCGCCCCAGGATGCATGCCAGTCAAGGACATCAGGCTGGACTCGAAAGAAAGGACAGGAACGATGAGAGGAAAGATCGCAATCGCAGCAGTCGTCGGGGCGCTGGCCCTGGGCGGCACCGCCGTGGCGGCGGGTGGCCCGGGCGGAATGTTCGGCCCCGACCGCCAGGAGGGGCTGGCGGCCGACCTGGCCGAGCAGCTCGACGGAATCAACGCGAACGAGGTCGGGAACGCGCTCGACGCCGTCGCGGAGGAGAAGCGCGCCGAGCATCGGACGCGGATGGCCGAGGGCATTGCAGCCGAACTGGACGGCGTCAACGCCGACCAGGTTGCCGACGCTCTCGCCAAGCACGAGGAGCAGACGCAGGCCGAGGCCCTGGAGCGACTCGATGAGGCCGTCGAGAACGGCGACGTCACCGAGGAGCAGGCCGACGAGATCCGCGAGCGGATCGAGAGCGGCGAAGGTCCCGGCCACGGTCCCGGCGGTCCCGGCCACGGTGGTCCCGGTGGTCCCGGTGGCCCCGGCCACCACGGGCCCGGCGGTCCGGGTGGACCCGGCTTCGGTCCGGGCGGACCGGGCGGACCGCCCCCGACCGGTGGCGAGGACGGCTCCACAGAAGGCGCCTCCACCACCCCGGGACAGGTCGCACCCTCAGCGGCCTGATCCCACCACCCCGCTACCCGATCGGGACGGCGGGTCGGCATCTAACCCCGGTCGCCCCCCAGGCGACCGGGGTTCTGTCGCTGTGGATTTCAGGGCCGTTTAGGGCTCCGGCCTAGCGTTGCCCGCATGCCGCACCGCCGATCGAGACGCGCCCATGGACTCCGGACGTCGGCCCTGCTGGGCGGCCTGCTCGGCGCGATCGCCGTCGCCGTCGCAGTCCTGCTCGCCGCCTCGCCCGATGAGTCGGAGGAGGTGCGGCCGGCCGCCTCGACTCACGTGGAACGCGGGACCAGCGACGGCCGGGGCCCGGGCCCTCGAGGCGCGGAGC
>DATFLZ010000059.1:0-6402 GCA_035267205.1 Solirubrobacterales bacterium | reverse complement strand
GGCAGCCAGCGACGCGACTTCACCCCTGAAGCGCGGTCTTCCGGTTCTGCTCGTTCAGTCATCAAGTGCTCAATGCGTCCCCCGAACTCGTGCAGCCTATTGCTTCCGGAGTGCGCACGGCGATCCGGTGCGTGCGAGGATCAGGGCGTGACCGATCTCGGCATCCTCGCCGCCGTCCTGTTCGCCTACAGCCTCGTCTCCGGCAGGCTCGAGCGCGCCTCGATCAGCGCGCCGATGATCTTCGTCGCCGCCGGAATCGTGCTCGGGCCCGACGTCGCCGGCCTGACCGACCTCGAGCTGACCAGCGAGACGGGCCTCCTGCTCGCCGAGGTCGCGCTGGTGATCGTCCTCTTCTCCGACGCCTCCCGCATCAACCTCGTCGCTCTCAGGGAGAACGAGGCGCTGCCGGCCCGCCTCCTCGGTATCGGGATGCCGCTGACGATCGGGCTCGGGACGATCGCCGCGGCCCTGCTTTTGACCGGCATCGAGTTCTGGGAGGCGGCGATGATCGCCGCCGTGCTCGCCCCGACCGACGCGGCGCTCGGCCAGGCCGTCGTCTCGAGCAGGCGCGTTCCCGCCCGGATCCGGCAGGCGCTGAACGTCGAGAGCGGGCTCAACGACGGCCTCTCGATCCCCTTCCTCTTCCTGTTCACGGGGCTCGCCGTCGCCGAGACCGAGGTGACCGCCTCCGGCTGGCTCTCGTTCGCTCTGGAGCAGATCGGGATCGGGGCCCTGACCGGCATCGGCATCGGGCTGTGCGGCTCCTGGCTCATCGATCGGGCCAGCCGCCGCGAGTGGATGACCGGGACCTTCAAGCAGCTCTCGATCATCGCCTTGGCGCTCGCGGCCTGGGCGCTGGCCGAGGAGCTCGGCGGCAACGGCTTCATTGCCGCGTTCTCCGCCGGACTGGCTGCGAGCCGGGTGACCGACCTCTGCGGTGAGAAGATCCTCGACTTCACCGAGGACGAGGGCCAGCTGCTGAACCTCGCCGTCTTCTTCATCTTCGGCATCAGCGCGATCGGCTTCCTCGACGCCGCCGGCTGGGAGGTGGTGCTGTTCGGCCTGTTGAGCCTGACCGTCGTGCGGATGCTCCCCGTGGCCCTCGCCCTCGTCGGGACCGGTCTGCGGGGTACTTCGGTCGCCTTCCTCGGCTGGTTCGGACCGCGCGGGCTCGCCTCAATCATCCTCGCGCTCGTCGTGCTGGAGGAGGAGCCAGAGCTCCCGGGCATCCCGATCCTCTTTGCCGCGATGACCGTGACCGTGCTCGCCAGCGTCGTCGCCCACGGTGTGACAGCCCGCCCGCTGAGCCGGCGGTATGCGGCGGCGGTCGAGCTGGCGGGCGAGGAGTCCCAGGAGATGCGGCCGGTGATGGAGCTCCCCGTCCGCGGCGAGATGATGGAGGACGAGGACTGAGCCGACGCGGACCGACCGGTAGGCTGCCCGGCGCATGAACGACGGAAACGGGCCAACGCAGTTCAGGGAGCGCCTCGAGCTGTGGTCCGCGCTGCTGCTCGCGGCGGCGACGGTGGCGACCGCGTACAGCGCCTACGAGTCGACCCGCTGGAGCGGCCAGCAGTCCACCGACTTCACCTCGGCCGGTGCCTCACGCACCGAGTCCGCGAAGGCGCAGTCGAACGGCGCCTCGTTCGTGACCATCGACGCGGCCCTCTTCACCGAGTGGGCATCCGCGTTGAGCAACGGGAACAAGCGGCTCCAGAAGGCCTACGAGGACCGGTTCTTCCGCAAGGAGTTCAAGCCTGCGTTCGAGGAGTGGCTGGCCTCGAAGCCGGAAAAGAATCCGGACGCCGAGAACGTGCCCTTCACACTCGACAGCTACCAACCCGAAGAGCTCGTCCGTGCCGACGAGCTCGAGGAGGAGGCGTCGGCCAAGTTCGAGTCCGGCAGGGAGGCCAACCAGACCTCCGACAACTACGTGCTCTCGACGATCTTCTTCGCCGCCGTCCTCTTCTTCGCCGGCATCGCCACCAAGTTCACGTCGGACCGCATCGTCGCCGTCTCACTCGGAGCCGGCACGGTCGTCTTCGTCCTCGGCGTGATCCGCCTGGCGACCCTCCCGTTCCTCTAGCCCGCCCCCGCCTCCTCAGCGGCCGACGTGGATCCCGATCCGCTCGGGGATCCCGCAGACGGCCCGGGTCAACGCGTCCACGCTTCGCTCCTCCTCCTCGAGCCGCTCCTTGCGGAGGATCGCGCGGCGGATCAGGCTGCCGCCCGCCCAGCGGAACGGCTCAGGCGGCACGAGCGCGCGCGGCGGGTCGACGAGCGCAAGCTCGGTGTGCTCGTCACGGCGGTCGAGCGTGAGTGAAGCGAGCGCCCGACCGAGCATCTGGGAGGGGCCGACCCCATTGCCGGTGTAGCCGAAGCCGGCCACGACCCGGGACCCGAGCGTTCGGATCATCGGCAGGTGGGTGGGCGAGACGTCGATCGGCCCGCCCCAGGCCTGCTCGACCCGGCGACCCTCGAGACCCGGGAAGAAGCTCTTCAGGTGAGCCTCGACCTGCGGCGCCATGCTCGCATCGACGTCCACGCGCTGGCCCAGGCGGGCCCCGTAGACGATCCTTCCTCCGCCCCAGCCGAAGGCGATCCGGCCGTCCACGGTCGTGCGGAAGTAATGCAGCATCGCGCGGGAGTCGGAGATGCTCTCGCCCCCGGTCCAGCCGATCTCCTCCAGCAGGTCGGGCACGGGCTCGGTGACGACCATGTGCGACGAGGTGCCGGTGAGGGAGTGGCGGAGCCCGCCCACCCTGAGCAGGTGCCCGCCGGTTGCAAGCACGAGCCGGCCGGCGCGCAGCTCGCCCCCGGCGTGCTCGACGACAATCGCTCCGTCGTGCTCGCGGAACCGGCGCATGGGAGTCCGCTCCGCGACGACCACGCCCGCATCGATCAACCGGCTGCGCAGTCCGGCCGCCAGCCGGGCCGGATCGAGGTTCGCCCCCGACGGGAAGTACGCACCCCCCCGGAGGCGCGGCGAACGGCAGCGCGCCGCCACCCCCTCCGGGCCGAGCTCGACCACGACGTCGCCAACGCCGAGCCGCTCGGTCTCCTCGAGCACGGGGCGCCACGTCCCGTCCTGGGCCGCACAGGTGGAGACCTGCATGTATCCGCCGCGCCGGAAGCGTGCGTCGACCTCCTGGTCGCGGCACCACTCGCCGATCGCGTCAACCGATGCCTCGGCCGCCCGGCAGACGGCCAGCGCCCGTTGCTCGCCGAAGCGCCGGACCAGGGTGGGCAGGCTGAACCACATCGAGTTGCAGAAGCCGCCGTTGCGACCGCTGGGGCCGTGGCCGCAGACGTCGGACTCCAGCAGCACGACTTCGGCCCCGGGCGCCTGCTGCTTGATCCACCACGCCGCCCACATCCCGGTGTAGCCGCCGCCGGCGATCGCGAAGTCGGCGACCCGGTTCCCGCTCAGCGGCTCGCGAGGTTCCGCCGGGGGTGCGTCAGAGATCCAGAAGCCATGCGCGTGATGACGCATCGGCGCTCAGTATGGCGAACGCAGGACCCCGGCGCCGGACCGGATCAGAGCGCCACCGACTCGGCGAGCCGGTTGTTGTAGCGCTCGATGAACTCCGCCTGTACATCGCGTCCGGGCCGGTCCTCGGGGAGTGTCCGCCGTGTCCAATGGCCCCCGGCATCGAGCTCCCAGGCGCCGACCTCGGCCGCCAGGCTCACGTCGAGGATGTCGAGCAGATCGGCGCGGATGCGGTCGTCGATCACCGGTGCGATCAACTCGACCCGGTTGTAGAGGTTGCGCGGCATCAGGTCGGCCGAGCCGATGTAGACGCTGGGCTCCTCGCCGGCCCGCTCGAAGGCGTAGATCCGTGAGTGCTCCAGGAACCGGCCGAGCACCGAGACGACCGAGACGCTCTCGGAGACCCCGGGCACGCCCGGGCGAAGCGCGCAGATCCCGCGCACGTTGAGCTCAACTGGAACCCCCGCCTGCGAGGCCCGGTACAGCGCCCGGATCATGGGCGGGTCCAGCAGGGAGTTCATCTTCATCCTGATCCGGGCCGGCGTCTCGGGCGAGTGCGACTCGATCGTCCTGTCGATCTCGTCGAGCAGGCCCTCCGCGAGGTTGTGGGGGGCGATGAGGGCGCGACGATAGCGTCGGGGACGCGCGTATCCCGTCAGGTAGTTGAACATCTCCGCGATGTCGGAACAGAGGTCGGGGTCCGCCGTGAAGATGCCGAGGTCCGTGTAGAGCTTCGCCGTCTTCGCGTTGTAGTTGCCGGTGCCGATATGGGCGTAGTGCCGGACCCCGTCGCCCTCGCGGCGGGCGATCAGCGCACACTTCGCATGGGTCTTGAGCGCGGGGATGCCGTAGACGACGTGCACGCCGGACTGCTCCAGCCGCTTCGCCCAGGTGATGTTCGCCTGCTCGTCGAACCGCGCCTTCAGCTCCACCATGCAGACCGCCTGCTTGCCCCGCTCAGCGGCGTCGATCAGCGAACGGATCAGCGGGGAGTCGGCACTGGTCCGGTACACCGTCTGCTTGATCGCCAGCACGTCGGGGTCGTTGGTGGCCTGCTTGATGAACGCCTCGACCGAGGTCGAGAACGCGTCGTACGGATGGTGGACGACGATGTCGCCCTCACGCATCGCCGCGAGGATGTCGACGGTATCGCCGTCCTCGCCCTGCAGCCGCGGCTGAGTGACGCCGGTGAACGGCTCGTCCCGAAGCTCAGGAAAGCCCGGGACCCCGACCACGTCCCAGAGATCGTCCATACCGAGCATCCCGACCACGGGATAGACCTGTCGATCCTCGATCTTCAGGGAGCTGATCAGCCGGTCCCGGAGCCTGTCCGGCAGAGATGCCGAGATCTCGAGCCGGACGATCTCGCCGAAGCGGCGGCGGCGGATCTCGTCCTCGACCGCCTGGCGCAGGTCGTCGGCCTCGTCCGAGACGTCGTAGTCGGTGTCGCGCGTGACCCGGAACAGCGAGTGCCCGATGACCTCCATCCCCGGGAAGAGGGCGCCGAGGTTGCGGGCGATCACCTCCTCCATCGCGACGAAGCTGATCCCGTCGGCCAGCGGCACGAAGCGACGAAGAAGCTCCTTCGGCACCTTCACGCGGGCGAGGATGTCGCCGTCCTGCTCGGGATCGCGGAGCACGACCAGCAGGCTCAGCGAGAGATTCGAGATGTAGGGGAAGGGCCGGCCCATGCCCAGCACCAGGGGAGTCAGGGCGGGGAACACCTGCTTGCGGAACAGCAGGTCGAGCTCGCGGCGGTCGTCGGAGGATGCCTCCTCGTAGGAGATGATTCGAATCCCGTACTCGCCGAGCGCCGGGCGCAGCTCCTCGTCGAAGCAGCGCTGCAGGCGGGCACGCTGCTCGAGCACCTTCTCGCGAACCGCATTGATCTGCTCGGACGCCGACATCCCGTCGGCGCCACGGCCATCGAGCGACGCCTCCACTTGATCGTGCAGCCCCGCGACGCGCACCATGAAGAACTCATCCAGATTGCTCTCATAGATCGCGCAGAACTTGATCCGCTCCAGCAGCGGGATGCTCGGATCCTCGACCAGCTGCAGGACCCGATCGTTGAAGTCCATCCACGAGGTCTGGCGGTTGAAGTAGAGGGCGGGATCCTCGAGATCGGCGGTCGCCGCCGACAGCGCGCCCTCGGCGGGCGGACTCGCGGGCGGCGGGGCCTCGCCACCATCCACCCTGTCGCTCTGATCGGTCTCCATCAGCCTCCCATCCTAGAGCGACCCCGATCGGGGGTGTATACGGATCGTGACCGGGCGAACCCCGCCGCTCAGGCGGGGGGCTATGGCTAGGCGGCGGTTGCGAGCTCAGGCGTCCCGCCGCCGCCCTCCACCGGAGCCAGCGGCCGCAGCCGCGGCCCGGCCTCGGCCGGCTCGCCTTGCAGCGCCCGGTCATAGCCGGCCGCGAGCTCGGCCATCGCCGCAGCCCAGGTCCGCTGGCGCGCGGCCGCCAGGCCCGCCTCCGCGATCCTGAGGCCGAGCGCCGGCACGGAGGTGAGGTCGAGCAGCGCGTCGGCGAGCGCCTCCGCATCCGGTGGACGCAGCATGCCGGTGCGACCGTCCTCGATCAGGTCGCTCGGGCCGCCGCTCGCGACGGCGACGACCGGGGTTCCGCTTGCCTGAGCCTCAACCACCACCTGACCATAGGTGTCGGTCTCCGACGTGAACAGGAACGCGTCGGCGCTGGCGTACACCCGGGCGAGATCGTCGCCATACCGCCAGCCGAGGAAGGTCGCCGCCTCGCCGAGGCGCCGTCGCAGCAAGCCCTCCTCGGGGCCGCCGCCCGCGAGCACAAGGCGAAGGCGCGAGTCCCGCCGGTGGGCCTTCAGGAAGCTGTCGGCGAGCAGCTCGATGCCCTTCTCCCTGCTCAGGCGGCCGGCGTAGAGCACGTTGATC
>DATFLZ010000058.1:0-6428 GCA_035267205.1 Solirubrobacterales bacterium | reverse complement strand
TTCGCGCGACGGCGTGGAGGTGGTCGGCGCCGAGGCCGCGGCGATCAGCTACCCGGGGTTCGAAGCGGACATCCGCGACCTGACGAGCCGCTGATCAGCCCGCGAGGGCCCCGGCGTAGACCTGCCAGGCGAGCGCGCTCTTTGCCGTCAGGCTGAGCACGATGTAGGCGCGCTCCCCGAACAGGTAGTCGCGCCAGCGCCCAACCTGGCGGTACTGGAGCGCCTGGTTGACCGCGAAGAGCGCGAAGAGAGCGAGCAGCGAGATGAAGATCGCGACCACGAATCCCGGCACGCCCGCCTGCTCGTCGCCCCTCACGAGCTGGATGGCGATCACCAGCCAGGGAATCACGCCGAGCAGCGAGCCGACCCAGAACGGCGCCCAGTCCGCGTCCTCACCAGGCCTGCTGCCACGCTCCATGAGCAGCCCGCAGAGGATCATCCCGGCGTTCACGCCGAACAGCGCGACCAGCCCTGTCAGCTCCCAGACACCCGACAGCATCGCGATCAGGACGATCATCAGCGAGGCGCTCAGGGCGTACTCGATCCAGCGGGCGTAGTTGATCGAGCGCCCGAGGTTGCGCTCGTACCATCCGCGGAGCGGTCCGCCGACGAGCAGATGATCGATCGCCGCCAGGTAGAGGAAGGCGGCCGTCGCTGCGGCGAACGGGACCTCGAACAGGGGCTCGCCGCTGTTCAGGCCGGCCGAGCCCGGAGGGCCGTCGATCCAGCTCGCGTACACCGGAAGGGATGCGTCCGAGGCAACGAGCAGCAGAATCGTTGCCTGGACAGCGTGGATTGCGCCCACGCCCAGGTTCCATCGCCGCAGCCGCCGGCTCTCCCCAGCTTCGATTTCCGCCTGGTCCGTCACCGGTTGGATTATTGCGGGGTGGCATGCTCGGCACCGGGCGAGCGACCCGCACCGGGGGCGGGGCATCTAGGCTGCCCCCGCCATGGTGATCGCGATCGACGGTCCCGCGGGGGCTGGAAAGTCCACCGTCGCCAGAGCGCTCGCGGAGCGGCTCGATTTCACGTACCTCGACTCCGGGGCCATGTATCGCTGCGTGGCACTGTCGGCGGTGCGCGCGGGGGTCGATCCCGATGACGGCGAAACGGTCGCCGCGCTGGCTCGGGGCCTGGAGCTCGAGATGACCGACGAAGATGTCCTCCTCGGCGGCGAGTCCGTCCGCGAGGCGATCCGCGAGGAGGCCGTGAGTGCCGCCGCGAGCCGCGTCTCCGTCCACCCGGAGGTCCGCGAGGCGATGGTCGGCCAGCAGCGGGGCCTCGTCGCCGACGGACGCTGGGTCGCGGAGGGCCGGGACATCGGGACCGTCGTCTGCCCTGACGCGCCGCTCAAGGTGTTCTTGACGGCGTCGGAGCGGGAGCGGGCGCGCCGCCGGGCCGAGCAGACGGGCCGGGAGGTCGAGGCGGTGCTGACGGAGCAGCGCGACCGCGACCGCCGCGACCGCGATCGCGCGCACGGCGCGCTGAAGCCGGCCGCCGACTCGGTTGAGGTCGATACCGACGGCCTCGGCATCGATCAGGTGATCGATCGGATCGCAGATCTGGCCCGCGAGCGTGAGCTGCTTTGAAGGTCGCGGTCGTCGGCTATCCGAACGCCGGCAAGAGCACCCTGGTGAACCGGCTCGCGGGCGTCCGCGAGGCCGTGACCCACGAGCAGCCCGGCGCGACCCGCGATCGGAAGGAGATCGAGACCGAGTGGAACGGCCGGCGGATCACATTGATCGACACCGGTGGGGTGGACCTCGCCGCCCCGGACTCGCTCTCGCGCTCGGTCCAGGATCAGGCCCGCGAGGCGATCGCTGACGCGGACGTGATCCTGCATGTGGTCGACGCGCGCGCCGGCCTCGGGCCCGGCGACGCCGAGATCGCGTCGATGCTGCGAGCCGCCCCGGCGCCGGTGCTCGTCGTCGCCAACAAGATGGATGGCGGCCCCGGCAAGGAGCACCTGCTCGCGGAGCTGCACAGTCTCGGCCTCGGGGAGCCATTCCCGGTGAGCGCGACGCACGGGCTGGGCACCGGCGATCTGCTCGACCGGATCGTCGAGCTCGCGCCGCCCCCCGAGGAGGATGCCGAGGCCGATGACCGACCGCGGATCGCGATCCTCGGGCGCCCGAACGTCGGCAAGTCCTCGCTGCTGAACGCGTTGCTCGGCTCGCAGCGCACGATCGTCAGCGCCGAGGCCGGCACCACCCGCGACGCCATCGACACCGAGCTCACCTGGGAGGGGCGCGAGTTGGTCCTGATCGACACGGCGGGAATCCGCAGGCGCTCGAAGATCGCGGGCACGGTCGACTACTACGCGCAGCTGCGCGCGGAGCGCGCGGCCTCCCGGTCCGATGTCGCGATCCTGCTCTGCGATGCGTCCGTCGGCATCACCTCCGAGGATCTGCGGATCGGCGACCTCGCGATGAAGAGCGGCTGCGCGACCCTGGTCGGGCTCAACAAGTGGGACATCGTCGAGCTCGACCTCGATGACGCGAAGGCGCGACTGCGGCAGCGACTGCGGCAGCGGCCGCCTGTGATCACCTGCTCCGCCGAGCAGGGCCGCAACCTGGAGAAGCTGCTCCCGAAGGCGCTCGAGCTGGCGGACCGCCGCGCGTCCCGCCTCCGGACCTCCGAGCTGAATCGCTTCCTCGCCGACGCCGTGGCCAAGAACCCGCCTCCGGCCAAGCGCGGGCGACGCCTGCGGACCTACTACGTAGCCCAGGTCGAGGAAGCTCCGCCGCGGTTCGCGATCCAGGTCAACGATCGCCAGCTGATCAACCGCGACTGGGCCTACTACCTGGAGAACGCTCTGCGCGAGGCCTGGGGTCTGGACGGCGTGCCACTGATCCTCGACTTCGTCCCTCGGCAGCGCTCGCGCGCCGCCTAGGTATAAAGCCTGGCCGTGGCTGACGAAGGGAGGATGGACCGGATCCGCAGGCGGCTCGCCGAGCGCCGCCGCGATGCGTCCGGAGCGAGCGAGGGTCCCGCGCCAGAGCCGGAAGGGAACGAGTACGAGGGGGAGGGAGGGGATCAGGCCCCCGGGTCGAGCTTCAAGCGCCCCGAGCTCGGGGCGCTCGGCGAGACCGGCCGCGAGGCGCTGGAATGGATCTCCGAGCTGGGCGGAAGCATCGCGGGCCGGGTCCGCGCGGCGGCGGGCGCCGTCGCCGATCTCTGGTTCGGCCTCTCGCTCCTCGCGCGGAGGCGCATCGCGGCCGCCGCGGCCCTGCTGGGGCTGGTGGTCTTCGTAGTCGGCGTCGTCGCGCCGCTGGCCCCGTGCTGGGCGCCCGGCGGCGATCGCTGTCCACCCGACGACGACGCCGCGAAGCTCGTCCCCGCCGATGCCGGCGCCTATGTGCACGCCAACCTCGATCCCGATACCGACCAGTACGAGGCGGCGGCCGAGGTGACCGCGCTCGTGCCGGACCTGACGGCGGAGGCGACCGGGCTGCTCTCCACAGCCGTCGATCGGCAGGTCATCTATCAGCGGGACATCCAGCCCTGGAGCGCCGGCGAGCTGGCCGTCGCCTTGGTGGGCGGAAGTGCCACAGCCGACCGCCTGCTGCTGGTCGAGGTCGCCGACGCCGAGGGGGCGGCGCAGTTCGCCGAGCGGGTGTTGCGCGCGGGGGTCGAAACCGCGGACGTCGAGGGTGTCGCGGTCTCCACCGATCGCAGGGGGCTCTCCTCGGCGATCACTGACGGCTTTCTGTTGATCGGCCCCGAGCTTCAGGTCCGGCGCTCGGTCGAGCTCTCGGTCGAGGACTCGATCGAGTTCAATCCCGTCGCGCAGGAGGCGCTCGAGGCGCTGCCCGAGGAGCGACTGGTCGAGGCCTTCGTCTCCGCCGATCTCGCCGGCGCCCTCGCCGGTCAGGAGGCGCTGGGTGCGTTCGACACCATTGTCAACTCCGAAGGCGCCGAGGCCGGCGCGGCGGCATTGAGCTTCGACGAGGGCGCGGTCGAGCTCAGCGTGCGGAGCCTCCAGGACCCCGAGCGGTCCGAGTCCGATCCCGACTTCTTCGCGGCGCTCCCATTGTTCGAACCCGAGCTCACCGAGCAGGTCGGAGCCGATGCGCTCGCCTACATGGGCGTCGGCGACCCGGGAGCCAGCGCGGCGACCCTGGTCGGGCAGGCGGCGGATACGGCCCCCGACCTGTTCCGCGGGCTGCGCGCGTTCAGCCGGCGACTTCGCTCCCGGCAGCAGGTCGACCTCGAGCGCGACGTGTTGCCCCTGCTCGAGGGCGAGGCGGCGCTGACGGTCGAGCCCGAGTCGTTGCCCGGCGACGATCCGGCCCAACCGTCGTCGCCGGGGGTCGTGGCCCCCACGGGGGTTCCGTACCTGGCGCTGCTGGCGACCGGGGTGGACCCGGAGACGAGCGCCCGGGACCTCGCGGAACTGCAGGTTCCGCTGGCGGACGCCGTGGACGCCTCCGAGGGGCAGTCGCCGGTGTTCGAGAGCATCGAGATCGGCGGCGTGACCGCGCAGAGCCTGCGGCTCTCACGAATCGTCGAGCTGACCTACGCGACCTACGACGACGAGTTGGTCGTCGGCACGAGCCCGGCGGCCGTCGAGCGCGCCCGCGCTGACGCCGACCCGCTCGCCGGCTCCGAGGAGTTCGAGCGGGCGACGGAGGGATTCCCCGACCAGATGTCGATGCTGCTCTACTTCGACTTCAGGGGGCTGCTCGCGCTCGGGGAGCGGCTGTTCCTCGCCGAGGACCCCGACTACGCGCGATTCGCACAGGACCTGCGCACGATCGATCGCATCGGCATCGCGGTCCGCCGTACCCGCGTGGAGCTGGCCACCGATGTGAGGGTCACGGTCGCGGGTGAGCGCCGCTCGGCCTTCGGCGAGGACCCCCTGGGGGCAGACCCGGGCTGAGGGCCGAGCCGTGCAACGCGGGGCGGATTCCGGCTAAGGTCTCCCGCTCACCCGACACAGAGACGAGGCAACGAGCGACAATGACAAAGACGATCGAGCTCTCCGACAACGAGTACCTCTTCACCTCCGAATCGGTCTCCGAAGGCCATCCGGACAAGATGTGCGACCAGATTTCCGACGGCGTGCTTGACGCCGTGATGCGCGACGACCCCGAGGGGCGCGTCGCGTGCGAGACCCTCGTGAACACCGGCCTGGTGGTCGTCAGCGGCGAGATGCGGACCGACACCTACGTCGATATCCCGAGCATCGTCCGCGAGACGATCAACAACATCGGCTACAACGACGGCCGTCTCGGCTTCGACGGCGACTCCTGCGCGGTCCTGACCGCCATCGACGAGCAGTCAGCCGACATCGCCGCGGGCGTGGACGACGCGCTCGAGCACCGCAGCGACCCGACCGACGAGGATCCGCTCGATCTCGACGGAGCCGGCGACCAGGGAATGATGTTCGGCTACGCCACCAACGAGACCCAGGCTCTGATGCCGATGCCGATCCAGGTCGCGCACACGCTCGCGCGCCGGATCGCCGAGGTCCGCAAGGCCGGGGGCGTCGACTACCTGCGCCCCGACGCCAAGACCCAGGTCACGGTGCGCTACGAGGACGGGCGCCCGGTCGAGATCGTCAAGATCCTGATCTCCACCCAGCACGACCCGGGCATCGATCGGACGCAGATCAAGAAGGACCTCTGGGACGAGGTCGTGACCCCTGTGCTCGACGCCGAGGAGGCCTACCGGTACGACCCCGAGGCGCTCGAGGAGGAGTTCCTCGTCAACCCCACGGGCATCTTCGTGATCGGCGGCCCGGTCGGCGACGCCGGCCTCACCGGCCGCAAGATCATCGTTGACACCTACGGGGGCGCCGCCCGCCACGGCGGTGGCGCGTTCAGCGGCAAGGACCCGTCGAAGGTCGACCGCTCGGCCGCCTACGCCGCGCGCTATGTCGCCAAGAACGTGGTCGCCGCGGGGCTTGCGGAGCGCTGCGAGATCCAGCTCGCGTACGCGATCGGCGTCGCTCATCCGCTCTCGCTGATGGTTGAGACATTCGGGACCGGCAAGGTCTCCGACGCGCAGCTGACCAGCGCCGTGAACGACACCTTCGACCTGCGCCCCGGCGCGTTCCGCAAGTACCTCGACCTGCACCGGCCGATGTACCAGCAGACCGCCGCCTACGGCCACTTCGGTCGCGACGACCTCGATCTCAGCTGGGAGCGCACCGACCGCGCCGACGCGCTCCGCTCAGCCGCGGGCCTCGAGGCCGCCGAGGCGACCGCATAGGGCGGACCCCGCCGTCACATACCGGGCGCCAGGCGTCCCAGAGCCCCCCGCCGGTCACGGGGAGCGCGGTCTCGGAAGCTGGCTCTTCTATGCGGGTTGCCTCGTCCAGTGGCCGAGCGGTCAATCTGCCCCGCCTGCCGGCCGAAAGTGACCGCTCGGCGCCGCACCCGTCAGCGGTTCCGCGGAACCGCCCCAGATCTGGTGTCCCCGCT
>DATFLZ010000057.1:0-11511 GCA_035267205.1 Solirubrobacterales bacterium | reverse complement strand
GCGCATCGACTCGAGGCCGTTGCCAACGAATGCCATGACCTCAGCAAGCTGCTCGCCCGGCTCGCCGGCCCTGTGGACGAAGAGGATGGGCGTGGCGCGGTGTCCCCGGAAGCTCCGCCGGACTCCGCGCCGGAGCCTTCGGGAGGAACCGCTGCCGAGCTCGGATCGAAGGAACGGTCGAATGTCTCCGATGCGCCCATCGATGACTCGGGTCCGGCCTCCGAAGGTCTGCACCTGCTCGTGCGTCAGATGCATGCGGTCGGGCGGACCGCGGAGTCGATCGCCTGGGTCCTGCAACGGGACTTCGACATCGAGGACGCGGACGAGACCGTCGCCGCGATTCTTGGTGCGGATCCCTCGGCATCGCGGACGGGGCCGGACGAGCGCGGAGCTGACGAAGGCGCCGGTCGCGCGAGCCGACGTCGGTAACTCCGGCAGCGGCGCGCCGTAGCCGCCCGACCTGAGGTCCGCCCGCCCGAGTCTCTGGGTGGGCCCATCCCGCCCATCCCCGCTCGCGCTAGATTCCCTCCTCTCGCGGTGGGCGTAGCTCAGTTGGTAGAGCTCCTGGTTGTGGTCCAGGTGGTCGCGGGTTCGAGTCCCGTCGCTCACCCTTTGCCATCGTAGGCGTCCTACGAGGCTAGGCGGCGGGCCAAGCGTTGGTGCCTCAGCGCGGCCGTCCGGCGCGCCCTCAGCCCACGCCGGCGATCTCCCCGTAGCTCATCCCTCCGTAGGTGAAGATCGGGACGATCGGCCACCGGGCGCTCCCACTCGCCCATCTCATGGCCTCGGCTCCTCACCTGTGAAGGGGATCGAGATCCGAAAGGGCATTCGGTTGCTGCACGTGACGCGCTCCGCTACGGTCCGCAAGGAGACAAGGATGCTCGCGGGGCCAATGCGACGTCGGAGAGGAAGGGAGCACATGCACGACTCGGGATGGAAGCGGCCGTCGCCGGCGCTGGTGGTCAGCTTCATCGCGCTGCTGGTGGCGATGTCGGGGACCGCGGTGGCGGTCAAGCGCAACGCGGTCGGCTCTAAGGAGCTGGCGCGGGATGCGGTCAAGTCCCGGCACGTCGACAAGGGCGCGGTCCGCGGCAAGGAGCTGAGCAAGGACGCGATCAAGGGCCGCCACGTGAAGTCGGAGACGCTCAAGTCCAAGCACCTCGAGGACGGCCAAGCTGTCTCCGGCGCCGACGTGATCGACGACTCGCTCACCGGCGATGACATCGCCCAGAACGCGGTCGGCTCGGCGAAGGTGGCCGACGACTCACTGACCGGAGCCGACATCGACGAGTCCACGCTCGGGAAGGTGGGCGACGCGGACGCGCTCGATGGCCTCGACTCGTCCGAGCTGGTGCGGGGTGGCGGCGAGCACCTGATCGACATCGCCTTCCTGCAGAGCGAGGGCGACCCCCTCGATGAGGTCACCGAGGCCGACGAGGGCAAGCTCGAGCTCGGCTGCACGGACGCCGAGGGCGCGACCGTGCAGTACACGAGCCTGGAGAACATCTTGTTCTTCAAGCAGAGAGTCTGGACCGATCCCGGCGATCTCGGACCCCCGACACTCGACGCGATCGACTTCAACGACTCTGCCGGCCGGATCGAGGCGCTCGACACAGTCGCTCACATCCGAATCCAGGTCGATGGAGCTTCGTTCGCGCACACCTATGACGTCTTCGTCCGACACGATGATGCTGCTGCCAACGAATGCAGGTACGCGCTCACGAAACGGACCACCTGACGCCGGGTCCCTTCTGCCGCGGCCCCGTCGAGTTCCGCGCTGGTCCTGGCCCCGCCCACCCGGGCCCGGCTGATCCGGGCGCCGCCTGCACCGCGGCTGAGGGCGCGCTGTGAGGCCGGCGAAGCGGGTTCGAGCCCCGTCGCTCACCTCTCGCGGTCCCGCCGGGCCTATTTGGGCTCCGGGGTCGTGCCGCGGTGTTCGAAGAGCCTGCCGGCGCGGATCTCCGCCGCCATCTCCTTACCGTCAGCGCGGTAGCCGGTTCCGTCGGCGAATTCGATCGTCGGGGCCAGCTCTTGGCCGCTGGCCGCGATCACATCGGCTCGTTTCGAGCGCCGGAGCGGGACCTTGCGGACCTCGAAGGCCACGTTCTGCTCCTCGAGGGCCTTCTCGACCGCGTGACATCCATGCCACTCCCCCTTTAGTGGGAGGGGCACCGGTGGAGAATCACTTTTTCCATCTCCGCGTCTCCTGTGTCTGGCTTACGCGTGCGGCGACCTGCCGCCTCCTCGGTGGCCGGAGTCTATTCGGGCGATCGACGCCGGAGCGCGCAGCCGGCGAGGTGGTCGTTGACCAGGCCCGCCGCCTGCATCACGGAATAGGCGGTCGTCGGGCCGATGAATCGGAAGCCCCGGCGCTTGAGCTCCTTCGACATCGCGATGGACTCCGGCGTTGAGGGGGCCAGGTCGCCAGCGCGGGCCGGGACGCCGCTGACCGCTGGGGCAAACCCCCAGAGCAGGTCGCTGAGCGAGTCTCCCCGCGCCCGCAGCTCGGCGGCCGCCCGAGCGTTGGCGACCGTCGCCTCGATCTTGCCGCGGTGCCGGACGATCGCAGCGTCGTCGAGGAGGCGCTTGATGTCCGGATCTCCAAAGGCGGCGACGCTCTCGATCTCGAACCTCGAGAACGCGGCTCGGAAGCCCTCGCGCTTGCGGAGGATCGTCAACCACGAGAGGCCCGATTGGAACGCCTCGAGGCTCAGAATCTCGAACAGCCGCCGCTCGTCGTGCACCGGCCGGCCCCACTCCCGGTCGTGGTAGTCGATGTACTCGCGGTCACCGAGGCACCACCAGCAGCGCGGCCGCCCGTCGGGGCCCCTGCCGAGCCCCTCCGTGGCCTCATCGTTCATGTGGGGAGTGCGCTAGCTGCGATCGGCGGACCCTAGCCCGCCTACACTCTGAGCCGCAGACGGCCAAGCAATCCCAGGAGCAGATGTGACGAATCCCGAGATGATCGAGAGCCTCAAGGAGCCCGGCTTCGCAAAGCGGGCATGGGGCTACGACCGCCACCAGGTCGACTCCTTTCTCGAGGAGCTCGGCGACCGGCTCGAGCGCCTCGCCGCCGAGCAGGAGGCCCTGCCCGAGGGCGCGGAGCTGAGCGGCGTCGGGCGCAAGGTCGAGGAGATCCTCGCCGGAGCCCGCCAGGCCGCCACAGAGGTCGCGACCACCGCCAAGGAGCGTGCCGAGCGGCTGGGGGCCGAAGCGCGGGAGGCGGCCGAGAAGCTGCGAACCGAGAGCGAGGAGGCGGCTGAGCAGACCAAGCGCGAGGCGGACGAGCAGGCGAGCGAGACCAGGAAGGCCGCGGACGAGCACGAATCCGCAACGAGGCAGTCCGCCGAGGCGGACGCCGCCCGGCTCCGCGAAGAGGCCGAGGCGGACGCGGAGGCAAAGCGCGCCGCCGCCGAGCAGGAGGCCGAGCAGACCGTCACCGAGGCCCGCGAGGAGCTATCCCGCGTCGAGGCCTCGATCGACAAGCTCCGCGCTCGCCGCGAGCAGGTGATCGCCAGCATCGAGGAGCTGCAGGACGACCTCCGCTCCATGGTCGGCGACGCCTCCCAGGGCACCAGCGAGTTCATCGGCCTGGACTCCGATGGAGCGCCCGCGGTCGAGGACGCATCCGAGGACGGAACGGCGGTGCTAGACGCCGCGGAGCCCGAGGATGCGGGTACCTCCTCGCCGGAGGCCGGCGACGTCTACGAGACGGGAGACTGGGAGGTCGCCGAGACCGAGGAGGCCACGCTCGAGGAGCCGGCCACGGACGACGAGGACGACGAGGACGAGGAGGCCGAGGGGGAGCCCGCCGGGCGCCGCCGTCCCGTGTTCGACGACACCGACGAGCAGGCGATCCGCACCGAGGAGCTCTGACGCTCGGCAGGGCCCGCGCCGGAGCTGCTCCCGCTCAGGGGTCGCCGCTCGCCGCGACCAGGGCCGCCGCGACGGCCTCGATCTCGGCGGCGCGGCCCTCGATCAGGGCCTCGCCGCATTCGGTCAGCCGGTCGAGGTCCCCGTCGCTGACCCCGTCCAGCGGCAGCGGGGCGGGAAGCTCGACCTGCCAGCGGAAGTAGCGCGGCCCGGCACCGAGATCCGGCCCACGCGCGACCGGCGTCCCCGGCCGGTGGTTGAGCAGGATGTGAGCCCAGTGGTGAGAGGCGTCGGACTGGCCGTCGAGCATCGCTCCGATCAGGGGCGGCTCGCCGCCCTGGCCGGGCAGGATCCAGCCGGCCTGACCCCAGCCACGCACCTTCGCCGGGTCGTAGCCGCGCTCGTGCTGGCCGGTTCCGACCGAGATCACGAGCAGGTCCTCGGGCCGGAGCGGATCCCCCTCGGTGCGCTTCAGAGCCTCGATCGTCGCGGCGATCGTGGGGTTGTTGACGAACACGCCGCCGTCGACGAGCGCCGCCTCGCCGAGCTCCAGCGCCGGGAAGTAGGTGGGCGCGGCCGATGTCGCCAGCCCGGCCTCGACCGCCGTCACCTCGGCGGCCTCGGAGTTCCAGGGCTTGAAGAAGCGCGGCGTGCGGGCCTGCATGTCGTAGGCGGAGACCAGCACGCCGCTCAGCGCCTCCGCGAGGGTGCGATCCCCGAAGCGGTCCTCCAGCACCGCCCGCAGGCCGTCGAGCCCGTAGCGGGGGTCGAGCAGGTCGCTTGCCCTGTTGATCACCGGCAGGCGCTCGAGCGGCGGGCGGCTGAAGATCTCCTGGGCCTCCGGACCACGGTAGAGGTCGACCATCGCCCGGGCGTCGAGCGCCGGCTTGCCCTCCGCGTCGGGCGTCGTCAGGCCGAGCGCGATCAGGCCGCCGGTCGAGGTCCCCGAGATCAGCTGAAAGCCCGAGGTCAGCGTCGCGCCGGGCCTGCGGTCGGCGACGAGTCGCTCGAGCCGCGCCAGCACGAGCGCCGGGATCAGGCCACGGATGCCGCCCCCGTCGACCGAGAGGATCGCGAACTTCGGAGTGCCCGGAGACTCGAAGTCGCGCCTCGGTACGCCTGGTTCCGCCATCGCCGCAAGACTAGAACCCGGACCGGCCGTCGAGCCGACCTCACGTTTTGCGCCCGCCCGTCGTTATCGAGAGTAGATGACCCCAGCAGCAGCCCTACCACCCTTCCAGCGTCTCGTCACCGAGCACGCCGGCGCAGTGACGGGATTCCTCCGGGGCATGGTGGGCGTCGACGACGCCGAGGACTGCGCTCAAGAGACGTTCATCGCCGCGTTGCGCGCCTACGACGGCTTCGACGGCCGCCATCCACGGGCCTGGCTGCTCGCGATCGCGCGGCGCAAGGCGCTCGACCTGCGGCGGGCCGGGGCGAGGCGGCCGGAGCCTGTTGGCGGCGTGGAGTCGCTGCCGGCTCCGGAGCTCGCGGATCGCTTGGATCCCGGGATCTGGGGTGAGGTCGCCGGGCTGCCCGAGAAGCAGCGGGCGGCGTTGTTGCTCCGCTACGGGCTCGATCTCCGCTACCGGGAGATCGGGAGCGTCCTCGGCTGCAGCGAGGCCGCAGCCCGCAGGAGCGCCCACGAGGGGATCACGAAGCTGAGAGCAGAGCGAGCCGAGGAGGTGGCCTGATGGCCGTTGGAGACAGTCAGTTGGACGGCGAGGCGCGCGAGACGATCCGGGCGGGGACTGACCCCGGTCCCGAGATCACCGACAGGCTCGGCGCCGCCCTCGCCAGGCGGGCGGAGAAGGAGGGGCTCGTCGAGGTCGCCTACGCGGAGATCGACTCGCCGATCGGGACGCTGCTGGCGGCCACGACCGAGCGCGGCCTGATCCGGGTCGGCTGGGAGAGCTCCGATCACGAGGACATCCTCGAAGGCCTCGCAAGGGCCGTCGGCCCGCGGGTGCTCGAGGCGCCCTCCAGGCTGGACCCGCTCAAGCGGGAGCTCGACGAATACTTCGACGGCGACCGGCGCAGGTTCGAGGTGCCGCTCGACTGGAGCCTGACGTCCGGCTTCGTCCGCGACGTGCTCACCGAAACCGCGCGCATTCCGTTCGGCGAAACCCGCACCTACGCCGAGGTCGCCGCGGCCGCGGGTAGCCCGCGCGCCTTCCGCGCCGCCGGCAGCGCCCTCGGCGCCAACCCGATTCCGGTGGTCGTGCCCTGCCACCGCGTCCTGCGCAAGGGCGGTGCGCTGGGCGGATACGGCGGGGGCCTGCCGGTCAAGCGCAAGCTCCTCGAGGTCGAGGGCGTCGCGGCCTGAGGCTGCGGCCCCGGGTCGGTCGTAAGCGGGGGCTAACATCAGGAGGCGATGATCGACGCCGACGCAACCCTCAAGGCTCTCGCCGAGCCTCGACGCCGCGAGATCCTGCGACTCGTCGGCGAGCGCGAGTTGAGCGCCGGTGACGTGGCGGCGCACTTCGACGTCAGTCGCCCGGCGATCTCACAGCACCTCGGCGTGCTGAAGGAGGCCGGCCTGGTCAGCGAACGCCGCGCGGGCGCCCGTCGCATGTACGCGGCCATCCCCGATCGCATCGCCGAGCTCGGCGACTACCTGCAGGGCTTCTGGGGCGAGGGCCTCGAGTCGCTGAAGCTCGCGGCCGAGGCCGAGCAACGCAGCGGGGCTGTAAATGACAACTGAGCCCGGGATCCCCGGCGGCGCCGGTGACGGCGACCCGGCGCCGGTCGAGTGCTCGGTCCTGGTCGAGGCCGAGCCGGAGACCGTCTTTCCCTACTTCACCGACCCGAGCCGGATCGTCAACTGGATGGGCGAGCGGGCGACGCTCAGTCCAGAGCCGGGAGGCGTCTACCGGGTCGAGCTCGACATCGGCTTCAACATCCTCGGTGAGTTCGTGGAGGTCGACCCGCCGCGCCGCGTCGTGTTCAGCTGGGGCTGGGACCACGACGACACCTTGGTAAAGCCCGGCACGAGCACTGTCGAGGTCGATCTGGAGCCGACGGGGGAGGGCACCCGGGTGATGCTGCGCCATCACAAGCTCAGCGGCCCGTCCGCAGACCAGCACGAGATCGGCTGGATCCACTACCTCGAGCGACTCCGGATCGCGGCCGGCGGCGGCGATCCCGGCCCGGACGCCGGGCCGCAGGTTCCGGACGGACAGAGCGATCGGCCCTGACGCTGCCTGCCGGTGGCCGCTGTAGGCTGAAACGGGCGGGATAAATCGGGCCCTCTTAGCTCGGCCGGACGGGCCGGCCGGCGGGTTCGATGATCTAGCCTCGGCGACGATGTTCGCCCTCGAGACGCTCGCCTCCGCGAGCCTTGCAGCCGTGGGGATCGCCTACGCGATTCGCGCCTCGCGCCTCGCGGTGCAAGGCCGCCCGCTGCCCACCTGGCGCCTGGCGAGCTTCGCCGCCGGGATCGTCGTGCTCGTGGTTGCGATCGCCTCGCCCCTGGAGCAGCTCGCGGAGGAGCTGATCACGGGTCACATGGTCCAGCACCTGCTGATCATCGACATCGCCGCGCTCCTACTCGTCCTCGGCCTGACCGGGCCGATCCTGCAGCCGGTGCTCGCTGTGCGCTGGCTGCGCTGGATCAGGGCGCTCGCCCACCCGATCGTCTCGTTCGTGCTCTGGGCGGCGATCCTCTACGTCTGGCACATTCCGGCGCTGTATCAGGCGGCGACCTTCGACTCGCCGCTGCTGCACGGCATCGAGCACGCCACCTTCCTCTTCGCGGGCCTCGGGATCTGGCTCTCGTTGATCGGCCCGCTGCCGAAGCCCGCATGGTTCGGTAATGGAGCAAAGGTCATCTACGTCATCGCCGTCCGCCTCGTCGGAACCGTGCTCGCCAACGTGCTCATGTGGTCGGGATCCCCGCTCTATCCCGACTACGAGCCGAGCCAGCTCGCCCGCGGCGTCGAGCCGCTCTCCGACCAGGGGTGGGCCGGGATCGTGATGATGTTCGAGAGCACCGTCGTCACCCTCGCGACCCTCACCTGGCTCTTCTTTCTCTGGGCGCGGCAGGACATCGAGCGGCAGGAGTTGCTGGACTACGCCGCCGATCGCGGGATCGCGCTCGACCCCGAGCGCGCGGGGCGCGCCGTGGCCGCCGGCCAGGGCGAGCGGCTCCGCGAGCGGATTGGCGCCACCCCGGACTCATGACCGACCCCACCAACAGCAACCGCTTCCTCTACTTCTTCGTGTTCGTCGTCGGCACCGGGACGCTGGGCGCGGAGATCGCCGCAGCGCGGCTGATGGCTCCGTTCTTCGGCGCCTCGACGATCGTCTGGGCCAACACGATCGGGATCGTCCTCGTCGCGCTCAGCATCGGCTACTGGCTCGGCGGCAAGATCGCGGACCGCCATCCCCACCTGCGCGGGATGTCGCTCATGGTCTTGGCCGCCGCGGTGATGCTGGCGATCGTCCCGCTCATCGCCCGCCCCCTGTTCGACATCTCGGTCGGTGCGCTCGACTCGATCGAGGCCGGCGCCTTCGTCGGCTCGCTGTTCGGCGTGCTCTTCCTGCTCGCCGTCCCCGTGACGCTGCTCGGCGCGGCGGCTCCCTACGCCATCCGCCTGGCCGTGCCCGACGTCGAGCACTCCGGCACGGTCTCGGGGAGGCTGTACGCGCTCTCGACCGCCGGCTCCCTGCTCGGTACGTGGGTCTCGGCGCTGCTCCTGATTCCCCTGGTCGGGACCCAGCGCACCTTCATCATCTTCGCCGCCGTCATCGCCACGATCGCCGTCGTTTCTCTAGGCAGGCGCTTCTTCGCGATCCCGGCAGCGCTCTTTCTCACCCTCGCGATCCCGGTCGGGACGGTCAAGGGAACCGAGAACGGGGAGATCCTGTTCGAGACCGAGACCGAGAACCAGTACGTGCGGGTGATCGAGCAGGACGACGGCGACCGGGTGCTCGAGCTCAACGAGGGTCAGGCCGTGCACTCGCTGTACAGGCCGGGCACCGTGCTCACCGACAACGTCTGGGACGGCTACCTGGTGCTGCCCTTCGCCGGGCGCTCGGAGCCGCCCGAGCGGATGGCGATCCTCGGCAACGCCGCGGGGACCACCGCCCGGGCCTACGGCAAGTACTTCCCCGCGACCGAGATCGACGGCGTGGAGATCGACGGCGAGCTGCACGAGGTCGGCAACCGCTTCTTCGCGATGGACGAAAACCCGAACCTCACCACGCACACCGCCGACGCCCGCCCCTGGCTGCGGCAGAGCGAGGGCGGCTACGACGTGATCATGGTCGACGCCTACCGCCAGCCCTACATCCCGTTCTATCTGGCGACCGAGGAGTTCTTCGACCTGATCAAGGAGAAGCTCGCGCCCGGAGGCGTGGTGATCGTCAACGCCGGGCATCCGGAGGGCAACGACGACCTCGAGAAAGTCCTCGGCCGGACCATGGCCGAGGTCTTCCCGACCGTGATCCGCGACCCGAAGGAGCCGACCAACACTCTGCTGCTCGGCTCGGAGGGCCCGGCCTCCGGCGACCGCCTGATCGACGCGCTCCCCGACCTACCTCCTGACCTCCGGGCGATCGCCGCCACCGAGGCGGCCAAGATCGAGCCCCGCCTCGACGGCGGCGAGGTCTACACCGACGACCTCGCGCCGGTCGAATGGCTGATCGACAAGTCGCTGCTGGACGACGCGGGGGATAACTAGGGTCACCTTCCTGCCGAGCGATCCGACGGTCACCTCGGCGGTTTGTGGCTCCGGCTAGGACACCGCGAAGCTCGCGACGCCGCCGCCGCCCGCGTGGGTTCACCCCGGAGATTCTGGCGCTGATCCGGGCGCCGGGCGGCTCCCGCAGGTGGTTGATGACGCATCCGGCCCGCTGCCCGCTACGGTTCGGGGTGCGCGAGCGCGACCCACACGGGTTGCAACACTTCAGTCCCCCGCGCCCCCGGCATCGATGCCGCAGCTGCTCTGAACGACCAAGGAGATTCAACGCATGAACCCCAGCACCGCCACCGAGACCGCCCACGACTTCCAGGTCGCCGACCTCAGCCTCGCCGCCTTCGGCCGCAAGGAGATCGACCTGGCCGAGCACGAGATGCCCGGCCTGATGAGCACCCGGCGCGAGTTCGCCGACGCGCAGCCCCTGGCCGGCGCGCGAATCACCGGCTCGCTCCACATGACGGTGCAGACCGCCGTCCTGATCGAGACGCTGACAGCGCTCGGCGCCGAGGTCCGCTGGGCCTCCTGCAACATCTTCAGCACCCAGGACCACGCGGCCGCCGCGGTCGCCGTCGGTCCCGACGGAACTCCGGAGGACCCCAAGGGGATCCCGGTCTTCGCCTGGAAGGGCGAGACGCTCGAGGAGTACTGGGACCTCTGCGAGAAGGCGCTGGTGTGGCCCGACGGCGATGGCCCGAACATGATCCTCGACGACGGTGGCGACGCGACGCTGCTCGTCCACAAGGGGACCGAGTACGAGAAGGCCGGCGCCGTGCCCGATCCCGAGTCGGCGGACTCCGAGGAGATGCGCGTGGTGCTGCGCTTGCTGAAGCGTTCGCTCGAGGCGGATCCCGAGCGCTGGACCAAGATCGGCGAGAGCGTCAAGGGCGTCACCGAGGAGACCACGACCGGCGTCGGGCGGCTGTACCAGTTCGCCCAGACCGGCGACCTGCTCTTCCCCGCGATCAACGTCAACGACTCGGTGACCAAGTCGAAGTTCGACAACCTCTACGGCTGCCGCCACTCGCTGATCGACGGGATCAACCGCGCCACCGACGTGATGATCGGCGGCAAGACCGCCGTGATCTGCGGCTTCGGCGACGTCGGCAAGGGCTGCGCCGATTCACTGCGCGGCCAGGGCGCTCGGGTCACGATCACCGAGATCGACCCGATCTGCGCGCTGCAGGCGGCGATGGAGGGCTATGACGTGCAGCGGCTCGACGACGTTGTCGAGACAGCTGACATCTTCATCACCGCGACCGGCAACAAGGACATCATCACCGCGGATCACATGCGGCGGATGAAGCATCAGGCGATCGTCGGCAACATCGGCCACTTCGACAACGAGATCGACATCGCCGGGCTCGAGGGCGCCGATGACGCCGAGCAGATCGAGATCAAGCCGCAGGTGCACGAGTGGCGCTTCGACGACGGCCACTCGATCATCATGCTCTCCGAGGGCCGCCTGCTGAACCTCGGCAACGCGACCGGACACCCGTCCTTCGTGATGTCCAACTCGTTCACCAACCAGGTGATCGCCCAGATCGAGCTCTACGGCAAGAACGACGACTACGACCTCCAGGTCTACGTGCTGCCCAAGCACCTCGACGAGAAGGTCGCCCGCCTCCACCTGGATGCCCTGGGAGTCGGGCTCACCGAGCTCAGCGAGGAGCAGGCCGCCTATCTGGGCGTCCCGGTCGAGGGCCCCTACAAGCCCAACCACTACCGCTACTAATCTGGCGGCCTCAGTCGCCGCCACTCGGCGTCATCGGCCGACTTGTGTGCTGGCCGCACACGGCGTCGGCCGCTTCCTTGATTGGCGACGCCTGAGCCTCGCCAGACCCGCGAGGCTGCGACCTCCCGACCTCGACAGATCGTCGCTTTCGGCCGGTGCTCAGTGGCGTGGCTAGAGCGTCGTGTGGCCGCGGGCCTCGTGGTC
>DATFLZ010000056.1:0-7757 GCA_035267205.1 Solirubrobacterales bacterium | reverse complement strand
CCGGGCGCTCCCCGAGGTAGTCGCCGATCAGATCTCGCAGTCCGGCCGCCTCGAACGCCTCGGTGAGCTCGAAGAGCATCCGCGGCGAGTCGGCGAGCCACACGCCGGAGCCGGCGTTGACGAACTGCCGGCCGAAGCCGACGGCGAGCTCGTACTCGGGCTCCGGCTCGAACTGCCGGTACCAGGGGTCATCATCTCCGCGCTCGGAGCCGGCCCCGGCCCGCTCGCGCGCATCGAAGGCTCGGTCCACCCCGCTGCGGAGCTCCCCGAGGCGGGCCTGGTCGGGAACGAGGCCCCTGACGACCATGGCTCCGTGCTCCGAGATGGCGTGCCGCAGCCGACCCGCGCTGAGCCGGTCGGCGGTGACGTTGGGCAGCCCGTCACGCAGCTCCATCTGGCTGCCGTCGGGCTCCGGGATCGGGCGCGCGTCGGCCGGCAGGTTCGCGAAGGCGCGGTTCCGGACCCGAACGAGGATCCGCTCGAGCTCGGGATCGTGGCGTTCACGGTTCGCCTCGGTCAGCACCTCGAGAGCCCGTAGGTGATCACCCGCGGCCTGCAGCTCGGTCGCCGTCGCGATCGCCTCGCGGCTGCGCCTCCTTCCCTTGCCCAGCTTCAGCATCCGAAATCACCTTAGCGGCCGGCATCGGCTGCCGGCGGTCTACACTCGCGCGGCTCGTGAGCACGGAATCGACAGCGGGCCCGGCTGGGAGGTGAGCGGTCATCTGGGTGCAGCGTGAGATTGCCCTGGAGCCTCGCTCGCGGGGCTTTCACCTGGTCGGGCGGGAGCTGGAGGAAGCGCTGCCCGAGCTCGCCGGGTGCCGGGCTGGCCTCCTGCATCTCCACATCCTCCACACCTCGGCGTCCCTCGCCCTGAACGAGAACGCGAGCGCCGACGTACGCCGTGACCTCGAGACGTGGTTCACGGATGTCGTGCCGGAGGGCGGGGGGCATTGGCTCCACTCCGACGAGGGACCCGATGACATGCCGGCGCACGTCAAGGCGGTGCTGATCGGGCCATCGCTGCTGCTGCCGGTCAGGGATGGCCGTCCGGCGCTGGGCACCTGGCAGGGCGTGTACCTCTGCGAGCACCGCGACCACGCAAGCGGGAGACGGGTGATCGCGACGCTGAACGGCGAGTAGGGCCCGGTCGCTAGCCGCCGCCGGCCCTGACGACCAGCTTCTCGACCCGCCTGTTCAGACGGCGGTCGCGGAGCACGAGCTTGATCCGGGCGCGGGCCGTCGCTCCGTCGCCCAGCAGGCGGGCGATCTTCGTCGCGCCGGCCTGGGGCTCGAGCTTCAACCGCGCGGTCTTGCCGGCCTTGGCCTTAGTCTCGTCCGGGCCGAGGGGGTAACGGCTCCCTTCGATTCTGAGGGAGCCCGAGGCCGATGCGGTGAGGAACTCGCGCCCGCGGACCTTGACGACCACCGTCGAGCCGTTGCGGCGGAGCTGCGCCTTCGCGATCCGGGCCGAGACGCGGCCGTCGTGCGGCTGCATCCCGTTCATCGCGCGCCGCAGCTGCCGCGAGCCGAGCGAGTCGTCCGGCAGCGGCACGATCCGGTACAGCGGGTTCCCGGGGTCGGCCAGCATCTCCAGGCGCCAGCGGACCGATCCGTCGGGATCGAAGCCGGTGGCCATTGGCGTGCCGCCCCAGCTCACGACCGAGCCGCCGTCGCCGGCCCGCCGGTGGCTGCCGCAGCAGAAGGTGTCCTCGACGGCCGGATCGGCGACCGAGTCAACGAGGCGCGCGGTCCGCGCCGTCAGGTCGAGCCGGTAGCGGACTCCACGCGGCGGACGCGGCAGCGCGTGGGCGTTGTCGAACGCGGTCAGCACCGAGCCGGTCTTCCCGAGCAGGCGCGCGTCGTGCTGGCCGCCCAGCGGATAGCCGCCGTGCGGATCGCCGAGGACCGTCAGGCTCTCGGGCGTGTCGGTGCCGCCGAGCTTCCACTCGATCTCGCCGCTCGCGCGGTCGATGCTGTAGATCGCGTCGGTGTGGCGCGTGGAGAGGACAATCGAGCCCCCGACCTGCTCGGCTGAGTTGATGTGGACGATGTCGTAGGCGCCGTTGTCCCCGGCCGGCTCGATCATCGACCACCACCGGCCGGTCTCCTCGAGCGCGATGTGGTCCTTGCTGTTCCAGGACCAGACCAGTTCGCCTGAGGGAGTGAGCTCCTGCAGCTCGGCGTCCTGGACGGCGCCGTCGGTCGGCCCGCCGAAGGCCGACATGTCGACCCCCTCGCGCCGCTTATAGCTCATCATCAGGTAGTTCCCGTTCGGCAGCTCTTGGATGTCATGGGCGTCGGTGGGGGTGCCGACAGTTCGAAGCTCGCGCTCGCGCTCGCCGTCCAAGGTGCGGATCTCATAAGACCTGGGCGGATTGGGCTCGCGGTAACCCCACACAAGGCGGTCGCCGGGCAGCAGATGCGCGTCCACGGGATTGCGGGCCGACCCGAACCACCACGCCGGGGTTCCGCGCCGATCGAGGATCATCACGTAGCCGCCGTAGGTGGTCAGCAGCCACTTCGCATCCGGGGCCGCGTTACGCTCGAATTCCCACTCGGGGAAGTCCTCGGGCAGGCAGCGGATCCTGTACTTGGAGCGTGAGGACCGCTTGCCGCGCTCGGAGGTGCGGATCCGGAAGGCGGCTCCCGGCTCGAGGCTGACCTTCTTCCTGAACTCGCCGCGGCGCGACGGATTCCTATCGATCCGGGTCTTGATCCGCTTGCGCGCGGCAACGATCACCTTGACCGGGTCGTCCGTGCAGCGGGTGATGTATCTGCGGACGTCGGGCCGGAAGTCCGGGTAGAGGGCCGGCCGCGTCGTGATGTCGACGTCGGCTGGGCCGGCTGCCGCGGCCGTCGATGGGCCGACGGCGAGCGAGATCGCCGCGAGCGCGAGCATCCCGGCACCCTGCGCCGAGCGCCGGCCGCGCTTCGCGCGCCCTCTATTTGGCTTCGGCCGCCTGCTCATCGCTCCCGTCCGGCTGAATGATATGCGCTCGGTGGGGCTTGTCGCCGGACTCGACCGTGGATGGGCGCGCCCCGGTACGGTCAGGCCATGCGCCGACCCACGCGGAGACCGTCCCTGACTGCCGCGTGCGCGCTTCTCGCGCTGGCGCTCGCCGGCTGCGGAGGGGCGGGGGGCGGTGGCGACTCCGGCGAGTCAGGCGCCCCGGTCCCGTCGGCCGACGGCGGTCCGGCGAGCGGCGAGCGGGTCTCGATCCCGGGCGCGGGCGAGGCGCTGATCTGGGGCGAGGGCCGCCGCGCCGTGCTGCTCGCCCACGGTGCCGCGTTCGATGCGGCCAGCTGGCAGCCGCAGGCGGAGGTGCTGGCCGAGGACGGGAGCCTCGTTGTCGCGCTCGAGGGAATCGATCCGGACGAGATCGTCGCTGCGGTCGAGTATCTCCGCGCGGACCTGGGCGCGGAGACCGTGACCCTGATCGGGGCGAGCGCGGGCGCCGACGCGTCGCTCGTCGCGCTCAATCGTCGCCCGGCGCTCACCGACCAGCTGATCACGCTCTCGTTGAACTCGACCGTGCCCGGGCTCGGCCCGCAGCCAAAGCTGCTGATCGCGAGCGAGGACGAGGCGGTGGCCGGGGAGTCGGTCGCGCTGGCCGAGACCGCGCCCGGGGACGGCAACGAGGCGCTGCTGCTTCCGGGCAGCGCCCACGCCCAGGCGATCTTCGACACCGATCAGGGCGAGCGGGCGCTGCGTGCGATCCGGGATCAGGTCAAGGGCTTGAAGTCGTGAGCGATGCGACCGACAGCGGCCGGGAGCGTCTCGGCCGGATCCTGGCCCGCCGGGATTGGCAGCTGCTGCACGGCGAGCGGCTGGCCCTCGAGGGGATCCTCGGCCTGCTCCGGCCTTCGGTTGCGATCGAGATCGGCACCGCTCAGGGCGGCAGCCTCGAGCGGATCGCAGCACACAGCGCCGAGGTGCACGCGATCGATCTCACCGGCGAGCGCCTCCGCTCGATCCCCGAGAACGCCGAGCTCCACCTGGGCGACAGCCGAGAGGTGCTTCCCCGGCTGCTCGCCGAGCTCCGCGGGCAGGGCAAGCGCGTCGACCTCGCGCTCGTGGACGGCGACCACTCGGCCGCCGGCGTCCGCGCCGACCTCGAGGCACTGCTCGACTCCCAGGCGTTCGGGCCGGGCCTGATCCTTCTGCACGATTCCTTCAATCCCGAGGTGCGGGCCGGGATCGAGGCTGCTGACCCCGCCTCGCGTCCCGGGGTGGGAGCGGTCGAGCTCGACCTGGTGGCCGGGCGGGTCGTCGAGTCCGGCCTCGTCGCGGGTCAGGCGTGGGGCGGCTTGGCCGCGGTCGTCGTCGGTGACGAGATCGCGGCGGGCACGCTCGGCGCGATCGAGTTCACGCTCGGCCCGGAGGGCAGCGCGCCGCTCGAGTTCCGGCCGGCGACCGCCGGCCCCGGAACGGCGGGTGAGGGCCGGTCGCGCGAGGAGCTCGAAGCCCAGCTCGAGCGCGTGCAGAGCTCGTTGAGCTGGCGGCTGACGGCGCCGCTCCGGGCCCTCCGAGGACGCCGCTGAGCGCCCGACCCGGCCTCGGGCGAGGGTGCGATACTGCGCGGCGATGGCGAGTGGACTCGATCGGGCGGGCTGGAAGCTCTTCAACGGCTTCACCAAGGTCCACGTCGCCGCCTATCGGACCACCGGTGGCAAGGTCGGGCGCAAGTTCCTCAAGGGGGCGCCGTGCTGCCTGGTCGACCACGTCGGCCGCAAGAGCGGGCAGCACCGCACGAGCCCGTTGATCTACGTCCGCGACGGCGAGAACGTCGTGATCGTCGCCTCGAAGGGCGGACACCCGAAGTACCCGGCTTGGTGGATCAACCTCCGGGCAAATCCCGACACCACCGTGCAGGTGGATGGCGACAAGTGGGACGTCCGGGCGCGCGAGGCCGACGACGCCGAGCGGGAGCGCCTCTGGCCGCAACTGACCGAGGTCTGGCCGCCCTACGACGAGTACCAGGAAAAGACCGACCGCAGGATCCCGGTCGTCATCCTCGAGCCCCGCTGAGGGGCTGGGTCTGTCTGGTGAGGAAGCTCGTGGGAGCCGTGCTCCTCGCCCAAAGCACCCGGACCGCCCGCCGGGCTCCTCGCGGTGAGGGGAGCGATCCCAGCCGCACGTCGAGCGAAGCCGGCAGGCCGCGAGGAACGTAGGAAGGGTCTCGCATGAGGCCCAACTTCCTACGAAGCTTGCGCCATGTGGGAGCAACGTCGAAAAGAGCGACGGCCCGGCGAGGATTCCTACGTTCCTTGCGCCCCTCGCAGCAGCGAACGCCTCCCGGTTCCGCGGAACCGCTGACGGGCGCGGCGCCGAGCGGTCACTTTCGGCCGACAGGCGGGGCAGATTGACCGCTCGGCCACTGGAGGAGACAGCCTCGCCTCGATCGGCCGGAGGGTCACGCTCCCTCTCTGCAACCGCTGCCGCCCCGCGGCCCGAGCCCTCGGCCGAACCCACGCTCCCGCATAAGAAGCACCACAACCGCCCTTCGCGGCGCGGCTCCGATCAGCGCGCAGGTGCGGCGGCCGTGGCTACCCGGTCCATAGCGTCGAGCTTGGCGCTGGCCAGGCCTCGGACCACGATCGTGTCCAGGGGCTCGTAGCGCTCGAGGGCCGGGCTGATCTCTTCCTCGCGCTCCGACTGGACGCCCACCGTTCCCGGCGGTTCGCCCAGGCGTTCGAAGTGGTTTCGGTAGCCGTCGTGGAGGTCCCGGTAGAAGCCCTCCTCCTTGGCGAGGCGGGTCTCGGCGTCGGCGCCGACCGCGGTGCGGACGTAGCCGAAGATCGGCGGTGTCTCACGGCCCGCCTCCCGGGCGCCATCCTCGACCCGAGCTCGGGCCCCCGCGGCGAACTCCGGCGTCATCCAGTTGAAGAAGGCGCCGTCATAGGCGGAGCCCGCGAGCGCGCACATCTTCGGACCCATTGCGGCGAGCACGAGGCGAACCCCGGGGATCGTCTCGCGGAGCTCGTCGAGCGACTCGCGCATCTTCGTGAGCGGTTTCTTCGAGAAGCCTGCCCCGACGCCGATCCAGAGGCGGCTCCGATCGAGCCCGCACTCCTCGATCTTGGCGTTGATCTCGGCCGGCGGGTTGCGGTCGAGGGCCAGCACCCCGACTCCCAGCTCGACCTCGCTGGAACCCGCGGCGAAGTCGCGGAGGGTCTCCAGGCCGCTGGCGGCAGGGTGGTCGTTGGACCACATCGAGGCGTAGCCGAGCTCGGCGCAGCGGCTCGCCAGGGGCGTCGCGACCTCCGGGTCGAGCCCGGCGGCGACGCCGAAGCCGCGGCGCTGATCGTCGCGCGATGGGCTCATCGCTTCTCCAGGAGCGCGACGCACTCGATGTGGGGTGTCTGCGGGAACATGTCCACGGGCCTTGCGCGCAGGAGCCTATAGCCCCCGTCGTCGACCATCTGCCGAGCGTTGGGAGCGAGCGTCGTCGGGTTGCAGGAGACGTACACGATTCGCCGCGCCTCGCATTCCAGCACGCGGCGCACGATCTTCTGGGAGAGGCCGGCGCGGGGCGGGTCGATCACGACGACGTCGGGCTTTCCCGCCTCCTCCACGAGTGGCCGGATTCCCAGCCGCGCGTCGGCGGTGCGGAAGCGGGCGTTCGTGACGCCGTTCGCCTTCGCGTTGGCCTCGGCGTCGGTGACGGCGTCCGCCACCGACTCGACGCCCCAGACCTCGCCCGCGTCCGAAGCCATCGACAGCCCGATGGTCCCGACTCCGCAGAACAGGTCGAAGAGGCGCTCGTCGCCGGACAGGGAGGCGTACTCGCGCGCCACCCCGTACAGGCGCTCGGCGGTCTCGGTGTTGGTCTGCAGGAAGGCGTCGTGGGATACCGATAGATCCAGGTCGCAGAGGCGCTCACGAAGGCGTTCATCACCGAGGACGCCGGTCGGGCCGTTGGTGCTGCCACGGTCGCCCTCGATCACGGTGTGCAGGTCGGTCGGCGGCTCCGGGATCGAGGACGGGGTCGTGACCAGCCGGGTCTGGATCTGGCCGGTGCGGCGCCCGTCGCGGACGACGAGGTTGCGCAGCACGCCGACCCGCGTGCCGGGGTCGTAGGCGGGGATGACCTCGTCCCGGGCCCACTCGCGGACGGAGTTGCGGGCGGCGTTGTTGGCCTCGGAGGCGAGCAGGCAGTCGTCGACGTCGACCGTGCGGTCCCAGCGCCCGCGGGCATGAAAGCCGAGGGCTACTCCGGCCCGCGCATCGCGGTCGGGGCCGAAGGAGTACTCGAGCTTGTTCCGGTAGCGCCACTGCTCGACCGCCTCGGTGATCGGCTCGAGCTCGATGTCCTCGAAGCCGCCGAGGCGCTCGAGCGCCTCGGCAACCTGCTGCTCCTTGTGGCGCAGCTGCAGCTCGTAGGGGAGCCCCTGCCACGGGCTGCCGGGGCAGGGCTCGGAGCCATGGACGCAGCGATCGGGGATACGTTCCGGAGCCGCCTCGAGCAGCTCGATCGCGGTCGCCTCGGCGTGCGACTTCTTCGACTTGCCGACCCGCGCTCGGACGCGATCGCCGGGGAGCCCGCCGGCGACGAAGATCACGAAGCCGCCCTCGGTCCGCGCGACTCCACGCCCGCCCTGTGCCAGCGAGCTGATCTCGAGCTCGAGCTCGTCCCCTCGGCGCGGGCGGGGGGGACGCTGGGTCGACGGGGATGTCTCGGTGGGCGGCTCCACGGCGCCCATCGTTAGCAGCGCCGGCTCGCGACCCGCGGCCGCGGGTCGCGAGCCGGCGCTGC
>DATFLZ010000055.1:0-16516 GCA_035267205.1 Solirubrobacterales bacterium | reverse complement strand
CGGCGAGGTGATGATCATCGACGAGTTCACCGGCCGCATCCTCGAGGGCCGGCGCTGGTCCGACGGATTGCACCAGGCGGTCGAGGCGAAGGAGGGCGTCGCGCCGAAGGAGGAGAACCAGACGCTCGCGACGATCACGCTCCAGAACTACTTTCGCTTTTACGACAAGCTCAGCGGCATGACCGGCACTGCGCTCACCGAGGCCACCGAGTTCATGAAGATCTACAAGATGCCCGTGGTCGAGGTCCCGACCAACCGGGACATGGTCCGCGACGATCAGAACGATCAGATCTACAAGACGAGGGAGGGCAAGTGGAAGGCGGTCGTCAACGAGATCGCCGAACGTCACGAGACCGGGCAGCCGATCCTCGTCGGCACCGTCTCGGTCGAGGTGTCCGAGATGCTCAGCGAGCAGTTCAAGCGCCGCGGGATCAACCACGTGGTCCTCAATGCGAAGCCGGAGCACGCCGAGCGCGAGGGCGAGACCGTCGCAGGGGCGGGCAAGCTCGGCTCGGTCACGATCGCCACCAACATGGCCGGTCGCGGCGTTGACATCAAGCTCGGCGGCGACCCCGAGCAGATGGCGCTGCACGAGCTGCACAAGCTCGGGATCAGCGAGACCGACGAGAGCTGGCCCGAGGAGTACCAGGCGCTGGTCGAGGCGATGACACCGAAGTGCAAGGAGGAGGGCGACAAGGTCCGCGAGCTCGGCGGCCTCTACATCTGCGGCACCGAGCGTCACGAGTCCCGCCGGATCGACAACCAGCTGCGTGGCCGCTCGGGTCGCCAGGGCGATCCCGGCGCCTCCCGCTTCTTCCTCAGCGCCGAGGACGACCTCGTCCGCCTCTTCGCCGGCGACCGGATCTACAAGATCCTTGACCGCCTGGGCCCGGTTGACGACAGCGGCGAGGAGTATCCGCTCGAGGCGAAGATGCTGACCAAGCAGATCGAGTCGGCTCAGAAGAAGGTCGAGGAGCAGAACTTCCTCACCCGTAAGCGCGTCCTCGAGTACGACGATGTGATGAACGAGCAGCGTCGCGTCGTCTACAAGTACCGGCGCGAGATCCTCGAAGGTCGTGACATGGGCGACGTCGCCCGCGAGCAGATCGAGGGCCTGATCCGCAACAAGGTGAACGAGTACACGGAGTCCGACGTGTTCGAGGAGTGGGACCTCGGCGGACTGCAGACGCTGATGGCGTCGATGTGGCCGGTGGCCGAGGACCTCGCGGAAGTCGAGCCGAACTCATCGAGTCGTGAGCAGGTCGCGGAACTCCTCTCCGATGACGCGCTCGGCGCCTACGAGGAGCGCGAGGAGGAGTTCGGCGAGGAGTTGATGAGGGCGCTCGAGCGCCACATCCTGCTCCAGATCATCGATCAGAAGTGGAAGGAGCACCTCCACGAGATGGACTACCTGCGCGAGGGTATCCACCTCCGCGGGTTCGCCCAGATCGACCCGCTCGTCGCCTACAAGAACGAGGGCTTCCTCATGTTCCAGTCCCTGATGGACTCGATCTGGGAGGAGTACACGCGGATGATCTTCCACGTCAACGTCGAGCTCCAGCCGAGCGAGGTCGAGGAGCGCTTCGGCCCCGACGACGATGGGCCGGCCGAGATCGAGTTCTCCGGCGGGACAGCGGAGGACCAGCCCTCGGCGATCCGCCAGGCCGCCTCGGGCGCGGGCGCGGTGGCCGCGGCTGATGCGGCCGCGTCGGCGGCAGTCAGCGGCGAGCCGTCCGAGGATCAGGGAGCCGGGCCCGAGAACCCCCAGACGGTGGTCAAGTCCGAGCAGGAGAAGATCGGCCGCAACGATCCCTGCTGGTGCGGGAGCGGCAAGAAATTCAAGAAGTGCCACGGGGCATAGCCGCCCTCTGACGCTGCGCCTGCCGGGCGGTAGCCATGGGCCGCGACTTGGCCCGCGATAGGCTCGGCGCGTGATCGTCTACGGCTCCGAGTACTCGTACTTCACCGGCAAGTTCGAGGCCTACCTTCGCTACAAGGAGATTCCCTACGAGCGACGGCCGCTGGGGTTCTACAACTACCTGTGGAGGATCCCTCGGAAGGTCGGGGTGGCGCAGCTGCCGACGGTTGAGCTGCCGGGCGGGCGCTGGATGACCGACACCACGCCGATGATCGGGTGGCTGGAGCAGCAGCACCCGACGCCGCCGGTGCTGGTGCCGGATCCCCTCCAGCGGTTCTTCGGCCTGCTGATCGAGGACTTCGCGGACGAGTGGCTGTGGCGCTCGGCGATGCACTACCGCTGGGACTACGCCCCCGACCGTGCGCTCATGCGCCGACAACTCGCCTCCGAGCTGCTCCGCGTGCCACTCCCCCTGGCGATCCGGGCGCGGTGGATCGGGCTGCGGCAGCGGCGGATCTTCGTCACGGGCGACGGCGTCGACCGGCGAACGCGGCCGCACGTGGACGCCGCCTACACTCGCGCGCTCGACCGCCTCGAGCCGGTGCTCGCCGAGCGGCCGTTCCTGTTCGGCGAGCGGCCGACGATCGCCGATTTCGGCCTGATGGGGCCCATGTTCCGCCACTTCGCGATCGACCCGACCCCGGCCCGGATCATGCGCGACCGCGCGCCCGCCGTCTACGAGTGGGTCGCCCGGGTCTGGGGCGCGCGAGCGAGTCGCCTCGGCGGTGGCGAGCTGCTCGACGGGCTCCCGCAGGATCTTGGCCCGCTGCTGCGGGAGAGCGGCGAGACCCACCTTGAGATGCTCGCCGCGAACGCCGCGGCCCACGGGCGTGGCGAGTCCCGCTACGACCTTCGCGTCCAGGGCGTGACCTACGAGCGGATCCCGACCAGCTCCTACCGGGTCTGGGCGCTGGAGCAGCTCCGCCACCACTTCCGCCGCCTCCCGATCGCCGAGCGGGAGCGGGCTGAGGAGCTGCTGCGGTCCCATGGATGCTGGGTGGCGCTCTGGCGGGTCGAGCAGCTCGACTCCGGGCACGACCCCGACCGCCGCGCTCCGTTTGGCAAGGGCTCCAGGATGGTCCGGGACGGCGGCCTGCTCATGCGGCGGTAGCCTCCCTGTCCGATGGCCGAGGCGCTCGACACCAACGCCCGCATCGCGGAGGTCCGCGAGCAGTTGACGCTGCTCCGGGACTACCTTTGACCCGGCTGAGCTGAGGGCCGAGATCGAGCGCCTCGAGGGCGCGATGCAGGCGCCGGGCTTCTGGGACGACCAGGAGTCCGCGGCGGCGACATCCGCGGAGCACACCCGCGCGAAGCGAAAGTTAGAGCTGTGGGAGGGCCTGTCCACCGACGTCGAGGATCTCGGCGAGCTCGCCGAGATGGCCGCCGAGGATGAGGAGATGGCGGCAGAGCTGGAGTCACAGCTCGACTCGATCGAGGCCCGCCTGGCGGAGCTCGAGGAGCAGCGCCTGTTCAGCGGCGAGTACGACTCCGGCGGGGCGGTGGTCACGGTCCGGGCGGGGGCGGGCGGCACCGACTCCCAGGACTGGGCCGAAATGCTCCTGCGTATGTATCTGCGCTGGGCCGAGGGCCGCGGCTTCAAGGCGGAGATGAAGGAGGCCTCCGAGGGGGAGGAGGCCGGCATCAAGTCCGCGACCCTTCTCGTTCACGGCGAGAACGCCTACGGGCTGTTTGCGGCCGAGCGCGGAGTGCACCGGCTGGTCCGGATCTCCCCGTTCGACTCCCAGTCCCGGCGCCACACGGCGTTCGCACAGCTCGATGTCGCGCCGCTGGTCTCCGACGCGGTGGCCGTCGAGCTGGACGAGTCCGACATCCGCGTCGACACGTATCGCGCCTCGGGCGCGGGCGGCCAGCACGTCAACAAGACCGACTCGGCCGTCCGGCTCACGCACGAGCCGACCGGGATCGTCGTCCAGTGCCAGAACGAGCGCTCGCAGACACAGAACAAGGCGACCGCGATGCAGATGCTGCGGGCGCGCCTGCTGGCGGAGGAGGAGCGCCGGCGCCAGGAGGAGCTGGCGGCCGAGCGCGGCGAGCAGAAGGCGGCGGAGTGGGGTTCGCAGATCCGCAGCTACACGCTTCACCCGACCACCCGGGTGAAGGACCACCGGACCAATCACGAGGTCGGGGACGCCCAGCGAGTCCTCGACGGCGACCTCGACGAATTCATCCGCACCTACCTGCTGCAGACCGCGGCCGGCGCGGATTGATCCGCCCACCCAGCCAAGGGGCTACCGTGGGCCGATGTCCAAGCAACCCCGGATAGCGGTCGGCCTCTCTCAGCTGCCGAGCACGATCGACGCGTTCGCCGAGGCCGCCGAGGTCGCGCGCTCGGGGCTGGGCGGCAGCGCCGATCTCTGCTTCGCCTTCGTCGGGGGCCAGCACCTCGCCGAGCTCGACGCCGCCCTGCTCGAGATCCGGGCGCGGCTCGATCCGGCCGCGATGGTCGGCTGCGGGGCGGCCGGCGTCGTCGGGCCGGGCCGGGAGGTCGAGGACGGGCCGGCGGCCGTGGTCTGGGCCGCCGAGCTTCCCGGGGCCGAGATCGAGACGTTCGAGGTGCGCGGAGAGCCTGGGGCGGACCCGGAGCTCATGGAGGGCCTGCCCGAGCCCGGGGCTCCGGCCGATGCGGTGATCGTGCTCGCCGACCCCCGGCGCTTTCCCACCGACGGGCTGGTCCGGCGCCTGGGCGAGGAGCAGCCCGGCACACCCGTCCTCGGCGGGCTTGCGAGCGCTGCGCTCGACTCCGCCGGGTGTCTGATCCGGGACGGCGAGGGCACCGACGCCGGCGCTGTCGGCTGCGCGCTGCGTGGCGTGGACGTGACCCCCTGCGTCTCCCAGGGTGCCTCTCCGGTCGGCCCGGAGATCGCGATCACGGAGGCGGAGGGCAACACCATTCACGAGCTCGCGTTCAAGCCGGCGCTCGAGCGGGTCAGCGAGATCGTCGCCGGCCTGGGTCCCGACGAGCGCCGTCAGGCGGCCGCGGGGATGCTGGTCGGAATCGTGATCGACGAGAACCGCCCGGAGCACGAGCGTGGCGACTTCCTCGTTCGCCCGATCGTGGGCGCCGATCGGGAGAGCGGCGCGATCGTGGTCGGCGAGGGCGTCCGGGTCGGCCAGACGCTGCGCCTGCATGTCCGCGACGGCGCCTCGGCCGACGCCGATCTTCGCGACGCACTCGGCCTCCAGTCCGATGCCCTCGGGGAGGCGGGCGCGGCGGGCGCGCTGATGTTCACGTGCAACGGCCGGGGGCGCCGGATGTTCGATCTCCCCGACCACGACGCCGACGCTTTCGAGGACGCGCTGGCCGCGCCGGTGGGCGGCTTCTTCTGCGCCGGTGAGATCGGCCCGGTCGGCGGCCGCAACTTCCTGCACGGCTTCACCGCGACCATGGCCATCTTTGCCGCCGGCTGAACGCCCGGCCGCCGGCCGGACCCGCGCGGTCGATCCGTACCCTGCACGCGATGCCCGAATCGGATTCCACGCTCGAGTCGCTCGTCGCTCGTGCGCTTGCCGAGGACCTCGGCGAGCGCGGCGACATCACGGCTGAGGCGACGGTTCCGGAGGACGCTCGCGCACGCGCCCGGATCGTCCAGAAACAGCCGGGCGTCGTGTTCGGCTTCGCAGCGGCCCGGGAGGCCTTCCGTCAGACCGGCGCCGGGGAGCTCGACCCCTTGATGATCGAGGGCCAGTGGCGGGAGGGAGTGCCGGCGGAGGTCGCCTTCATCGCCGGTCCCGCGCGGGCGCTGCTCGCCGCCGAGCGGGTCGCGCTGAACCTGCTCGGCCACCTCTCCGGCGTGGCGACGCTCACGGCGCGGTTCGCCGAGGCCTCGCGGGAGGCGGGAGGACGAGCGGCGATCCTCGACACGCGCAAGACGACGCCGGGGCTTCGCGGGCTCGAGAAGGCCGCGGTGCGCGCAGGGGGCGGGCGCAACCACCGGCTCGGCCTCCACGACGCGATTCTGATCAAGGAGAACCACATCGCGCTCGCCGGAGGCCTGGGCGTGGCGGTCGCCGCAGCGCGGGAGGCGCAGCCCGAGATGCCGATCGAGGTCGAGTGCCGGGACGCCGCCGAGGTCGCGGCGGCGCTCGAATCCGGCGCGGAGCGGCTCCTGCTCGACAACATGGACACCGACGCGCTCGAGGCGGCGGTCGCGGCTCGCGACGCGGCCGGCTCGAGCGCCGAGCTCGAGGCCTCCGGCGGCGTCAGCCTTGAGACCGTGGGCGCGGTCTCGGCCACGGGGGTCGACTTCATCAGCGTTGGCGCACTCACCCACTCGGCGCCGACGCTCGATCTCTCGATGCTGCTGGAGCCCGCGTGAGCGGCGGCCTCGGAGCCGGAGAGTTCCGGCGGAGCCGTTCTGTGCCGAATTGGGGGTCTTGGAGACGCCCGGAACGCGACAGAAAGGGGCGAGCGGGCGCTCAGTCCGGCTCGTCGAGGAGCGGCTGAAATCTGGCGCAGCCCACTCCGATCGCGCTTCCCGCGCGTTACTCTCTATGCAGTGGGACTTTGGCGATTGTCAATGTGGGTGTTGGGACCCGTGAGCGCCTGCGCCGCATTGCTGCTGATTCTGGCCGCCGGGGCCTCGGCCTCCTCAGTCTCGGTCGAGACGGTGCTCGATGACGGCTCCGAGGATCCCGGGCTTTGCTCGCTGCGCGAGGCGACGCTGGCTGTCGGCAGCATGGGCACCGCGGACTGTGTAGCGGACGCGCCCGAGGACATCGACACGATCGACTTCGACGGGCTGACCGGGCCGGGTCCCCACGTGATCGACGCCGAGAACGGCTACAACCTGATCAAGACGGTGACGATCGACGCGTCGGGGGCCGCCGGCGAGGTGCGCGTGGACGGGGCGGACGCGACAGGGGGGCTCGCGAACTTCGGATTCCTGGCGAAGGCCGACGACATCATCATCAAGGGCCTCTCGATCACCGGCTGGAGTCAGACCGGGATCAAGATCGACACCAACAACAGCAGCACTGCCGGGGTGGACGGCGTCCAGGTGATCGACAACCTGATCGGGACCAACGAGGCTGGTCAGCCGCTAGGCAACCTCTCCGCCGGCGTCGCCGTGGGCCTCCCCACGGCCAGCACGGCCGATGATCCGGACAACACCCTGATCCAGGGCAACGTGATCTCGACAAACGGCGTCGGGGTCCAGGTCCGAGGCTCGGACACCAATGGCACGATCATCCGGGGCAACCTGATCGGCACCAACCCGGCCGGCACCGCGGCACTCGCCAACACGAGCGACGGCGTGCGCGTGAGCGGCGACACGGACGGCGTCACGATCGGGGGCGACGGTGCGGGCGAGGGCAACCTGATCGCCGGCAACGTCGGCAACGGCGTCCTGCTCAGCGCCCCCGGGGCAGCCACGACGACCAACGTCACGATCCGAGGCAACACGATCGGACTCGGCCAGAGTGGCGCGAGCCTCGGCAACATCGACGCCGGCGTCGCGATCGACGGCGACGTCGACAGCACCGACGTCCATGACAACACCATCTCCGCCAACGGTGTGGCCGGCGTTTCGTTGGGAGACGACCCGGGCGACGGCCCCGACCTGACCACGATTCGCGGCAACCGCATCGGCACGAATCCGTCCGGCACGGCGGTGCGCAGCAACACCGGGCCGGCTGTGCTCGTCGCCGGCAACGAGGGTGGCCCGGTCGACACCACGATCGGCGGAACGGTCCCCGGTGGCGGCGCCTGCGTTGACCCCTGCAACGTGATCGGCGGCACCGGCATCTCGATCCCCCATTCCGCGGGATCGGGCACGGCGGTACTCGGCAACCACATCGGCGTCAACCAGTTCGGCACCGGGGCCCTCCCCGTCGCCGGGGCGAGTGGAGCGGGCGTGATCGTTGCGGGCGCTGACGACGTTGTGATCGGCTCCCCCGCCGGTCCGAACACGATCGGCTCGACCACGATTGCCGGCGTGCGGATGGATAGTGGCGTCAGCGGCGGGACGATCCAGTCCAACCTGATCGGCACACGCTCGGATGGCACGGGCGACGTGGGCAACGACAACCATGGGATCGAGCTTCAGAACGCGAGCGGCGTGCTCATCGGAGGGATCGAGCCCGGCGAGGGCAACACGATTGCGAACAACGGAACGGACGGGGTCCGCGTGGGCTTCTTCGGAACGGGCAACCCGATCGTCGGCAACCGGATCTTCGACAACGGAACCCTTGGTATCGATCTCGAGGACTCGGGCGGCTCCGGACCAACCCCGAACGACACCGGCGACCTCGATCCGGGGGCGAACAACCTGCAGAACTTCACGGACATCGCGGGCGTCGCCGAGACGAACTCGATCAGGATCGTGGGCAGACTGGTCAGCGCCGGAACCACGGACTATCGGATCGAGGTGTTCACCAATCCGACACCTCACCCGAACGGGCTCGGCGACGGTGAGGAGCTGGTGGACGTCCTCGAGGTCGAGACGCAGCCGGGGGGCACGCTCGACATCGACGAGACCGTTGACGGCACCCTCGGCCCCGGTGAGACGATTTCGTTAACCGTGACCGAGCTCGATGGCGGCGGCAATCCAGTGGAGACCAGCGAGTTTGCTCCCCCGCGGACCGACGGCTACTGCCCCTCGAACGCCGTCATCCTCGGCCCCGTGCTCGCGGGCTCGGGATCCGAGGACACGATTGTCGGCACCGCCGGCGATGACTTCATCTGCGGTCTGGGCGGCAACGACACGATCAACGGCGCCGGCGGCGACGACGTGATCATCGGTGGCGCCCAAGACGATCTGGTAGCCGGCGGCCCCGGCAACGACACCATCATCGGGGACGCAGGCACCGACACCCTCTCGATGGCCGGGGCACCCGGAGCGAGCCAGGTCGATCTCGCGCTGGGGACTGCCACCGGGGACGGCAGCGACAACATCCGGGGGTTCGAGCGGGTCATCGGCTCGCCGTTCAACGACATCCTGCTCGGTTCGGCGGCGGGGGACACGCTCGACGGCGCCGGAGGGAATGACACCGTGAGCGGGCGCGCCGGCCCGGACTCGATGCTCGGCGGCCCCGGCAACGACACGCTGCAGGCAGCTGACGGCGAGGCCGATGCCGCGATCAACTGCGGGCCCGGCTCCGACGTCGCCAACGCCGACCACGTCGGCATCGATCCGGACGCGATCTACGTTGGATGCGAGACGATCAACCGTGCGGACCTGCTCGCGCCGACCCTGAGGGTTTCCGGCAAGAAGAAGCAGAAGAGCAAGAAAAAGATCGTCGCAAGGGCCACCTGCGACGAGGTCTGCGACCTCGAGGCGACCGGCACGATCAAGATCGCGAAGATCAAGAAGGGCAAGCCGAAGGGCAGGAAGAAATTCAAGCTCAAGCCGGCCTCGAAGGCGAACGTCGCCGCAGGCAAGCAGCAGAAGCTGACGCTCAAGATCAAGGGCAAGAAGGCCAAGAGGCTGTTGAAGAGGGCGCTCAAGAGCAAGCGGGCGACCTCGAAGGCGACGATCAGGGTGACCGCCGCCGATCAGGCCGGCAACGCTAGCGGCACCGAGAAGTTCAAGGTCAAGATCAAGAAGAAGCGGAAGAAGTAGCGGGCCACGGCGGCCCCTCGGCCCCGCCTACTTCAGCAGCCGCGAGAGCCGTCGGTCGGCGAAGCGCTTGCCGCCGTTCTGTTCGGCGGGGCAGTAGCAGGTGATGTGCTCGGAGTAGTGGATCGCCGCGATCGTCTCGCCGCAGCGGGGGCAGGGCTCGCCCTCGCGCCGGTGGACCTGTAGCGGCATCGGCATCTTGTCGGGGATCGACTCGCCCACGACCTCCTCGTAGTGGTCGATCGCGCCGCCGAGGACTGCAAGCGCCGAGTGCAGCCGCTCGAGCTCCCCGTCGTCCAGCTCGGACCCCTTCTTGAACGGGGAGAGCCGCGCGTCCCAGAGGATCTCGTCCACCCACGAGCGCCCGATGCCGGCGATCGTCCGCTGGTCGCGGAGCATTGGGTGCAGATGGCGCGGCTGGTCCAGGGCGTCGGCGAGCTCCCCGGGCGCCGGCGCCGGCCAGGCCTCGAGGCCGAGCGTGGCGACCATCTCCTCCCCCTCGACGGCGTCCGCCGCCAGCAGCTTCCCCCAGGCCCGTTGCTTGGTCCCGAACTCCCGCAGTCGCAGCTCTCGCAGCTCCTCACCCTCCGACTCGATCCGGATCAGGATCCGGGAGCGCTTGTCGCGTAGCGAGGCGCGCTTGTTGAAGAGCTGGAGCCGGCCCGCCGACATCATGTGGATCAGCATCGCCAGATCCCCCTCGGCGGTGGAGAGCTCAACGATCGGCATCTTCCCGATCCGGCGCACTGCGGTGATCTCGGCGCCCGCCAGCGCGTCCAGCGGTGGCTTGATGCTCTTCAGGGCCACCATCCCGGGAGCGCGCGCGGACTCGATCCGGGCGCCGCGCAGGGCGGCGTCCAGGCGGCGAACTGTGATCTCGACCTCGGGCAGCTCCGGCATCGCGCGGGAGACTACGGCGCGGCCCGCTAAAATCCCAGCAGGTCATTCGCCCGTCCGAGAGTCGGCTGGCGAACATACGAAGGCGACCCTCCCCGTGAAATTGGAGGGAGATTGGAGCCAGCGATGCAGGAGCTCCCGACAATCCAGGCACCCCCGGTATCGGATCTCACCGACGGGGAGATCGCACGGCTCAGCGAGGAGACGAAGGCGCTCGCGCGTGAGCGCAACGCCGTGATCCTCGCGCACAACTATCAGCTCCCCGAGCTCCAGGACATCGCGGACTATGTCGGCGACTCCCTCGGGCTCTCGCGGGCCGCTGCCGCCTCCGACGCCGACGTGATCGCATTCTGCGGGGTCCACTTCATGGCCGAGACGGCCTCGGTCCTCGCCCCGCAGAAGACCGTGCTGATCCCCGACACGGACGCGGGCTGCTCCCTCTCCGACTCGATCACCGCGGATCAGTTGCGCGCCTGGAAGGCGGACCATCCCGGCGCGCTGGTCGTGATGTACGTCAACACCTCCGCCGAGGTCAAGGCCGAGACCGACTACTGCTGCACCTCCTCGAACGCCGTGCAGGTCGTCGAGCACATCTGGGCCGAGCACGGTCCCGGGCAGGAGATCCTCTTCGGCCCCGACATGTGGCTCGGCGCCTTCGTCGAGCGGGAGACCGGCCTCACCGACGATCCCGAGCGGCGCTCGCGCTTTCACGTGTGGGACGGGGAGTGTCACGTCCACGCCGGGATCCGGCCCGACGACATCAACGACATGCGCGCCGAGCATCCGGGCGCCGAGTTCCTCATCCATCCCGAGTGCGGCTGCTCAACCCAGGCGATGGAGTACGTCGCTGCGGGCGACGTCGAAGCCGAGGGCGTCCACATGCTCTCGACCTCGGGGATGCTCAAGCAGGTGGAGGCGAATCCCAAGGGCGAATTCATCGTCGCCACCGAGACGGGGATGCTCTACCCGCTTCAGGAGGCGGCCCCGGAGGCGGACCTGATCGCCGCGAACCGGATGGCGTTCTGCAAGTACATGAAGATGATCACGCTGCCGAAGCTGCGCGACTGCCTCCGCGACCTCAGCCCGGAGGTCAAGGTGGACCCGGCGATCGCCGAGCGGGCGAAGGTCCCGATCGAGCGCATGGTTGCGATCGGGTAGCTCTCCGCGCCTTCCCTCGGATCCGGGGAGTAGGCTGCCCCCGGGCTGAGAGAGGGATCCAACAAGAACCTGATCCTCGCGGCGATGATCTTCGCCGTCGCGATGACCTTCATCGATCAGACGATCGTCTCGATCGCGGTCCCCGAGCTTCAGAAGGACCTGCAGCTCTCCTCCACCGGCGTCCAGTGGATCATCAACGGCTACCTGCTGTCCCTCGCCGCGCTCTTCGCGTTTGGCGGCCGGCTCGGGGACATCTACGGCCACCGCACGCTGGTCGTGATCGGCGTGATCGTCTTCGCCGCCGCCTCCGGGCTCTGCGGGGCGACGCCGACAGGTGATCTCGCCGAGGCGTGGATCATCACCTTCCGGGTGATCCAGGGCGCCGGAGCGGCGCTGATGTTCCCGGCGGCGCTGGCGATCGTCGTCAGCGCCTTCCCGGTCAGCGGTCGCGGTCAGGCGATGGCGATCTTCTTCGGGATCACGGGCGGGCTGACGGCGGTCGGTCCGCTGGCGGGCGGATACCTCACCGAGATCGACTGGCGGGCGATCTTCTGGGTCAACATCCCGGTCGCGATCATCGCCCTCGTGCTCACCGCGATCGCAAAGCCGTCGAACGAGGGTAAGAGCGCCCCGATCGACTTCCGCGGCGCGGTGCTGATCTCGGCCGGGATGGGCCTGGCGGTGCTCGGCCTCCAGCAGTCGAGCGCGTGGGGCTGGGGCAGCCCGGCGACCTGGGGCGCGATCGCAGTGGGCGTGGCGCTGATCGGCGCCTTCATCCACAACCAGCTGCGGGAGAGCGAGCCGCTGCTGCGGGTCCGGATCTTCGCCAACAGGGCGTTCGCGGCGGACAACGCGATCCTGTTCTTCCTGATGATCGCCTTCGTGCCGCTGTTCTTCTTCGCGAGCACGTATTCGCAGATCTCGCTCGGTGATGATGCCTCGCAGGCCGGAACGTTCCTGCTCACCTTCTTCCTCGGGTTCGCCGCCGCCTCCCAGGTCGGCGGCCGCATCCTCGACTCCACGGGCGCCCGCCCGACCGTGGTGGCGGGCTGCCTGGTGGCCGCCGCGGGCTTCTTCCTCTGGGGGAAGCAGATGCCGGACCTCGACTACTCGACGCAGTGGTACTGGATCGTGATGGCCGGCGCCGGCTGTGGGCTGATCCTCGGGCCGGCCAACACCGACGCGATCAACCGCGCGCCTCGCGCCACCTACGGCGAGGTCACGGGGATCACGCAGACGGTCCGCAACTTCGGCTCGGCGATCGGCCTGGCGGTGCTCGGCACGATCCTGATCTCCGAGAACCGGACGAACATCGAGTCCTCGCTTGCCGATCTGGGCATCGGGAAGGAGAGGGCGGACGCCATCGCGCTCTCGCTGAGCCAGTCCGGGGGCAGCGGCGCCTCCTCGGCGTTCAGCGACCAGATGGGCGTCTCGGCGGAGAAGATCTTTGCCGCCGTCCAGCTTGACTACGCCCTCGCGACGCGGACCGTCTTCTACGTGATGGCGGGTGTGATGGCGCTCGCCTTCGTGGTCGCGCTGCTCACGATGCAGCCGGGCAGGGTGGAGGAGGCCGAGTAGCACCCGGTGCCCGGTGCCCGGTGGGGCCACCTTCCGGCCCTGCCCGCGACATGCGGAGGTCAGGCAGGAAGGTGGCAAAACCCGGTGCGGCCGTTGGTAGCGTTTCCCCATGATTCAGATGGCAGGGAGGATCATTCTCGCTGCGCTGCTGGTGGTCAGCGCGGCGCTGAAGCTCGCGCGGCCGCGCGAGAGCCGCGGGGCGATGGCCACCTTCGGATTCGATACCGAGACCGGGCGCTGGGCTGCGTGGACGTTCGCCATCGTCGCCGAGCTCGGCCTGGCGGCCGGGGTGGGGGCGGGATCGGAGGCGGCGTCCTACCTCGCCGGCGGGCTCATGCTCCTCTTCGCCGCGACCCTCGGCTCCGCGATGCTCGCCGGCAAGGCCGGCGCTCCCTGCGCCTGCTTCGGGTCGGGATCGAGGGTCGGCCTCGGCGCGATCGCCCGCAACCTCCTGCTCGCCGCTGCCTTCTTCGCCCTGCCCGCTCTCCCCGGCGGCGCGCTGAGCACGGATCAGTGGCTCGGCCTCGGCCTGATCGGCGCGCTACTCGCCTGCGCGGCTCTCGGCGTCGCCGTTCTCGCGCTCGCTCGCGAGGTCGGGATGCTGCGACTGCGCCTCGGGCCGGCGAGCGCGCTCGAGGTCTCCCACGAGGGGCCCGAGGTCGGGGGCCGCATCGCCCTGATCGAGAGCTACGAGCTCGAGCCCGGCAACGAGCTGGCCCTCGCGGTCTTCACCTCGGTCGGCTGCCGCGTCTGCGGCTCGCTCGCGCCGGCGGTGGACTCACTGCGGCGCGAGCCGGCGCTGTCGGTGCGCAGCTTCGAGGAAGCGGCCGACGGGGATGTCTGGGAGGCGCTCGGCATCCCGGGCGCTCCCTACGCGATCGCGCTCGACGCCGCCGGCATCGTCCTCGCGAAGGGGACCTTCAACAACCTCGCCCAGCTCGAGGGAATCCTCGGCACCGCCGAGCGTCGCGCCGCCGAGCGCCGGCGGGTGGAGGCTCTCGGTGTCTGAACGGCGCCGCGCCGACGACGGCACGGGGGATGGGGCCGACGAGCATGCGCCCGACGGGCGCACCGGGGTCGAGCGGGCGCTGGAGGGAGTCGCCGCCAACAGCTCCCGGCGTGGCTTTCTCGCGCGGGTCGGCGGCGCGCTGGCGGCGCTGACCGCGGGCGGCACCGTCTCGCGCATGATCGAGCCCGGGGAGGCCGATGGCTTTCACTTCTGCGGGCACATCTTCACGACCGACTCCTGTCCTCATCCGATGGGCGACGCGCTGCCGCGGATCGACCGCGCCGGCTATCCGCTGCGGCCCAAGGACGGGCACCGGATCGACAACCTCGGCCGACTGGTCAACAAGAAGGGGCTCCCGGTCGCCGAGGACGGCGAGCTGCTCCGGGATCCCGATGGGCGGGCGCTGCCGCCCGCGCCGCGCACAAAGGTCTGCGAGGAGGGGGTGAGCCGCGAGTTCGGGTTCAAGACGCACGTCGACGGCGGCTGGTACCGCTGCTGTGGTGGCCAGGTTCGCAAGCTCGTCGACTGCTGCTCGAACGAGAAGAAGCGGATCAACGGCGACGCCGCGCTCGAGGGCTACTGCTTCAAGGGCCGCACCGTGTTCTGCGTCATGTACTTCGACACCAACGTGCCCTGCTGATGGACGCCCTCACGCTGGAGCCGCTCGCCCTCGCCGCCCTCGCCCTGGCGGCTCTGCTGATCGGGGCCACCGGAACCTGGTCGCCGTGCGGCTTCTCGATGATCGAGACGCTCGGGCCGACCGGTCACACCGGCGGGCTGCCGACCACGCTCGCGGCCTCGCTCAGCTTTGCCCCGTTCGCGCTCGTGGGCGGCGCGATCACCTTCGGAGCGATGGCGCTCGCCGGCAGCCTGCTCGGCGGGCCAGGTCCGGTGGCGCTGGCCGCCGCCGCCGTGGTCGCGCTCGCGGCCGCGGCGGCCGAGGCGCGCGGCCTGCCGATCGTGCCTCAGGTGCGCCGCCAGCTTCCGGTCCGCTGGCGCTCGCGGATGCCGATGCCGGTGGCCGCGGCCGGGTACGGCGTGCTGCTCGGCCTTGGATTCACGACCTTCGTCCTGAGCTACGGCGTCTGGGCGCTGATGGGGATCTCGCTCGCGCTCGGCGAGCCGCTGGCCGGCGTCGTGATCGGACTCTGCTTCGGCATCGGCCGCGCGACGCCGATCGTGCTGCTCGCGCCGCTGGCGGACCGTCCCAGCGGCGAGCGGATCTGTGAGTCGATGGCGATGCGCCCGTCGCTGCTTCGCGGCATGCGGATCGGCGACGCCGCCGCGCTTGCGCTCGCGGCCTTCGCGCTCGCCGGGGCGGCCGGCGCCGAGGCGGCTCGCAAGGAGGTGCCGAAGGCATCGGACCCCTCGGCCGCCGGCCCGGCGCTCGCCTACGAGCGCAACTCCGGGGCGGGCGAGCTCCGGGGCGGCGACGGCGAGACGGTCCCGCTGCCCGGTTCGGATCCCGCGACCGGCGGCCCCTGGTTGGCCGTGGTCGACCGGCGGCGGGTACGGGTCCTCGACCGCGCCGGCCTCGAGGCGGTGGGCGCCGCCGGGGCCGCCGGGGCGGACGCGACGGCGATCACCCGCCGGTGGCTCGCCTTCCGCGTCCGCCAGAGGGGCCGCGACAAGCTCAAGGTCGCGCGCCTACGCAAGAACGGGAAGCCGAAGCGCGCGCGGGTCGTGGCCAAGGCCAGGGCGCCTGCCCAGCTCAGTCGCCCCGCGGTCGACGGGGGCAAGCTGGTCGTCGCCGTCGCCAAGCGTGGCCGCAGCAAGCTCATCCGCTATAGGCTTCGCAACGGCAAGAAGCCGCGCCGCCGCACCCTGATATCGACCCGGACCGAGGCCCTGACCGGCCCGTCGGTCTCGGGCAAGAAGATCGCCTACGTGCGGACCACGCGAAAGCGTCAGACGGTGCGGCTCAAGGGGCTGGGGGGCGGCAAGGGCCGCCGGATCTACGCCCGCAGGGGGACCGGGCCCCCGACCCTCTGGACGACCGCGATCAGCGGCAAGCGCGTCCTGGTCACCGTGGTCAAGCGCGGCGGCGCTTCGAAGATCATCAGCGTCGGCCGCTGATCGCGCCGGCGCCGGTGCGGCCGGCTCTCAGAAGCCCTGTGGCTCCTCGACCACGTCGAACGGCACGTCGGCCTTGCCGACCGCGCGCCACAGCGCCCCGCTCGCCTTCGCCAGCCGGTAGCCCCCGCGCGAGGGCTCCAGATAGGCGATGTCGCTCTCGACCGACGGCTGCTTGCGGTCGCGAAAGGCCGTCACGATCGAGGCGTTGATCGTGACTCGGCGGCCGGCGCCGAGCGCCGCCGACTCGATCCCGCTGAGGGTGGTCTCCTCCCACACGGGGAACCCACGGGGGTCGGCGTA
>DATFLZ010000054.1:0-24740 GCA_035267205.1 Solirubrobacterales bacterium | reverse complement strand
GGCGAGAAGCCCGGGGGGACCCCGGGCGATCGGTCGCGCGTAGAGGACTCGCCCTCCTGCAGGCGGGCCGCGAACATCGCCCTGGGAGTGCCCGACCTCGTCGGCAAGCCCCTCCCCCGCGCCCTGGCTCGCCTGAGAAAGATCAAGCGCGCCGCCGGGCCGCTCGATCGCGGCTGTGCGCTGCGCCGGTTCGAGGTCGAGGTCGAGACCGTGATCGCCGGCCCGCCGGACGAGCTCGTCGTCTCCGGACAAACACCAAGCCCAAGGCGCGGCGACGAGCTGCCGGCGCTCGTCGTGCCGGGTGCGACGGTGACCCTCTACGCCGTTCCCGCCGATCGGTACGAGCAGGACCCTCCCATTCCCGACGGCCACACGCCGCGCCTGGTCAGCTGAGGGGCCGGTAGCCGCTCCGGCTTCCCCGCGAGATGCCGCTCGACCGGACCCCCCCAGCTGTCCTGGGCGGGTCTCCGTCCCCAAGGGTCCACTGCAGCAACACCTCCGGGACGGTTGCTGCTTTGGGGCGCGGGCGGGGCCGCGCTACTCGCAGTACGGGCGGGCCTTCAGCGGGCGGTCACGACGGGGGATGCCGGAGCAGCGGCGCAGGCTGTCGAGACGGGCGACGAGGGCCTCCGGGACCGGCAGGTCGCCTTGGAGCTGGAAGGGGTCTGCCTCGAGGTCGTAGAGCTCGAACTGGCTCGCCTCGCGACAGGCGCTGCCGCCGACGAGGGGCACCGAGGTGTGCTCCACGAGCGTCGTCGAGGGGGTCCGGAGCCCGTCCCACATGCAGCTGCGGACCGCGAAGCCGAAGTTGATGTCGAAGCTGGTCCGGATCGCGCGGGTGTCGGTCCATGCGCGGTCGCGCCCCCGGAGCAGCGGCAGCAGCGAGCGGCCGTCCATCCGGCGGCAACGCCCACCGACGCACGGCTCCGCCCGGGCGAGGTCGAGGAGCGTCGGGGCAATATCGATGTTCGCGACGGGGTCGGCGAGGCGGGCGCCGCGGCGGAACCGCTTTCCGATCCCCGCCCCGCGCGGCGGCCGGACGATGAACGGGACCCGGAGGTGCTCCTCGTAGGTCATCCCCTTCGTGAGCTGCACCCGATGCTCGGCGAACGAGTAGCCGTTGTCGGAGGTGAAGAGGATCATGGTCCGGCGCAGCTCGCCGGCGCGCCGGAGCTCGGAGATCAGCGTCCCGACGCCACGGTCCACCTCGCGGAGGGAGCCGAGCGCGCAGGCGTACCGGCGGTCGATCGCCTCCCATTCCTCCGCGCTCACGGGCGGCTGGCGTTGGATGAACTCCGGTTTGTCGCTCAGGTCGGACTCCTCGGTCGCCGGCGTCCGCGGGAACGGGGTGCGGATGAACTTGGCGACGTCCTTGGCGCGCGGGACCGCAGCGCCACGGCAGCGGCCGCGCTCGTCGCCGGACCCGATGTGCGGGGCGAGGTGGTCGATCTGCAGATAGAAGGGCTGCCGCCTGGGCGCTCGCGCCCGGATCACGCCACGCGCCATCCGGTTGAGCTCAGTGGTCAGGTAGACGGGCTGCGGGCCCCGCTTGCGACCGTTGATCGAGAACACGGGGTTCTGGTAGTCGGCCGCCGCGACCGTCCGCCATGTGTCCCAGCCTGGAGCGGGATCGAAACCGGCGGCGCCCGTGTAGCCGTTGAGGAACTTGCCGATGTGGATCGTGCGGTAGCCGGAGGCGCGGAGCCAGGCCGGCAGCACCTGGCGCTTCCTGTCCAGCAGCGGGTAGCCCGGGCGATTGGCGACCACCTTGTTGTTGTGGGCGTACTGCCCCGTGAGCAGCGCCGCGCGGGACGGGCAGCACTGCGGCGTGGAGACGATCGCCTGGGTGAACGTCGTGCCGCGCCGCGCCAGCAGACGTCTGGTCTTCGGCATCACCGGGCCTCCGAGCATCCCCAGGGTCTGGTCGTCGGTGACGACCACGATGATGTTCGGCCTCGCGGCGGCGGCCGTCGAGGGCGCTGCGGCCAGGGCCGCCACGGCCAACGCGCAGATCACGGCCAGCTTCGAGCTTCCCGCCATCGTCTGATTGTAGGTCCCACCCGCCGGAGGCCCGGCGCCGGACGGGACTAGGCTGCGGGAGATGCCCTGGACGCAGACCGAGTCACTGAGCTTCATCGCCCGCCATGAGGAGGGCGACGAGGAGTGCGCCGAGCGCACGCTCGACGAGCTCGAGGACCTGCGCCTACGGCTCGAGGATCGGCTCGAGGAGGCTCCGGGCGAGGTCACGGTGGTGATCCACCCGAGCGCCGGCTGGCTCGCCGCGGCGCATCCGTTCCTCCCCGCCGCCCGCCTCGCCGCCGCGCCGGCGGGGCGCCGCTACCTGGCGGGCTGGGTGCGGGAGCACGAGGTGCACGTGCTCGACGACGACGCCCTGGAGCGGCGGGCGGCGGGTGACGAGTCGCTACGCGCCCTGCGCGGGACCGCGGGGCGCCTGTACGCACAGCTCACGCTGGCCGCCAACAACGAGCGGATGCCGCCTCCCTGGGGGCCGCTCCGCTTCTGGCGCTACCTGCGGTGGGCGTGGCTCATCGAGGGCGGCGCACAGCACTTCGCGGGGCAGGCGAGCCTCTATCGCGCCGCCGTCAGCAGGCGCCTCGCGGAGGGAGGGAGGCCCGCATTTCCCCCCGGGCCCCGTGACGCGATCATCCTCGGGGGCACGATCTTCGACCTGCTCGATCGCAGCGTCGGCCGCCACGCCTGCGATCTGCTCGCCTCGAGGCTCCGCAAGGACGGGCCGGTGCCGGCCCTCGAGGTCGCCTTCGGCGCCCGGATCGACGAGATCGAGGATGCCTGGAGAAGGCACCTCCGGGACCCGGTCGAGATCACGGCCGAGTAGTGCCTACTCGCAGAACGGACGGCCCGCCTGGGATCCGTCACGCCTGGCGATGCCGCTGCAGCGACGGAGGCGGTCGAGCCGCGCCCTGAGGCCGGCCGGGACAGCGTCGTTGCTGTCGAGCTGGAAGGGGTCCTGCTCGAGGTCGTAGAACTCGAACTCGTCGGCGGCCGTGCAGGTACGGCCGCCCACCTCGGGCAGCAGCACGTGATTGATGAGCGAGCGCTCGGGCGTGCGGAGTCCGTCCCACCGGCAGCTGTAGCGATAGGTCTCGTTGTTGACGGAGAAGCTGGTGCGGATCGCGCGGGTGTCCGTCCACCCCCGATCCCGGCCCCGCAGTAGCGGCACCAGGGAGCGTCCGTCCATCCGCCTGCAGCCCCCGTTGCTCCGGCATGGGACCGTGTCGGCGAGGTCGAGGATCGTGGGCGCGAGGTCGATGTTGGCGACCGGCGCATCGAGCTTCAGGCCGGTTCGCGAGGCCTTCGGGAACGAGCGCGGCGGACGGATCACGAGCGGAACCCGGAGATGCTCCTCGTACGGGAGGCCCTTCGTGCCCCGGATCAGATGCTCGAGCTGGGCGAAGCCGTTGTCGGAGGTAAAGAGAATCATCGTCGCGCCCAGCACGCCCGCACGGCGTAGCGCCTTGGTCACGGCCGCCGTGCCCCGGTCCACCTCGAGCAGCGAGCCGAGCGTGCAGCCGTAGCGGAGATCCGCCTCGGCGAAATCGGCGGCGGAGTGCGGCGAGCGCCGCTGGATGAACTCCGGCTTGTCGCCGAGATCACTCTCGAGCGCAGCCGGCGTGCGCGGCGCCCGGCGCTTGCGGAACCGGTTCTCGTCCTTCCGCTTCGGCACCGCACCGCCGCGGCAGCGGCTCCGCTCGCGCCCCCAGCCGTGGTGGGGGGCGAGGTGGTCGATCTGCAGGTAGAACGGCTTGCGACGAGCAGCGTTGCGGCGGATCTCGCGCTTCGCCATCCGGTTGAGAGTGCTGGTCAGATAGCGGTTCTCGTCGCGGCGGGCGCGGCCGTCGATCGACCAGGTCGGGTCCTGGTAGTCGGTCCTCAGCACCGTCTTCCACGTATGCCAGCCCGGCGCCGGCCGCTCGCCCCTCGTCTCCCAGTAGCCGTTGAGGAACCGGCCGAGGTGGATCGTGCGGTACCCGGCGGCTCGCAGCCAGTTCGGCAGGGTGTTGCGTTTCCCGCGCAACGCGGGATAGCCGGGGCGGTTCGAGGTGACGCCGTTGTTCTGCGAGTACTGGCCCGTGAGAAAGCCGCCTCGCGAGGGACAACACTGCGGCGTCGAGACGATCGCCTCCGTGAAGGTCGTGCCCCGGTCGCCGAGCTTGCGATGAGTGCGAGGCATGACCTTGCGCTCATACGACTCGAGGGTCTGATCATCGGTGACGATGACAATCACGTTCGGGCGCTTGCCGAAGGCCGTGGGCGCCAGTGCGAGCAGGAGCACACAGGCCGAGGCCGTCGCCGCGGGGCCTAACCGCTTGCCCAGTCCCTGCATCGCGTCAAATTGTAGGCCGGGACCTGCGACGGCCCGGTCAGGTCCGCTCACGCGGCATAGATCCAGACGACGCCGGCGATCAGGCTGAAGAGCAGCAGGGCGGCCAGCAGGGCGGCGGCGACCCGGAGCTCGAGCGGCAGCCGTCGCGGGGCGGCGGGCTCGCCGCCTTCTGCGTGCTCCGCGGGCGACTCGACCTCCGTGAGCAGCTCGCGCGCCGCGTCCACCCCGCTGTCGGGAACGAGCACGTCACGCGGTCCGGCGGCGAGAAAGTCAGGAACATCGAAGCCGCCGGTCCGCGTGAGCATGCTCGGGATTCCCTGCTCGAGCAGGACCCCCTTGATCAGCTCCGCCTCCGCCAGGTTGCGGCCGACGGCCACGCGCCGCAGCTCCCCCCGCGCGAACCGGGGATGGATCTTCCGCGCTTGCTCATGCGCCTCGCCGCGCGCGGGCTCCTCCTCGCCCCCGGCGACGACGAGCGGCATCCGGCACTCGTCACACACCCGCGCCTGCAGCGGCTGCGACCGGCCGCAGCGCGGACAGCTCAGCGCGGCATCACTCGACGACAAGCTCGATCTCCTCGACGGAGCCGGCGCCGATCCGCCACATCCTCACCACCGGATCGCCGGTCTGCAGGCTGCAGATGACCCAGAGCTCGCCGGCGAGCGTCGTCCGGGCGATGTTGATGTCGGTCTCGGATGGCCTGGCCTCCGAGTGGGGATGCGAGTGGTAGCTGGCGAGGAGCTCCTCGCCCCGCTCGTCCATCTCGCGGTGGATCCGGATCAGATCCTCACCGTGAATGTCGAAGCGCATCGGGCTCTCGAAGGCATTCCTGGCGCGATAGACGGAGGTCGGCTGACCTTCGACCGCGCCGATCTGGCCGCAGCACTCGTTCGGCGCGTCGTCGAGCGCGTGGGCGCCGATCTCATCGATGAGCTTGCGGGGGATCTTCACCTGCATCGACCGGCGGTCGCTACCACCAGACGGTGCTGTCGACGTTCTCGAGCTCCTCGTAGGGCTTGGTGTAGACCCCTGAGGACAGGTACTTCCAGCCGTCGTCGGGGACCAGAAAGACAATGTTGCCACCGTCCATCTCGCCCGCGATGCGCTGGGCCACGAAGGTGATAGCCCCGGCCGAGACGCCCGCGAACAGGCCTTCCTCATGCAGCAGGCGCTGGGTCCAGCGGATCGCGTTCTCGTTGCTGACCATGATCTTGCGGTCGAGCAGCGACAGGTCGATGATCGGCGGGATGAAGCCGTCGTCCAGCGAGCGCAGGCCGCTGACGAGCTCGCCCTGCATGGGCTCGGCGGCGACGATCAGTGTGTCGGGGTTCTCCTCCTTGAGACGGCGACCGTTCCCCATCAGGGTGCCACCCGTGCCGAGCCCCCCGATGAAGGCGTCGACCGAGCCGAGCTCATCGAGGATCTCGACGGCGGTGCCGTTGTAGTGAGCCTCGGGGTTGGCCGGGTTGCCGTACTGGTAGGGCATGTACAGGGAGGAGTCCTTCTCGGCCATGTCCAGCGCCATCTCGACCGAGCCGTTCGAGCCCTTGGCCCCCTCGGAGTAGACGACCTCGGCGCCGTACATCCGCAGCAGCGCCGTGCGCTCCTCCGTGACGTTGTCGGGCATCACCGCGACGAAGGGATAGCCCTTGCGCCGGCAGATCATGGCCAGGGCGATGCCGGTGTTGCCGGAGGTCGGCTCCATCACCTTCTGGCCCGGCGCGATCAGGCCCTCGGACTCGGCCCCCTCGATCATCGCCTTCGCGACCCGGTCCTTGACCGAGCCGGTCGGGTTCTGGCCCTCGAGCTTCGCGTAGATGCGGACGTCGGGCTGCGGCGCCAGGCGCGGCAGCTCGACCAACGGCGTGTTGCCGATCGACTCGAGAACGTTCTCGAACCGCCCTCCGCAGGGCCGGTTGAGTAGGTCGTCAACCATCACTTCAGTAAGTGTAGTGAGTGGCCTCCGCGGACGCGCCCATAGACAGGACGGCCTGCATCCGGATAAGGTCTGGCCCACCGTGGTCGGGAAGTTCCCGATCGCCACGTACTGAGAGAGGAAAGGGACCAGACCTCATATGAGCAAGACCCGTCTATGGACGTTGCTCGTTCTCGTCGTCGGACTGGTGGCCGCGTTCGCGGTTGCCGGCTGCGGAGACGACGACGGCAGCAGCACCAGCACCGACAGCACCGATGCCACAACCGACACGGCCGATCTCGGCCTGATCGAGGAAGGCACGCTGATCGTCGGATCCGACATTCCGTTTCCGCCGTTCGAGCAGGGCGATCCGCCCGACTACGAGGGCTTCGACATCGACCTGATCAACGCGGTGGCCGAGAACCTCGGGCTCGAGACCCAGATCGAGGACGCACCGTTCGACCTGCTCCTGCAGGGCGGCGGCGGCCAGTTCGACCTGGCGATCGCGGCGACGACGATCAAGCCGGCGCGTGAGAACCGGGTCGACTTCAGCGATCCGTACTTCCTCGCCTCACAGGCGCTGCTGGTTCGCAGCGACGGCGACGTGCAGTCGGCCGCCGACCTGAGCGGCAAGATCGTCGCCGCGCAGGACGGGACCACCGGCGAGACCTACGCCAATGACAACACGGACGCCAAGGAAGTCCGTGGATTCCCGGAGATCGACGACGCCTACAACGCGCTCGAGGTCGGCCAGGTGGACGCGGTCATCAACGACCTGCCCTCCGCCCAGGACGCCGCGGACAACAAGGACGGGCTCGAGGTCGTCGAGACCTTCGAGACCGACGAGCTCTACGGGATCATCATCCCCGAGGAGTCCGACGCTCTCCGCGAGGCCGTCAACGGCGCGCTGGTCGAGATCAAGGAAGACGGCACGCTCAACGACCTCTATCAGGAGTGGTTCAAGGTCGACGTGCCCGAGTCGCTGCTCACGGAGACACACGAGCCCTCCTGAGCAGACCACCCGAAGAGCACCGGCACCGGCGACCGACGCCGGGCCACGAGAGGGGCGCCGATCGGCGCCCCTCTCGCCTTGTGCGGGGACCGATAGGCTGCCCGCCGAGAGAGCGGACCTGAGGAGACCACACCGTGGATCAGATCATCGAGCAGTACTTCGACCTCGGAGTCATGTTCGATCCGGACAACTTCGACAAGGTCCTAGACGGCTTCGCGTTCACGATCAAGCTCTCGATCGTCGCCGGCGTCCTCTCGCTGATCTGGGGGCTGATCCTCGCGGTGCTGCGGCAGACACCGGGGCGCTGGAGCTTCGTCGTCCGCTGGCCGACGATCGCCTACATCGACGTGTTCCGCGGCGTACCACAGCTGCTCACGATCCTGATCGTCTCGCTGAGCCTCGCCGCGCTTGCCGTCGGCGACAACGCGCCCCTGCCGCGATTCATCGGCGTGCCTGAGTGGTTCGGTCAGCCGGCGCCCTTCTGGTACGGCGTGATCGCGATCACGCTCACCTACGGCGCCTACATGGCCGAGGTCTACCGGGCCGGGATCGAGGCGGTGCCGGGTGGACAGATGGAGGCCGCCCGGTCCCTCGGCATGAGCTACGGGAGCTCGATGCGTCACGTGATCGTCCCCCAGGCCGTGCGGAAGGTCGTGCCACCGCTGCTGAACGACTTCATCGCGCTGATGAAGGACACGACCCTCGTCAGCTTCATCGGCCTGATCGAGGTCGTCCAGGCGGCGCGCGACATCCAATCCGAGACCCTCAACAGCTCGGCGCTGATGCTCGGGGCCTTCCTGTTCATCTTCGTCACGATCCCGCTCGCGCGACTCGTCGATGTGTTGATTGCGCGCCAGCAGGCGCAGACCGAGCGGGGCGCGGCGTGAGCGAGAGCACCTCGATCGAGCAGGAACAGGCCCGTGGCGAGCCGATGCTGCGCCTCGAGGGCGTGGAGAAGCGATTCGGTGAGCTCCGGGTGCTGAACGGCGTCGACCTCGAGGTCAAGAAGGGCCAGGTCGTCTGCGTGATCGGGCCGAGCGGGTCGGGCAAGAGCACGTTGCTGCGCTGCGTCAACCTGCTCGCCCCGCCGGAGGCCGGGAACGTCTTCCTCGAGGGCACCGAGATCACCGGCGAGCTCGAGGAGGGCGTCGACTTCGTCCGCAGGCGGGTCGGGATGGTCTTCCAGCAGTTCAACCTCTTCCCGCACAAGAGCGCGATCGAGAACGTGATGCTCGCTCCCAATGTCGTGCTCGACCGGGGCAAGAAGGAGGGCCGGACCCGGGCGGGTGAGCTGCTGGAGCGAGTCGGCATGTCGGAGAAGGTCGACGAGTATCCCGAGCGCCTCTCGGGTGGCCAGCAGCAGCGGGTCGCGATCGCCCGCGCGCTGGCCATGGACCCGCACGTAATGCTTTTCGACGAGGTCACGAGCGCCCTGGACCCCGAGCTGGTCAAGGAGGTGCTCGACGTGATGCGGGAGCTCGCGGACGAGGGCATGACGATGATCGTGGTCACCCACGAGATGGGCTTCGCCCGCGACGTGGCGGACCGGGTGGTGTTCATGGACGAGGGCGTCGTCATCGAGGAGGGACCGCCGGCCAGCGTGCTGGAGAATCCCCAGCGTGAACGCACCAAGCAGTTCCTCGGCCTCGTGCTCGAGCACTAGATGGTTGATCCCATCTAGGTCCGGCGGCAACCCCGTGCCCGACCTCCCCGGGTGGCGACGATGAGCGCCCCCGGAATCGATGCCGTCATCGTCTCCTACCGATCCAAGGAGCTGCTCGGCCGCTGTCTGGACTCGCTCCGGGAGCACCTTCCGGGCGAGGGCTCGCGGATCATCGTCGTCGACAATGCGAGCGGCGACGGAACCCCCGAGATGGTCGCCTCCACCTACCCGGATGTCGAGCTGCTCGCTCAGGACTCGAACATCGGCTTCGGGGCGGCCACCAACATCGGCATCGCCGTCGGCGACAACCCCTACGTGCTGGCGCTCAACCCCGACGCCGCGATCGAGGCCGACACGGTTGGTGTGCTCGTCGACCTGATGGAGTCGAACTCCCGGATCGGTTGCGCCGGGCCGGCGCTCTACCAGGAGGACGGCACCTTCGACCACGCCGCGCGGCGGAGCTTTCCAACGCCACTCAGCGCCCTCGGCCACTTCACGGGCGTCGGGCGGGCACTGGGCGGCGGGCGGCTCGCCGACTACCGCGCGCCCGAGGTCGACCGCGGCGAGGTGGACGCGGTCAACGGCGCGTTCATGCTGCTGCGCCGCGCAGCGCTGGAGGAGGTCGGCGTCTTCGACGAGGGCTACTGGATGTATATGGAGGATCTCGACCTCAACTACCGGCTCGCCCGCGAGGGGTGGCTGACCTGGTACGAGCCATCGGTCCGAGCCATCCACAGCAAGGGCGGCACGACCGGCGGCCGCCGCGACGCCCGGCTGCAGATCGCCTTCCACCGGGGCATGGGCCGCTTCTACCGCAAGCACTACGCGCCCGGAAGCAGCGAGCTTGCGAACCTCGCGATCTACGCGGGCATCGGCCTGAAGCTGGGCGTCTCGCTGACCCGGGGCGCGCTGAGCGGTCGGCGCCGCTGATCGGCCTCGGGCACCGTCCAGGTGCTCAGGACCGCACAGCCCCGCCCCTTGGCCGCCGCCGGCGCAGGCGCCGGCGCAGCGTCCGGACCAGGCCGTCCCCCCCACCCCGCTCCGCGACGGCGGCGGGATAAGACCGCCCGGGGCTCGCGGCGCGCCAGCCGCGCAGGCGCGCGGGCAGCCCGCTCAGATTGCGGTCGATGAGCGCCTGGCCCCCGACCAGGACGGCCTCGCGGGCGATCACCCCCGGGAGGCGGCGCGGCGTGACGACCTTCCACTTGCGGAGCACGTACCCGCGGCCGAATCCCATCAGCCGGTTCTTGGCCTGCGACCCGGACCCAAGCGTCGCCGAGTGCTCGTGGGTGCCGATCGCGTCACGGGCGAGCCGGCAGCGTCCACCGGCCTCGAGCAGGCGCAGAACCAGATCGACGTCCTCCCAGTAGGCGAACAGGCGCTCGTCGAAGCCGCCGACCTCGGCGAAGGCGGCGGCGTCGAAGGCCGCTGCGGCCGCGGAGGGCCCGATCGGGTCGGCGGCAGCGTCGAGGGCGCTCAGGGGCATCCCATTCAGGTAGTCGTAGACCAGCAAGGTGAGGTCGAGCTGCATGCCCGCGGTGTCGATCAGGCGGGGGTCGGCGTAGTCGCGGAGCACCCCGGCCGTCATCACCACGCCCGCACCCGGGTCGAGCGGCGCGCTGATCGCCTCGACGAAGCCCGGGTCGCAGACGCAGTCGTCGTTGATCAGAACGAGGGACTCGCCCTCGGCTTGAGCGGCCGCGAGGTTGACCGGCTCCGAGTACCCGCGGTTGCTCTCGAGCCTAATCGCCCGCGCGAAGGGATAGCGACCGGCGAGGGCGCTCACCGCTCCATCCGGAGAGCCGTTGTCGACGACGAGGGTCTCGTGCTCCGTCGGCTGGGCCGCTAGCGAGTCGAGCAATCGGCGCAGACGGTCCGCCGGGCCCCGGGACGGGACGATGACCGATACGGAGGCCAGTGTCTAGAAGGCGCCGGTGCCGCGCAGGACCGCGGGCACGGTGTGCAGGACGATCCGGAGATCGCGCGCCAGCGACGGATTCTCGACGTACTCGAGCTCGACCGCGAGGCGCTCGCTGAAGGTGAGCTCGCCCCGGCCGAAGATCTGCATCGGGCCGGTCACCCCGGGCTTGACGGTGAGCCGGAACCGGTCCTCGGGGGTGTAGCGCTCGACGATCTCGACCTGCTCCGGGCGCGGCCCGACCACGCTCATCTCGCCGACCAGGACGTTGAACAGCTGCGGGACCTCATCGACGGAGAGCCGCCTCAGGATCCGGCCGACCCGGGTGACTCGCGGATCGTCGCGGAGCTTGAACATCGGGTCTTCCAGCTCGTCGAGCTGGACCACCTGATCAAGGAGCTGCTCGGCGTCGACCCGCATCGTCCGGAACTTGTACATCCGGAACGGCCGCCCGCCCAGTCCCGCCCGGACCTGCGAGAAGAAGATCGGACCGCGGCTGTCGAGCTTGATCGCGATCGCGATGATCGGGAACAGCGGGGCGATGGCAAGCAAGCCGAGCCCGGCGACGGCGACGTCGAAGACCCGCTTGATCAGCAGCGACGAGCGCGAGGGATCCCAGGTGTTGTACTCGAGGATCGGGAGGTCGGCGAGCTGGGCAATCTGCAGCGAGGGCAGCGCCTTGCCCCGAAGCGGGGAGACGACGCTGAGCTTGACCTGACGCTTGCGGCAGAGCGTGTTCAGCTCGGCGATCATCTCCGTGTTGACGTCCTCGCAGGCGACGACGATGCGGTCGACACTGTCGGCGACGTCGAGCAGGGCCCGAACGCGCTCAGGCCCGCCGGGCAGGTCGGTGACGCGCTGCTCGACGGTCAGCTCGAAGTGCATGTCCCGGAAGAGGCCGAACTTGCGGGCCATGGAGTCCAGCCCGGCCTCGTCCCCGAGCAGCCCGACGTGTTCGGGCGGCGTCCAGCTCCACCACAGACGGCGGGCGACCGAGCGCGCGACGATCGCCGCCAGACAGGCGACCACGAGGTTGGCCGCGGCCGCGAAGGCGCCGAGCGTGCCGGCGGAGGTCAGCGGCAGAAGCAGGGCGAGAGTCGCGGTCATCGTCGCCGACCAGGCGATCAGCGCAGGGACCTCGTCGGCGGTCAGGTGGCGCAACGCGCGGTGATCGCGATCGTAGAGGCCGAAGAGCTTGGCGACGACGAGCCACAGCGGGAGGAACACCAGCGGCCAGGCGCCGGTATCGGCGATCAGCGCGGTCGAGGTTGCAGCGACCGCGGCGGCGCTCAGGTCGGCGACCGCGAGCATTCGACGCCGGCGCGCGTCCCGCTCCCAACGACGGTCGCTGGAGCGGCGCACGAGGCCGGGCGCCGAGGCATCTCCGGCTGCTCCCTCTGGGTCGGACTCAGCCCGACCGTCGGCGACGGCCGGCTGGCTGGCAAGCTCACTCATGGCTGTACTGGTGGTTCCCTTCGTGGCATTCGTCTGGCGCCCTGGAAATGCCTACAGCGCTGAGGATAGAGGCAGCAAGCGACTAAAGCCAGCCCCGCGGCCTAGCGAAGGCCGAACCGCGCGTCGGTCCGGCGCAACACCAGCCGGGCGAGCATTGTGGCCCTGCCGAAGTACCGGAACGCCAGATCCTGATTGCCGAGCGCACCCGAAACGCTGGAGAGCACCAGCCACGGCCGGTAGTCGCGAGGGGACATCCTGATCGCCTCTCGCGCCCGCTCGGCGGCGGCCTCGTAGTTCTTCCCGACCTGCTCGACCGCCGCCAGCTGCAGCGGCGGCTCGGGACTCCAGGGCACGATCGCCTCCGCAGCGCGGGCAGCCTCCGCCGCACCCTGCAGGTCTCCTTGGGCGAGCCGCTCGCCGCTCCGCTCCAGCTGCACCGAGCCGAGCGCCAGCACGGCGCCGGCCCAGACCGCGGCGATCCCCGCCAGCGTCGCGGCTCCCGCCAGGAGCACCGGCCGATGGAACTGTGGCCCCTCCCGCGGCTCGTAGCCCGGAATCCGCGGATCGACGAGCAGCGCGCCGCCCCACCCCCGAGGCTTGAGCGACGCTCCGGAGAGCAGCACCAGCACGATCAGCATCGGCGCCAGCGCCGCCGGGAGCTGCCAGGTCCAGTCGATGGCGATCCCGATCAGGCCCGCGACGAGTACGCCGAGCGCCGCTCCGATCGCCCCGCGGGCGCTCGGGTCGGCGTGCGCCCAGAGCCGACGCGCCCCGACGAGCGGCATCGCCAGCGCACCGAGCAGGGCGATCCCCCCGACCAGGCCGAGCTCGGCGAGTGTCTCGAGCGGCGCCGAGTGGGCGTTGACGACGGCGACGGCGAGATCGCCGTTGTTGTTCCAGTAGTTGCGGTACCCACCGGCTCCCGTCCCCCGCAGCGGATCCTCGGCAAAGGCGTCCAGGGCAGCTCCCCAGAAGTTCGACCGGCCCGAGCCTGAGACGAGGGCGGCGGCGGCCTCACGCTCATCCCCCGCGCTCTGGGTGCGGAACTCGCCGAGGAAGGCGCTCGGACCGATCGCGGCCACCGCGGCGGCGACGGCCACGAGGGCGATGACGATCCGCCACCGCCCGAGCCTGGACAGCGGCGCCGAGGTCCGCCCCTTCCTGCCGGCCAATCGGGCGAACGCCAGCTGAGCGAGCGCGGCGCCGAGCACGATCGCGCCGCCGAACAACAACCCCGGACCGCTCAGGCCGGCGCCGGCGAGGAGGTCGTCGCGGAGCGCGGCGGCAGCGGCGATCACCCCGAGCCACGCGGGCACGGCCGCGGTCGCCGCTCGGAGCATGCGGGTCCGGTCCGCGGCCAGCGCGCCGGCCAGCGCCAGCCCCACGATCGCGGCCGCGAAGGCACCCCTGGACGAGGTAAGGAAGATGGCCGCCGCAACCGGCACCGACAGTGCGACGGCAACTCGGCTGACGCGCAGCGGGGCGGCGCCCGCGACCCACGCGAGCGCGGGGAGCGTCATCGCCATCAGGTACCCGAGGCCGTTCCAGTACCCGAGCGGGAAGCTGAGCCGTTCGGCCGCCACCGGGAGCGCGAGGGATACGTCCTGGTCCGCGTCCAACCCGAGGACGCGGGAGGAGACCGCGAGGATTGCGACCAGGGCGCCGCCACCGGCGACCCCCACCAGCCATGCCGATGCGCCGCCGGGCCTGGCGCTGAGCGCGACCAGGAGGAGCACCCCCAGGTAGAGGAGCGCGCGGACCACGTCGGTGAATGCGGCGCCGTCATCGCCGGCCCAGCCGATCGAGGCCGCGGTCCAACCTGTGAGCACGGCAAACAGGCCGAGTAACAAGACGAGCGGCCCGGTGAGCCCGGCGGGGCTGAGCCTGCCCGAAATCGCGAGACCCGCGAGCAGGAGCCAGACCAGGACGCAGCAGGCTCCCAGCTCGGCGTCCCCCGCGCCCCCACCGGCGAGCGCAACGGCACCGATCGCGACGGTCACGAGAAGCGCTGTCAGGGGCTGGAACAAGGTCAGGTTGGAGCGCTTCGTCCGGTCCCGACGCGACCGGGGCGACCGCGTCCATCTCGTAGGCTTTCCAGTCGATGAGGCTCACCGACAAGTCTAAGCCGCTGCTCCTCGGCACCATCGTGCTGCTCGCGGCGATGCTCGGCCCCGTGTCCGCGGCCGGCGCGGAGCCTGCCGCGCTCGAGGAGTATGTGCTGACCCTGCCGGGGGTCGACACGAGCAACGTCGGCAGGGCGGCCCCCCTCGAGGGTCTGGCACAACGCGCCGATCCGACCGGTGTCACCGGCGAGGCGGCGCCGACCCCGACCCCGCTCGGCGCTGTCGGCTCGGCCGTGATCTCCCCGGCGGGCCTCGCGATCGCGCTCGGGGTCCTCGGCCTCGGCGCTGTCGCGATCATGGGAGCGGTTCGGCGGCGCCGGGGCGACGAGTGAGGCGACTGACCGCCTCGCTGCTCGCGGCGCTGCTCGCGGCGGCACTAACCGGCTGTGGCGACGATGTGCCCTCCGAGCCGCCATCCGGCGTGTCGCGCACCTTCTTCGGGGTCGCGCCGCAGGACGCGACCAGCGACGCGGACCTCGCGCGGATGGAGGCGGGCGGAGTCGGCAGCTATCACCTGCTGCTCTCCTGGCCCCGGGTGGAGCCCGCGCCCGCCAAGTACGACTGGAACGATTACGACAAGCTGCTGGCTCAGCTGGCGGTTCACGACATCGAGCCGATCGCCTACGCCTTCGGCACTCCCTCCCACGTCACCGAGAGCGTCACCACCCCGCCGACGGTCAGCGATGAGGCGCTGCGTGGATGGGAGACCTTCCTGACCCTGGCCGCCGAGCGCTACGGCCCGGACGGCACCTTCTGGAGGCAGTTCACGACCGAGAACCCGGGCGTCGACCCGAAGCCGCTGAGGATCTGGGAGATCTGGAACGAGGTGAACGGCGCCGCGTTCTGGAGCCCCGAGCCGTCGCCTTCGGAGTACGCGACGCTGCTGAAGCGCTCCCAGCGAACGATCCAGAAGGTCGAGCCCCGCGCGAAGATCATGGTCGCCGGGATGTTCGCCACGCCCGGCAGCGACGCCGCGATCGAGTCGTTCGACTTCATCCGGCGCCTGTACGAGGAGCGCGGCGTCGCCGAGGCGGTGGACATGGTCGGTGTCCATCCCTACGGGCCGGGCGTCGAGGAGGTGCGCGAGCAGATCGAAGGCACGCGCGAGGCCGTTGACGAGGGCGGCGACCCGGATGCGGCCCTGTTCGTCACCGAGATCGGGTGGGGCTCGAACCCCGACGCCGGGAGCCAGCTCGGCGTGACGCCTGAAGAGCAGGCCGATCTCCTCGGCGAGGCCTACGAGCTGATGATCGATGAGCGCGAGCGATGGAACCTGAAGGGGGCGCTCTGGTACACGTGGCGCGACCCCGCCAACCCGGTCGACCTCTGCGGCTGGTGCGCCTCCTCGGGCCTGCTCGACAACGACCTCGACGCCAAGCCCGCCTGGGCCGCCTACACCCGCCTGACTGGCGGCGAGACCACCCCGTAGGTGGAGCGCTCAAGGCCCGAGCCCGGGACGGGAAGGGTCCCAGGCTCCTTCCTGAACGGGGCCTGATGGACGAACGCTAGGCGCCGCCGGCCATCGCCGGCAGGATCACGATCGTGTCGTCGGCGCCAACCGGGGTGCCGAGACCGTCGAGGACGCGGACGTCCTCGTCGTTGAGGTAGACGTTCACGTAGCGATTGAGCTCGCCGGCCTCGTCGAAGAGCTGCTTCTGGGTGCCCTCGTGGGCCTCCGCGAGGCCACGCAACACCTCGCCGACGTCGGCGCCCTCGATCGCGACCGCTGACTCGCCCCCGGTCTGGGAACGCAGGACGGGTGGAATCTTGACCGTCGGCATCGCGGCGGAACCCTACAGCCTCGTTCGCCTCAGGCGGTGACGGCGTCGCCCGCGCAGAACGCCTCGTAGTCGGGGAACTTGCCGAGATCCTCGTCGGCGACCTCGGGAGCGTCCGGGCCGCAGATCGGGCAGTTGGGGTCGCGCTGCACCTTGAGCTCGGTGAAGCTCGTCCCGAGCGCCTCGAACAGCAGCAGGCGGCCGATCAGCGGATCGCCGGCACCGGTGACCAGCTTGAAGACCTCCAGCGACTGGAACAGTCCCATTACGCCGGGGAGCATCCCGAGGACACCCGCCGCGCCGCAGCTCGGTGCGAGCTCGGGCGGCGGCGGGGTCGGGTACAGGCAGCGATAGCAGGGGCCCTCGTGCGGGACGAACGTCGAGATCTGGCCGTCGAAGGCCAGGATCGAGGCGCTGACCACGGGCTTCTGGAGCCGCACCGACGCGTCGTTGAGCAGGTAGCGGGTTGGGAAGTTGTCGGCCCCGTCCACGATCACGTCGTAGTCGCTGAGCAGCTCGATCACGTTCGAGGAGTCGAGACGCGTCCGATACTCATTGACGGTCACGTCGGGATTGAGCGCCTCGATCTGCTTGCGCGCGGACTCCGTCTTCGGGACGCCGATCGTCTCGGTGCTGTGGATCACCTGGCGCTGCAGGTTGGAGGCATCGACCTCGTCGTCGTCCACGAGCCCGATCGTGCCGATCCCCGCCGCGGCGAGGTAGAGAGCCGTCGGCGAGCCGAGGCCGCCGGCGCCCAGCAGGAGCACCTTGGCGTCAAGCATCTTCAGCTGCCCCTCGAGCCCGATCTCGGGAACGAGGATGTGGCGGCTGTAGCGCTCCTTCTGCTCCTGGGTCAGCTTGCGCGGGACGACCGTCTCGTAGTTGCGGTCCTTCCACAGGGTGATCCCGCCCGCGACGGAGGCGACGTCGGTGTAGCCGAGCTCCTCGGTCAGCGTCTTGGCCGCGAGCGCGGAGCGGTTGCCGGAGGCGCAGTACAGGAGCACCCGCTTGTCCTTGTCGGGAACGAACTGCTCGATCCGAGACTCGAGATGGCCACGCGGCACGTGAATCGCGCCGGGAATATGGCGCTCCTCGAACTCGTGCTGCTCGCGCACGTCGACCAGGGCGACGCCGGCGCCGTTGCTCTTGGCCGAGAGCTCGTCGTCGGCCTCGGAGGGCTGGACCTCCTCGATCTGCTGCTTGATCTGCTCGATCAGTTCCGCGCCGCTGGGCATCTTCAATTCACCCCAAACTCGATCAGGATTTACCTATTAGTGCAAAAAGTGTAGCAGCGCGCAGAAGCGGGCCGGCGCCGGCGGCCTCCCCACCGCTCAGACCAGCGAGGGATGCTCGGCGATCTCGTGCCAGCGCAGGGTGTCCGCGCCGTAGTAGTGGGCGACCAGGCTGCGGCGCGTCGACTCCGGATTGGTGATCGGACCGCCGCCGTGCAGCAGGTTCGAATGCCAGATCAGCACGTCGCCCTTCTTGGGGAGGAACTTGACCGGCTCGACCCCGGACTCACGGATCTCCTGCTTGATCCGCTCGTAGTACGCCGCCGCCTTGTCGGGCACGAAGAGCGTGGAGCCGTCGGCCGGCAGATCGAGGTCCTCGGTGACGATGTTGGGGAGCCGGTGGGTGCCGGGCAGGTAGAACACCGGACCGCAGTCGGGCGTGATGTCCTCGAGCGCGATCCAGATCGCGACCAGATAGCCGGGCGGCTGGGTCATCATGTGGAAGGCGTCGGAGTGGGCGCCCTGGCGGCTGCCGCGGAAGAAGCTGATCGACTGCCAGATCCCGACCTCGCGTCCGAGCAGGTAGGAGAGGACGTCGGTGAGCTCTGGCTCGAGCACGGCCTCGGCGGCGCTCGGGCAGTGCCGGTAGACGTTGCGGATGCGCTCCGAGCCCCGGTTGAAGCTGAGCTTCCCACCGGCCAGCCGCTCCTCGATCTCGCCGTTGATGCGGTCGATCAACCCGGGCTCGAAGAACCCTTCGAGCACCGCGTAGCCCTGCTCGGGCCAGGCGCGAATCGAGTCCTGGATCGGCTCCGGGAAGCGCGCCAGGCCGGCGTCGGCCGCGAGCGCCTCGACAGCGTCCGGGCGATCGAGCCACGGCAGCTCCCCCTCGCCGTGGGACGCCGGGACCTGCCGCGCGGCAAGCGTGCGGAAGACGCTGCGCTTGATCCCGTAGCGGCGGTAGTACTTGCGGTTGCGCAGCATCCGCGGGGCGTGCAGCAGCGCCCGCAGGACGAGCAGGGGGCGTAGTCGCCCGAGCTTGATTCTGATCTCGGTCAGCCGGCCCATGCCGCCCGCAATGCTAGACACGCGGGCCGCAGGAGCGCGGCGGGAGCTGCGTGGACCGTTCTAGCCGAGCGTCGGTCGCATCTGCCGGAGGCGCTCGACGCGATCCTCGATCGGCGGATGCGTGGAGAACAGGCCGGCGAGGCCCTTGCCCGACAGCGGCTTGACGATGTACATGCACTCAGTGGCCTGGTTGACCTCCATCGGAATGTCCTGTGCGCCCTGCTCGAGGCGTAGCAGCGCCGAGGCGAGGCCCTCGGGATTCCCGCTGATCTGCGCGCCGGTCGCGTCCGCCGAGAACTCGCGCTGACGGCTGATCGACATCTGGATCAGGCTCGCTGCGAGCGGCGCGAGGATGATCATCGCCAGCGATCCGATCAGGCCGATCGGGCTGTTGTTGTCGCTGCCGAACCACATGAACATGTAGGCGAGGTAGGTGATCGCGCCGCCGATCGTCGCCGCGACGGACTGGATCAAGGTGTCGCGGTTGCGGATGTGAGCGAGCTCGTGGGCGATCACGCCACGCAGCTCATCCGGGCTGAGCAGCCTGACGATGCCCGCTGTGACCGCGACCGCCGAGTTGTCGGGATTGCGGCCCGTCGCGAAGGCGTTCGGCTGCGCCTGCGGGATCACATACATCTTCGGCATCGGCATCTTCGCCTGGTCGGTCAGCTCGCGGGTCATCGAGTAGATCTGCGGGGCGTCCGACTCCTCGAGCGGCTGTGCGCCGCTCATCTTGAGCGCGATGCGGTCGCTGAACCACCATGCGCCGAGGTTCATGGCCGCCCCGAAGAACAGGAACAGCAGCGCGGTGGACGCGCCGCCGATCGCGAACCCGATCACGACGAATAGGCCGGTGAGCGTGGCCAGGAGCGCCGTCGTGCGTACGCCGGCCGCCCAGTTGGATCTGCGTGTCGTGGTCATCGGTTGTCGCCTCCTAGGGACTAAGTCTCGGACCGGGATATTGGCAAACCGGCCTAACCGATCCCTAAGCCGGTGGCTGCGGCGGTCCGGTTGCACCCTCAAGGCCACGCCATCCGGCGCGCCGCGAGGCGTGCGATAACTAGAGGCTGCATGCGCCGTCGCACCCTGCTCACACAGGTTCTGCTCGTCAACCTCCTGCTGATCGGTGCGGCCGTGCTTGCGTCGGCGATCGCGACGACGCCGGAGAGCGACCTGCGGGACACCGGCGCGGCCGGGCTGGTGCTGGGCTTCGCTCTGGCGCTGACCGTCGCCGGCAACGTGTTCCTGCTGTCACGGCGGATCGCGCCGCTCGAGCGCCTCGCCGAGGAGATGGAGGAGATCGACCTGTCCAGCTCTCGGGAGCGTGAGCCCAGGTCGATCGGCGGGCCCGAGGAGGTCCAGCGGCTCGAGAGCTCGTTCCGCGAGATGATGGACCGGCTCGAGGCGGAGCGCAGGCATGGAGCCAGCGCCGCGCTGGAGGCTCAGGAGCGCGAACGGGCGCGGATCGCCCGTGACCTCCACGACGAGGTCAATCAGGCGCTGACGGGGCTCGTCCTTCGCATCGAGGCTCTGCGGACCGAAGCGCCGGAGGAGCTCTCCGACGAGCTGTCCGAGACGGCGGCTGTCGCCGGTCAGGCGATGGAGGAGCTGCTCGCCCTCGCGCGCCAGCTGCGCCCGACCGCCCTCGACGACCTCGGCCTCAAGGCGGCGCTCGCCGGCCTGGTCGAAGAGAACGGGCGCCAGAGCGGAATCGTCACGGCCTTCGAGGCCGATGAGAGCGGCGGCTCGGTCGCCGACCTCGCCGACGACGTCCAGCTGGTCGTGTACCGCGTTGCCCAGGAGGCGCTCTCGAACGCGGTGCGCCACGCCAACGCCTCCCACATCCGGGTGCGACTGATGTACAACGCGGACGGCCTCGAGCTGCGGGTCTCCGACGACGGGAGGGGGCTGCCCGCGGAGACCCTGGAGCGGGGCGACGCCGGGGGTCTCGGGCTCACCGGCATGCGCGAGCGCGCGCTGCTCGTCGGCGCCGTGCTCAAGGTGGAGTCACAGCCAAACCTGGGGACGCGAGTCAGGTTGCGGCTCTCGGATGCCGACATAGAGCAGAGACGATGACTGCGAAGCTCCCCTAGACCGATGCGAGTGCTGATCGCAGATGACCACGGGATCGTCCGCTCCGGGTTGCGGATCCTGCTGGAGCGCCAGGAGGGGATCGAGGTGATTGCCGAAGCCGACAACGGCGTCGACGCGCGCGACATCGCGATCCGCGAACGCCCCGACCTTGCCGTGCTCGATGTGAAGATGCCCGGCCTGACCGGGCTGGAGGCGACGCGCGAGATCAAAGAGAAGGCACCGGAGGTCGCGGTCCTGATCCTCTCGATGCACGATGAGGACCGCTATCTGTTCGAGGCGCTCAAGGCGGGCGCCTCCGGCTACGTGCTCAAGCGCGCCGCCGACTCGGACCTGATGGACGCGATCAGGGCCGTCGAGCGTGGCGAGCCGTTTCTCACGCCCGAGGCCCAACAGGCCCTGATCAAGGACGTGCTCGGCGGACCCGAGGCCCGGGAGGAAGAGCTGACTCCACGCGAGCAGGAGGTGGTGACGCTCGTCGCCGAGGCGCACACCAACAAGGAGATCGCCGAGCTGCTCGGGCTCTCGGAGAAGACGGTCGAGAACCACCGGTCGAACGCGATGCGGAAGCTTGGGATGCGCGATCGGGTGGAGCTGGTGAGATATGCCATCCGCCGCGGCCTAATCGAACCTTGACGGCCTGTCGACGCGCCTGAGCGGTTCCCACGGTCGGGGCCGTGGCTTCGCCACTGTCCCCTCGCTCGTCGCTGGCCAGCCACGCCGGCAGGCTCGTCAAGGTGGCTTCGCCACCGTGTGGCCTCACCCCGTCGGCGCCGATAGCCTCGTTGCGTGGCATCCGACGAACGCCAGGTCGAGATTCGTGATGGGCAGCGGATCAGCCTGCGCCCGATCGAGCCTGGCGACAAGGACGCGCTGGCGGCGGGCTTTCAGCGGCTCAGCCCCGAGTCGCGCTACCGGCGCTTCTTCGCGCCGCTCTCGCGGCTGAGCGGCACCGATCTCCGCTACCTGACCGAGGTCGACCACTGCAATCACGAGGCGATCATCGCCCTCGAGCCGAGCGCCGAGGAGGCGATCGGCGTCGCGCGCTACGTCCGCTCCGAGGATCCCGCCGAGGCCGAGGTCGCGGTCACCGTCGTCGACGACTGGCACGGCCGAGGGGTCGCGACGGCGCTGCTCGAGCGCCTGGTCGAGCGCGCCCGGGGGGAGGGGATCGAGCGGTTTCTGGCCCTTGTCCTCGACGAGAACGAGGCGGCGATCGAGCTGCTCAAGCAGGTCGCGGATGGCGACGCAGAGGAGCGACGGAGCGCGAGCGGACATCTCGAGCTCGTGCTCGAGCTCCCGGAGCTGGACGAGGTGAGCGGCAGCCTGCTCGGCCGCGCGCTGCGAATCGCCGCGGGCGGAGACGTGACGATGAACCCGTGGAGGCTGCTCAAGTACCGGGTTCACGAGACCGCCGAGCACGCGATCCCCGATGACAAAGCGGGGGAGCGGGACTAAGCGCCCGTTCTAAACCGACCGCATCGCTAGGATTTGACGCGATGCTCTTCTCTACCAAGGCCGAATACGGGGTGCGCCTGCTGGTCGCGCTGGGCAAGCGCGAGGGTGAGCAGCCCGTGCCGCTCGCCGTGCTCGCCGAATCCGAGACGCTCCCTCTTTCCTATCTCGAGCACCTGGCCGCGAAGCTGCGCAGCGCCGGCCTGATTGCCTCCCAGCGCGGCGCGCACGGCGGCTACCGCCTCGGTCGTCCCGCCGCCGATATCCGGCTGCTCGAGGTCGTCGAGGCGCTCGAGGGACCGATCACGCCGATGGAGTGCTTCCAGGCCGACCCGGACGGCGGCGTCGGCAAGGTCCTGTGCTCACACGAGGCCGACGGCGACCGCGCCTGCTCGACCAAGCTCCTGTGGACCCGGGTCCAGGGCGGGATCACGAAGGCGCTGGCTGGAACGACCTTGAGCGAGCTCGTCGAGTTCGAGGCCCGGAACGCGACGGAGGCGAGCGCCGCGCTCGCCTAGATCGTCCCGCCGCGCGATTCCCAAAACCGACCGGCCAGCTAGGATTTATCTCGGACGCCGGTCCACCCGCGCCACGCGGGGCCCCGGACCGGGACGACGCTCGTGACCACTTGACCGCGATTGGAGGCCCATGGCCGATCTGAAGATCAGCAACCTGCACGTATCCGCTGAGGACAAGAAGATCCTCAAGGGCCTCGACCTCGAGGTCGGCGAGGGCGAGATCCATGCCCTGATGGGCCCGAATGGCTCCGGCAAATCAACGCTCGCCAACGCGATCATGGGCCATCCCGCGCTCGAGGTCACCGACGGCTCGATCTCCTTCGGCGCGGAGGACATCACGGAGGCAGCTCCCGACGAGCGCTCCCGCTCCGGCCTGTTCATGGCGTTCCAGTACCCGGTGGCGGTCCCCGGCGTCACGGTCGCCAAGTACCTGCGGATGATCGTCAACGCCCGCCGCGAGGCGCTCGGAGAGCCCGAGATCAAGCTCAAGGAGTTCGCGAAGACGACGAAGGCCGCGATGGAGGCGCTCGACGTCCCCGCCGACTTCAACAGTCGCTACCTCAACGACGGCTTCTCCGGCGGCGAGAAAAAGCGGATGGAGATGCTCCAGATGGCGCTGCTCGAGCCACGAATGGCGGTCCTGGACGAGACCGACTCGGGCCTCGACATCGACGCGCTGCGCACGGTCGCGGACGGCGTCAACCGCCTCGCCGGCCCCCAGATGGGCGTCCTGATCATCACCCACTACCAGCGGATCCTGCACATGGTCGAGCCCGACAAGGTGCACGTCATGTACGAGGGCCGGATCGTCAAGGAGGGCGGCCCGGAGCTGGTCGGCGAGCTCGAGGACAAAGGCTACGGCTGGATCAAGGACGAGGTGGAGGCCGGCGCCTCCGCCTGAGCCGCGATGGAGCCCGCGGCTACACCGGCTGCCGAGTTCCCGATCGGGAAGGTCCGCGCCGCGTTCCCCGCGCTGGAACGCGAGGTCGCAGGCCGGCCCGTCGCGTACCTGGACTCGGGCGCAAGCTCGCAACGGGCGCTGGCCTCGATCGAGGCCGTCGACCGCTACGAGCGCCGCCATCACTCCAACGTCCACCGTGGCTCCCACACTCTCTCGGCGGAGGCCACGGCGGCCTACGAGGGCGCGCGGGCGACCGTCGCCGACCACCTCGGCGCCGCCGATCGCCGGGAGCTGATCTTCGTCCGCAACGCGACCGAGGCGATCAACCTCGTCGCGCGAGCCTGGGGTGACGCCGAGATCGGCGCGGGCGACCGGATCGTGCTGACGATCATGGAGCACCACTCCAACATCGTTCCCTGGCAGCAGCTCTGCGAGCGGACCGGCGCCGTGATCGACTGGATCGGGATCGACGAGCGCGGTGAGCTGCTGATGGACGAGCTCGACGCCGCGCTCGAGCGCGGCCCGAAGCTGGTTGCGGTGACTCAGGTCTCGAACGTGCTCGGGACCCTCAACCCGATCGCGGAGATTGCCTCCAAGGCCCACGACGCCGGCGCGCTGATCCTCGTCGACGCCGCCCAGTCGGCGCCCAAGGTGGCGATCGACGTCGGCGAGCTCGGCGTCGACTTTCTCGCGATCACAGGTCACAAGCTCTACGGGCCGACCGGCATCGGAGCGCTCTGGACCCGACTCGACCTGCTCCGCGAGATGCCTCCGTTCATGGGCGGCGGCTCGATGATCCGCAAGGTGACGACCGCGGGCACGACCTGGGCCGACCCGCCCGCCCGCTTCGAGGCAGGCACCCCCGCGATCTCGCAGGCGATCGGCATGGCTGCCGCGATCCGCTGGCTCGACGGGCTCGGGATGGACGCCGCCCGCAGCCACGAGGAACAGATCACCGGGTACGCGATCCCCGCGCTCTCGGAGGTCCCGGGGCTGCACGTCTTCGGCCCGCCCGCCGAGCCCGGCCGGCTCGGTCCCGTCAGCTTCGAGCTCGAGGGGATCCACGGCCACGATGTCGCCGAGATCGCCGACCGCCATGGGGTCGCGGTGCGCTCCGGGCACCACTGCGCGCATCCGCTGATGGACCGGCTCGGCGTTCCGGCGACCGCCCGCGCCTCGTTCGGCGTCTACACGACGACCGAGGAGATCGACCGCCTGGTCGAGGCCCTCCACGACGCTCGCAAG
>DATFLZ010000053.1:0-2159 GCA_035267205.1 Solirubrobacterales bacterium | reverse complement strand
CCCGGACGAGATCCTCAACGACCATCCGGACCGCTACCGGGCGATGCTGGTCGAGAGCGCCAACCCGGCGCACTCCCTGGCCGACTCCCCGCGCATGGCGGAGGCGCTCAGGGCCTTGGAGCTGGTCGTCGTGATCGACGTTGCGATGACCGAGACCGCTCGCCTCGCGGACTACGTGCTGCCCGCGGCCAGCCAGTACGAGAAGCCCGAGGCGACGTTCTTCAACCTCGAGTTCCCGCACAACACCTTCCACCTGCGCCATCCGCTGCTGGAGCCGCTCGAGGGAACGCTCCCCGAGCCGGAGATCTACGCACGGCTGCTGGAGCACCTCGACGTGCTCGACAGGGACGTGCTTGACCCGCTGCGAGCGGCAGCCGGCGAGGGTCTCGACGCCTACGCGCAGGCCTTCGCGACAGCCGCGGGAGGGGATCCGATGGTCGGCAAGCTGGCGGCCTGCGTGCTCTACAGAACGCTCGGCCCGGCGCTGCCGGACGGTCTCGCGGGCGCCGCCGCGCTCTGGGGTCTCTCCCAGCGGGTCGCGATGACCTATCCGGACGCGATGCGCCGCGCCGGCCACGCCGACGGCAACGCGCTCTTCGAGGCGGTGCTCAACTCGCCGTCGGGCGTGGTCTTCACGGTCGACGAGTACGAGAACGACTGGGACTACGTCGCCCATCCCGACGGGCGAATCGCGCTCGAGATACCCGAGCTGCTGGACGAGCTCGCCGGCCTGCGGGAGCGCGAGCCGGGCTGGACCACCCCGGAGCTGCCGATCGTGCTCTCGGCCGGCGAGCGTCGCGCCTATACGGCCAACGACATCTATCGCGATCCGAGCTGGCGGAAGCGTGACTACGACGGCGCCCTGCGCGTGAGCCCGTCCGATGCCGCCGAGCTCGGCCTCGTCGAGGGCGGCCGTGCCCGCGTCACGACCGCCCGCGGGAGCGCGGAGGCCACCGTCGAGGTCAACGACGGGATGCTCCCGGGGCACGCGTCCATACCGAACGGCTACGGGCTCGCCGAGGGCGCCCGGACCAACGACGACGGCAGTCCGGGCCCCGGGGTCGCGCCGAACTCGCTGACCTCGAGCGAGTGGCGCGATGGCTTTGCCGGCACGCCGTGGCACAAGCACGTGCCCGCGCGGATCGAGGCGCTCGACGGTGATCCGGTCGGCGACAGCGAGGCGCTCAATTGACGACGGTCTCGAGCTCAGACTGGTCGGGCGAGCGCGGCCGGAAGTGGAGCCGGCAGGTCACCGGGATCGAGGCCTCGCTCGCACCGGTAGACGACGCGCTGTTGGCAGCGATGAACCTGAAGCGGAAGCATCGCGTCGCGGATGTCGCCTGCGGTGGGGGAGGGACGACACTGGCGATCGCGCGGGAGGCGCCGCCGGGCTCGGTCGTCCACGGCTACGACATCTCCCCGGACGTGCTCGATGTCGCACGGGCCAGGACGGACGATCCCCAGGTTGCCTTCCGGGTGGCCGATGTCTCGACCGCGCCGGTGCCCGAGCAGCCCTATGACCGCCTCTGTTCCCGGTTCGGCGTGATGTTCTTCGAGGACCCCGCGGTCGCGTTCGCGAACCTGACCGCGTGGCTGATCCCCGGCGGCCGCCTTGCCTTCGCGGTCTGGGGCAATCCGGCCGGGAACCCGTGGATGACGAGCGCGACCGAGGCCGTGGCCACGGTCGTCCAGGTGCCGGAGTCGGAATCGGACCCCGACGCGCCCGGCCGCTTCCGCTACTCGGACGCCTCGAAGCTGACCGGCCTGCTGCGCACAGCGGGTTTCACGGATCTCGACGTCTCGGAGTGGCGGGGCCGTTTGCCGGTCGGCGGCGGCATGGACGCCGGGGCAGCCGCCCGCTTCACGCTCTCGGTCTTCTCGGACGGAGCGCACCTCGAGGAGGCCGGCGAGGCGGCGGTCGAGCAGGGGCGCGCGGAGCTGGCGGCTCGGCTCGCCGAGCACGAGCGGGACGGCGTGGTCCAGGTCGACGCCCTCGTCAACGTGGTCACCGGCAGCCGGTCGTAGAGGCCGAGGTGGCTCTGCCGCCGGGCTCGCGCTTGACCTAAAGATCGCCGTTTGGGGAAACTGTGGGCGTGGCGCGGAATCAGGTCAGCTTCTCGGTGCTTGGGCCGCTCGTGCTCGCCCGGGGCGGCGCCTCG
>DATFLZ010000052.1:0-3720 GCA_035267205.1 Solirubrobacterales bacterium | reverse complement strand
GCCTCGCGGCGGAAGCAGGTGGAGATCCCCGCGTAGCGGAGGGGCAGCGACCCGGCGTCGACGATCTCGCCGGCGTGCAGCGCCGCGAGCGACACCTCGGATGTACCGACCAGGAACAGCTCGTCCTTGGGGATCTCGTAGATCATCTCGCGCTCGCCGGGGAAGAACCCGGTCCCGTACAGGGCCTCCTCACGGACGAGGACGGGCGGCACCACCGGCACGAAGCCACGCTCCGTGAGCAACTCGACGGCGTAGCGGATCAGCGCCAGCTCGAGCAGAACCAGGTCGCCCAGCAGATAGGCGAACCGCGACCCCGATACCTCGGCCGCCTTCTCGGTCTCGATCAGTCCGAGCGCGCGCCCGAGGTCGAGGTGATCGCGCACCTCGAAGTCGAAGCTCGGTCGCTCGCCGACCTCGCGCAGCACGACGGCGTCCTCGTCGGTGTCGCCGTCGGGAGCGTCCGGGTGCGGCGGGTTGGGAAGCGTCGCCGCGAGGCGCTCTCGCCCCTCCTCCACCTCCCCGAGCTCGGCCTCGAGCGCCTTGATCCGGCCGGAGACGTCGCGCATGCGCGCGATCGCCTCATCCGCGTCGCGACCCTCGCGCTTGGCCTCCCCGATCGCATCGGAGGCCGTGTTGCGCTCGGCCCGCAGGCCCTCGACCTCGGGCAGGAGCTCGCGGCGGCGGGCGTCGAGACGCAGCAGCTCATCGAGATCCTCGGCGGCCCCGACCCGGGCGAGCGCAGCCCGGGCGGGCTCCGGGTCCTCGCGGATCTGCTTGAGGTCGAGCAAAGCCCGGCCGGCCGGGCTACTCGCCCTCGGGCGAGGTGGTGGTCTCGTCGGGCGGCTCGGTGCCGCCCTCCTCGGCCGCCAGGTCCCCGTCCTCATCGGGCGACGGCAGGTTCGGCTCCTCGACATCGCGGCCCGAGTACTCCTCGAGGAAGCGCGCGACCTTCTCGGCGTCTTCACCGACGACGATGTTCTGGGGCATGATCGCGCCGGAGAAGCCGCCGTTCCGGATCGCAAAGAGCGCGTCGTCGAAGGAGACCTCGCGCTGATCGAAGTTGGGGCCCTGCTGGCGGAGCGAGCGGTTGCCGGAGCCCTGGGTGCCGGCCGGCGTCAGGGTGTGGCAGCCGGAGCAGCTCTCGGCGAACAGCACGCTGCCCTCGTAATCGGGATCGCCGGCGGAGAGGGCGTTTCCCTCGCTGCCGCAGGCGGAGAGGCCGAGCGCGCCGAGCGCGGCTACGGCCAGGACGAGTAGATGGGTTCGGGGTCGCACGCGGGCGGCATCATACTTTCCGGCGCACCGCATGGCACTCCCACCGCCCCCCAACCCCCCGATCGACCCGGACGAGCTGCGCTCGGCGATGGCCCGATTCCCGACCGGCGTCACGATCGTGACCGCCCCGACCGCCGAGGGGCCGGCGGGGCTCGCGGCCAATGCGGTCACCTCCCTCTCGCTCGATCCGCCGCTGATGCTGGCCTGTCTGGACCGAGGCTCCCGCACGCTGCGGGCGGTCGAGGCCGCCGGCCGCTTCGGGATCAACGTCCTGCCCGGCGGCCCCGCGGGCGAGGAGCTCGCCCGCACCTTCGGGCGCAAGATCCCGATCGCCGAGAAGTGGAAGGACGTCGCCTGGGCCGAGGCCGCGAGCGTCCCGCGACTCGACGCCGCGATCGTGTTCGTCGCCTGCCGGATGCGGGACGTGCTCGCCGGCGGCGACCACGTGATCGTCACCGGCGAGGTCGAGGCCCTCGGCCAGTCGGCCGGGGAGCCGCTGATCTTCGTCGACGGCAGCTACCGCACGGTCGACGCCGACACCTGATCAGCCGGGCGTATGCGTCCGGGTCGCGCCCTCGTCGACCCGGCCGGGCATGCAGAGCCTGAGCGTGGTCTCGCCGACCAGGAGCTCGTCGCCGTCGTCGAGCCGGCGGCGGCCCTGCACCCGCTCCCCGTTCAGGAAGGTCCCGTTGCGGGAGGTGCCGTCGTCGACCACGGTCCAGTCGGCGCCGAGCGGCTCGAGGCGCGTGTGCAGCCGCGAGGCCGCCTCGTCCCAGCTCAGCGAGATGTCCATCCACGAGCCGCGCCCGATCGTCACCGTGCCGCGCTCGGGCAGCTCGTAGATCCGCTGGCGCCCCTTCTCGTTGCGGAAGTAGAGGAAGGGGAGCGCGCGGGTCGTGGCGCTGAGCAGCGCCGCCTGCTCGGTATTCCCGGGGTTCTCCTCGGCATCCACGCCGCTCACCTCCGCAGCTCAGGGTACCCGCGGGGTCCGGGGGCAGTCAAATGCGGCCGCCGGCTCCCGGCAACCGGCACCCGGCTTCCGGCTTCCTAGAGCTGCAGCGCCGCGGCGCGCAGGGCGAGTCCGAAGATGACCAGCGCGGAGACGGCCATGATCCCGGTCTCGCGCCGGACGATCGCGGCGGCCACCGCCCGCTGGCGGCTGCGCGGCAGCGACTCGAAGTCGAGCCCCTCCAGCTCGTGCTCGTTGGCGATCGATCGTGCCCCCTCCGCGAGCAGGGTGATCAGCAGCGGCAGCACGCCGTATACGTAGTGGAGGTCGGCCGCGACGCTGCCCAGGAGCAGCAGGACCGCCCCGACCGCGACCTGCAGGATCACGGCGGCCTGGGCGAAGCGGAGCAGGTACCAGAACCCGACCGAGGGCCTGCGCAGGTACCAGGCCCCAGCGCCCCACAGGCCCGCGCCGAGGTTGGCGGCGAGCACCGTGATGCCGAGAATCAGGTGGATGGTCTCCATCGGGCGGGAAACTGTACGCAAGCCCCGCGGACCCCGGCGTCGGCGGATAGCGGCGGGGCAGCCATTGGATAGAGTGAGCCGGGTAAGCCAGCAGCGGAGGAAAGCGTGCTCCAGAGCTATCTGCCAGTAATCGTGTTCGCCGGGTTGGGGATCCTGGTCGGCACCGTCTTCACGATCCTCAACCGCGTCCTCGGGCCGTCGCGGCCCAACGCGGTCAAGAGCGAGGCGTACGAGTGCGGGCTCCCGAGCGACATCCAGCGCACCTTCCGCTTCGGCATCAGCTTCTACATGGTCGCGATGCTGTTCATCCTCTTCGATATCGAGGTCGTCTTCCTCTACCCCGTCGGGGTGATCCTCAACTCAGCCGACAGCGTCTTCGTGCTGGCCGAGATCGGGGTCTTCGTCACGCTCCTGATGGTCGCCCTTGCCTACGTCTGGCGAAGGGGTGCGCTCAACTGGAGGTAGAGCGGAAGAAGCTCCGGGACCTGGCTCCCCTCGATCAGCCCGGCTCCCCGGAGGAGCTCCGGGTCCGTCAGCTCCGGGCTCGCGACATGCAGCGCGGGCTGACCAGCGAGGAGGAGCTGCAGGAGTACGTCGAATCGCGCGTGATCACCACCACGCTCGACAAGGCGGTCGCCTGGGCGCGCGGCAACGCGATGTGGCCGGCGACCTTCGGCCTCGCGTGCTGCGCGATCGAGATGATGTCGATGGTCTCCGCCCGCTACGACACCGCCCGCTACGGCGCCGAGGTGTTCCGGGCCTCCCCCCGGCAGGCGGACATGCTGATCCTCAGCGGCCGGGTCTCGATCAAGATGGTCCCGGTCATCCGGCGCATCTACGACCAGATGCTCGAGCCCAAGTGGGTGATCTCGATGGGCGCCTGCGCCAGCACCGGCGGTGTGTTCGACACCTACGCCGTCGTCCAGGGCGTCGACCAGTTCATCCCCGTCGATGTCTACGTCCCCGGCTGCC
>DATFLZ010000051.1:0-5981 GCA_035267205.1 Solirubrobacterales bacterium | reverse complement strand
CACGCCGCGGACGTCCGTTGCCGCCGTTCCGGTCGCCGTCCGGATCCGCGCCGTTCCCGTTCAGCGATCGGCCGTGCTTTGGGGCGGCGCCGTTCTCCCGCGCCGCCTTGAAGCTTTCGGTTCGCTCTGCACTCCCCATCTCTGCCTCCACTGGGGGTTGGCTCGCCTCTCTCCGTTTAGCGGACTCTACAGAAATGGACCAAGGAAGAGGCGCCATATTGCATACTTTGGTAAACATCCAGATTCATAATTCAGTAGCCTTGTCCGCGAGAAAGAACCGTGATAGAAGGTTCCGCGGAGAGGTAGCCACAGCACCCTGGGAGGTACGCGATGCGAACGTCGGCTGACGTCAGCGAAGGGGCAATAGGGGTACTCACCGACGCCGCCAAACAGGCGACCGCGTTGGTCGGGGACGGCTGCGTGGTGCGGCAGATCGAGGGCGGTGCATTCGTCGCCGTCGCCTCCGAGCACGTGCTTCACGGCGTCAGGAGCGAGGCGCTGCTGGGCCCGCCGGTGAAGCTGCCCGGCGGCTGGCTCGGGCAGGCCCTCAGCCGGCGGCAGACCGTGCGCGTGCCGGAGGTGGACGCCGAGTCCCTCGCCGCCGCCGGTCTTCCGCACGATGCGCCGATCGCGGACGTCATGGTCGTTCCCTTCCCGACGCTGGACGCTGTGATCGTCGCCACGCGCGATCGCTGGAGCGATCCCTACGAGGGGTCGCAGCGCCGCCAGGTCGAGGGGGTCGTCGCCGACGCCGAGGCCAGGATCCGCGAGCACGAGCCCGCCGGCGACGGCGCGGCGGCCTTCGAGCCCGCCGCCGCTGGGCTACTCGATCTGACCGCGGCCGGGCTCTGGGTGGTCGATGAGCAGGGCGCGACCATCTGGACCAACGAGACCGTCAGCGAGCTGGTGGGCACCCCGGCCGAGGACATCATCGGGCAGCCGATCGCCGAGTTTCTGGGGCGGGTCTCGCAGCGGCGGCGCGGCGGCTTCCACGGCAGCGAGATCATCGAGCGGCCGCTGATGCGGGCCGACGGCAGCGTGACCTGGCTGCTCGCCAGCTCCGCCCCGTTGCCGCCCGGCTGTGGGGCGGTCGGCAAGCTCTACACGCTGACCCCGTTTGACAACCTGCACCGGCGCGAGGTCGGCCTCCGGCTGCGCCTCGCCCGGACCGAGGCGCTGCTCGAGCTCGCCGAGGCCGCGGGTGGGGACGAGCCGCTCGAGGAGCTCCTGCTGGATGCGGTCGGCCTGGTCGCCGAGCAGCTCGATGTCGAGATGGCCGGGATCGGTGCCTTTGACGTGGACCGCCTCGAAGGCCGTGCCCTCGCCCTCCACGGATGGCCCGAGCCGGATGGCCCCGGCGGTCCGGGGGTCGTGGAGATGGTCGAGAACTCAGCCACCGTGGTCGCCCTGCGCACGCGCGAGTCGGTCCTGGTCTGGGACTTCGAGACCCAGTCGATCTATGAGCCGGATCCGGTGCTCACGGAGCTCGGCGTACGCAGTGCCGCCGTGGTGCCCTTCGCTGGCGGCACCGCCGCGCTGGCGGCGCACTCCCAGCGCGCCGGAGCCATCGACGGCGACGGCCTGCAGCTCCTGGAGAGCGTGGCCCGGGTGCTGGCCCCGCGCTGGCGGGTCGCCCACCAGACCTAAGTCGTCGAGCCGGCGGCCGCCGCGATCGTCGCCTGGCGCTCCGCGACCGCGACCTCACGGCCGAGGAACGGCAGGACCACGGCGAAGAGAAGATCCGGGACCAGATCCGAGAGCTGCTCGGCGCGCCCGCCGCGCACCTCGTCGAAGAGCAGGGCCGCGACGCTCCCGATCGCGATCCTGGACGTGTTGGCCGGCAGTCGGCCCGCGAACTCCGAGACCCCCCGGCCCTCGTCGAGGAACGGTGTGAACCGGGTCAGGGCGTCGCGGTAGCGCTGACGGGCGACCTGGCTGGCCGCCGTCGCCTCGACCATGGCCATGTGGGCGACGGCGGCGTTCGCCGCCAGGAGGTCCGCCATGGCCTGGACGCCGGCCCGGACCCGCCGCGGCCAGGTCCCGGTCTGCTCGCGGTAGGCGCTCTCGACCTCGTGCACCAGGATGTCGATGACCGCGTCGTAGGCCGAGAGGAACGCCTCCTCCTTGTCGGCGAACATCTCGTAGAAGGTGCGCCTGGAGACGCCGGCGCGCCTGATGACGTCGGCGACGGTCATCGCTTGGAAGCCCCGCTCGACCGCTGACTGCACGGTGGCGTCCAGCAGGCGCTCGCGCTGGCTGCGCAGCACCTCCTCACGTGAGAGGCCGTGGCGTCCGCCCGGAAGTTGCTCCGGTCCCTGGTCCGGCACCTGCTCCGGTCCCTGCTCCGACATCGGCCCTCCCGCCCTCAGGCCGCGCTGCGCAGACGCTCGCGAACGGCACTCATTCGCTCGAGTGCCTCCTCCTGTCCGCGGTAGGGCAGGAGTGAGATGTAGACGTAGTCGGCGATCAGATCGGGCACCCGATCGACTCGCCCCGCGATCATCTCGCCGGCGATCAGCCACTCCCCGCCGCCGACCACGACGCGCTCGGTGCACTCGGGGAGCTCGAGATCCTCGGGCACGTACTGGCGCCCGAGCTGCAGGAGCTGCATGACCATGCTGGTGCCGTCCTTGTAGATCGAGTAGGCCTCCTCTCCGCCCGCGAGTGCCTCGACCATCGCGGTGACCGAGTACGTGGGGTTCTCGGCGAGGAGGTGCAGGAGGCGATCGACCACCGCCTCGACGCGGTCGTCCCATCCGCTGACGTCCTCGCTCAGCACGGGCGAGACCCCGTCTCCGAGGCGGCGGGTGCCCTCGTTCATCGTGGCGACGAAGCACTCCTGCTTGTCCTCGAAGATCTCGTAGTAGGTAGCGCGGGAGACCCCCGCCGCGGTGACCAGCTCCGCGATCGTGGTGTCGTGGTAGCCCTTGGCCGCGGTGAGCGCCGCCATCGCGTCCATCAGCCGCTGCTTTTGCGATCGCGCGACCTCCTCGGCGCTGAGTCCGTGGCGCCCGGTGGGGAGCCGCCCGTCGGCGCGCAGTGCCGTGGGCGGAGGGGCCGTTTCCGTGCCGGACGGGCTCCCGCTCCTTGCGTGGCCGGCATCGGGTTCGCTTCGGCCATTGGCGCCTACAGAGCCGTTACCGCTCATGAACGCTCCGTTCCCCAAAGCCGGTTTGGAGCTGGTTCCCGCATTTAGTGAAGTTTACGGCAACCGGGCTTTTTGACGCACCTCGGACCGCAATCCCCCAACGATTGCGGTTGATGTCGGCACATCGCAAGAACGTGCCTGTAGTATGAACACAGATGTTTCTGATGTCAACGGAGCTCGACGGGGGGCAGCGCCCCGTAGGCCGACTCAGCCCGCGGCAAGGGGGAGGCGTCGAGTGGCGTCGATAAAGCTGAAGCTGGGGAAGGCGGCAGCCGAACTGGAAAGGGCGCGAACCCGCCGCGACACCCTGATCATCGAGGCGAGCATGCAGGGCATGTCGCGCCGAGAGGTGGCAGAGGCCGTCGGCTTGACCGCCGGCCGCGTGCAGCACATCGTCAACGGAAGCCGGAGCAAGGTATAGGCCCGGCAGCCGCCGCCGACCGGGGGTCGGGCGCTCGCCGGCTCGGGTCGACATCACCGATGCGCGCCTCGCGCCGAAAAGCCGGCCGGGCGAGCCGCCTCGGTATCGTAAATAGACAAGTTCATCGGGGTTTTCAGGATCCATTCCTGAACCTGCCTCCGGCGGGGAGGCAGGATCGGGGGGGCAAGGAGGCGATGTGACGGCGTTGGCGAGAGGTGCAGTGAGGCGGCCGCTTGGCACCCTTGCCGCCTGGCTTGTCGCGATCGTCCTGCTGGCGGCCCTCGGCCTCGGGGTCGAGTCCCGCCTCACCCAGAGCGTCTTCATCCTGCCCGGCACCGAGACCGACCGGGCCTACGACCTCGCCGCCGATGAGTTCGGCGAGAGCGTGATCATCCCGGTGCTGCTCGAGGGGCCGGAGCGTGCGATCGACGAGCAGGGCCCGGCGCTGGTCGCCGCGCTCAGCTCCAACCCCGATGTCCGTGTGCTCTCGCCCTGGGATCGCGGCTCGGGGGTCGAGCGCCTACGCCCCAGCTCGGAGGCGGCGCTGATCCTCGCCACCTACGACATCCCGTTCGAGGAGGCGTTCGACACGCTGGCCCCGGAGGTGCGGAGCGCCGTTGACGAGACGATCGGCGAGCCCGTCGAGGCGCGGATCACCGGGATGCCGATCATCGGCAACGACATCAAGCAGGAGACCTACGACTCCGCTGATCGCGCCGAGCTGATCGCGCTGCCGATCCTGTTGGTGGTCCTGCTGCTCGTCTTCCGGGCCCCGATCGCCGCCCTGATCCCCGCGCTGACCGGGCTCAGCACCCTGTTTGCGTCGGCCGGCGTGATCTGGCTCGCGGCCGGTGCGCTGGACGTCGATCCGATCGCCGTCGCGCTCGCCTCGATGATGGGGCTGGCGCTGGGTGTCGACTACTCGCTGTTGATCGTCAGCAGATTCCGTGAGGAGCTCGCCGCGGGGCTCGACGGCCGCGCAGCCGTGCTGCGCTCGATGGCCACCGCCGGGCGCACGGTGCTCTTCGCCGGAGTGGCGCTGATCGCCGCCATGCTGGTGGCGCTGCTGGTGGTCCCGGGGGCGCTGCTTCTCTCCGCCGCGGTCGGGGTGATGGCCTCCACCATCCTCAGCATGATCGCCGCGTTCGTCGCGATGCCGGCGGCGCTGGCACTGGTCGGCACGCGGATCGACGCCGGGCGCATCGGGTCCGGCGCGGCCGGCACCCCGGCGTGGCTGGCGCTCGTCGGCGGGGTGCTCAAGCGCCCCGGCGTAGCGGCGATCGCGATCCTCCTGCCGCTGCTGCTGTTCGCCGTCCCGGCGATGGCGCTCAATACCGGGCCGCCCGACGTCGAGCAGCTCCCCGAGGACTCACGCGCCCGGACCGACTATGAGCGGGTTCGCGCTGTCATGGGTCCCGGCTGGGCGGCGCCGTTCGAGGTGATCGCCGTCGCCGAGGAGGGAACGATCACCGAGCCCAAGCGCCTGCGCCGGATCCGGCGCTTTCAGCGTGACCTCTACAGCCAGGACGCGGTGCTCAACGTCGTCGGACCGGGCCGGCTCGCGCAGCAGAGCAAGCGCGCGCAGCGCTCGGAAGGCGCCCTGCGCCGGGGGCGCCGTGGCCTCGTGCGCCTGCGGCGCGGCCTGCGGCGAGCCGAGCTCGGGCTCGCGGAGGCCACGGGCGGCATCGGCGAAGCAGCCGTCGCCGCCGACCGCCTTGGCGCGGGCGGCGCCGACGCCGCGGGCGGCGCCGCGGAGCTCTCCGACCGCCTGACCGAGGCCGCGGCCGGGACGGAGTTGATCGGGGATGCGCTCACCGGGGCCGAGGACGGCACCCAGCAGCTGGTCGACGGACTCGCTCAGGCCCTCGACGCCTACCAGGAGCTGATCCCGGAGGTCGGCTTCCTCAAGGACAAGGTCAGCCTCGAGCTGCGCAACGGGGCGCGAGCCGTTGCCGGCAGCCTGCGAAACAGCGTTGAGAACCTCGACGATCTCACCGATCGGTCCGAGGTGATCACCGACGACGTCGAGGAGGCTCTACGGCAGGTCGAGCAGATGAGCACCGGCCGCAGCGATCCCGCCTATCCGGCGCTGCGCAGCGCCGTCCTGGGCGCCTACCTCGGCGTTACGGGGACCAATCCGATCAGCGGGCAGCAGATCGACCCCGCCTATCGCGGCCTCACCGGGCAGCTCGAGTTCATCTCGATCAGCGTCTCCACGGAGGTCAAGAACGCGCGCCGCCTGGTCGACGCTTCTCGTGAGCTCGCCTCCGGCATCGGCGAGCTCAAGCAGGCGCTCGACCAGCTGCGATCGGGAACCCGGGAGCTGCTCGGCGGCGCCGAGCAGCTGAGCGACGGGATCGCGCAGGGGGAGGAGGTGATCGCCGAGCTCACCGACGGCCTGCTCCTGCTGAG
>DATFLZ010000050.1:0-6451 GCA_035267205.1 Solirubrobacterales bacterium | reverse complement strand
TATCCCTACGCCGATCCCGGCGCCCTGCTCGAGGACCCCGATGCGCTCGTGCTCGCCCTCGACCAGGTCCAGGATCCCCACAATCTCGGGGCGATCTGCCGGAGCGCCGAGGCCGCGGGCGCCGCGGGCATCGTGATCTGTGAGCGCCGCGCGGTCGGAGTCACCCCGGCCGTGTGCAAGGCGTCCGCCGGCGCCGTCGAGCACCTGCCGGTCGCCCGCGTGCGGAACCTCGCGGACTGGCTCATCGCCGCCCGCGACCGCGGTGCCTGGAGCTATGGCGCCTCCGCGAAGGCGCCGAATCCGATTCAGACACTCGACCTCAACGGGAGGGTGATCTTCGTCCTCGGTGGGGAGGGTGCCGGGCTGCGGCCGCGGGTGGCGGACGCGTGCGATGAGCTGGTCTCGATCCCGACCGCCGGGAGGGTCGGCTCGCTGAACGTCTCGGTCGCGGCGGCCCTGCTCGCGTTTGCCGCGGGCCGCGCCGCCTGACCGGTACAGGGTTGGGGGCGGTGCCGAGTGGGGGGGTGCTGCGCTCGGGTACCCGCCGCTACCCGATGTGGTACCCACGGGTAGCCGCGCCCTCGGACGGAACCGGCACCCGGCCCTTTCGCTGCAACGCAACTTGCAGGTTCTCGGGCGGAGGAGTTGACAGAACTCCGCGGAGGCGTATAGTTCCCGGCGGAAGTTAACGGTGAACCTCAGGTTCAAGGTTTGAGACCGAGTCCCAAAGGCCGCTGGCGACGACCACAAATCAGGAACGGCGTCTGGGGAGGAAAGACGCCACTGCATCCGTCTCGAATTGGAGGAGAGATCCAGTGGCTTTACCCACCCAGGAATTTGCGCAGATATCTGCACCCACGACCGCGGGGAAGCGCGGCAAGCACGAGCCGGCCGGCGAGCTGGCAGATGCCTATCTCGTCGCCCAGGCGAAGCGGGGCGACAGCGTCGCCTACGACCGGCTGGTCCGGCGTTACAAGGGCTTTGTGCGGCTCAAGGCCTCGTCCTACTTCCTGCTCGGCGGGGAGTCCGAGGACCTGATCCAGGAGGGTCTCGTCGGTCTCTACAAGGCCGTGCGGGACTTTCGCAGCGATCGCGAGTCGAGCTTCCGCAACTTCGCGGAGCTCTGCATCACCCGCCAGATGATCACCGCGGTCAAGACCGCATCGCGGAACAAGCACGCACCGCTGAACCAGTCGATCTCCTTCGCGAGCACGCCGGCGGCGGCCGGCGACGGCGAGTCGACGCTCGAGGAGATCCTGCCCGGCTCGCCCGTCGAGGACCCGGCCAGCCGCGTGATCTCCACCGAGGAGCTGCGCTCACTGGTCGACTGCCTGACGAGTGTGCTTTCAGGGCTCGAGGCCGAGGTGCTCACCTGCTACCTCGACGGCCGCTCCTACGAGGAGATCGCCGAGCGGATGGACTGCGACACCAAGACGGTTGACAACGCGCTGCAGCGGGTCAAGCGGAAGGTGGGCGTCCATCTCGACGAGCGCGAGGTTCTGAACTAGGGGCCGGGCGGCCAAGCCGGAGGCGGGGTTCGAACCCGCGACCTCCTGATTACAAATCAGGCGCTCTGGCCAGCTGAGCTACTCCGGCGCTGTCCGGAGGATAGGTCGGGGCCCCGTCGTGCGGCGCGCGCGCTCGTGTAACGGGGGGTGCAGGGCCGTGTAGAACATCTAGTGAGCGAGGAGACCCCGCCAGCCGAGTCCCGCGCCGAGGCGCCGCGGAAGGCGCCGCAGACCGGTGCGGCGGAGCGGATCGGCGAGGATCGGATCCGCTCCTACCACGAGTACACCCGCGAGAAGGGCGTCAACTTCCTCCTCTACTCGCTGTTCCGCGCGGTGCTGATCCCCTTCTTTCTCGTCTGGTTCCGGCTCGACCGGATCGGTCGCGAGCACGCCAGGGTCGATCGCGGGCTGATCGTCGCCGCCAACCACCGCAGCTTCCTCGATCCCTTCGTGATCGGCGCGCTGCTGCCGTGGCGCCGGCCCATGCACTACGTCGCCAAGGTCGAGCTCTTCGAAAAGCGCTGGCAGGGCTGGCTCCTGAATCGGCTTGGCGCCTACCCGGTGCGCCGCGGCCAGGCCGACGACGAGACGGTGGAGACCTCGGCGGGCATCCTCGAGCGTGGCGGGGCGCTCTGCATCTTTCCCGAGGGGACCCGGATCCGCCGGGGCTCGCTCGCCGCGCCCCACCGCGGGGTCGGCCGGCTGGCCCTCGAGTCCGGAGCTTCGGTGCTGCCGATCGCGGTGGTTGGCTCCGAGCATGTGCGTGAGGGCTGGAAGATCCGGCCCCGGAAGGTGCGGCTCCGCGCGGGCAAGGCGGTCAGCTTCCCCCAGACGGAAAATCCCTCGCCGTCCCTCGCGGCCACCGTGACCTCGAGGATCTGGCCCAGCGTCGAGCTCCAGTGGGAGTGGCTCGGCGGCCTGCCGCCGATGCGCAAGGCCGCCGTGATCGGCGCCGGAAGCTGGGGAACCGCCGTCGCCGTGCTGCTCGCCCGGGGCGGGGTGGAGGTGCAGCTGGGCTGTCGTACGGCCGAGCAGGCGGAGCAGGTTGCCGGCGATCGCGAGAACTCGAGCTACCTCCCGGGCATTCATCTGCCGCGGGGCGTCTCGATCAAGAAGGCTTCCGAGATCGAGGTTGCAGGCCTCGATCTGGTCTGTTTCGCCGTACCCTCCGCGTCGCTTCCGGCCGCGGTCGGATCGCTGGGCGAGAAGATCGGCACTCGCACCGCGGTGCTGCTGCTCAGCAAGGGGTTGGTGCCGCCCCTCGGAACGCTCCCGTCCGAGTATGTGACCGACCGCGTCCGGGCTCGGGCGCTCGCCTCGCTCGGCGGCCCCGCCCACGCCAAGGAGGCCGCGAGCGGCACCGCCGCCCTGGCGCTCGCCAGCGCCGACGAGGACCTGCGGATCCAGCTCGGTGATGTCTTCGACCGCGCCGGGCTGATCTGCGAGCGCACCGGCGACGTCGTCGGCGTGGAGATGGCGGGAGCGGCCAAGAACGCAGCTTCTCTGGCCGCCGCTGCGGCCGAGCCGCACGGACTCAACGCCGCCGGCATCGCCGCCGCGGAGGTCTGGCGGGAGTGCGTCGCCTACGCGACGCTGAAGGGTGCCGAGCTCGAGACGTTCTCAGGCCTCGCCGGCATCGGCGATCTGACCGCGACCGTGCTCGCGCCCGGCTCGCGCAATCGGCGGGCCGGCGAGCTGCTCGGCAGCGGCGTGCCGGCCGCGCAGATTCCCGACCGGATCGGCCAGGCCTCCGAGGGGCTCGATTCCGTGCCCCTGATCGCTGCCGCGGTCGCGGACTCGGGCGTCGGCGCCGATGGCCTCACCGGACTGGCCTCGCTGATCGACGGGGAGACGACCGCGGTCGAGTGGGTCGCGGGCCTGCGTCGAACCGAACGTGCAAGGAGCGCCGCGTGAACCTCACGGGCGCCGCAGCGGGACTACGCTTGCCGGGTGGAGGAGCAAGCGAGCAGGCCACCGGGCGCCGCCGAGAAGGCGGAGCTCGACCGGGCCTTCGAGGACCTCTATCGCGCCCACCTGCGCGACGTCTACTCCTACTCGTACTACCGGATCGGCAACCACCACGACGCCGAGGACCTCACCGAACAGACCTTCCTGCAGGCCTACAGGCACTTCGAGCGGGCGCGGCGGGAGTCGGACGGCAGGCCGCTGCGGCCGTGGCTGATCCGGATCGCGCACAACCTCGCGTCCAACTATCACCGCGACCGCTCGCGCAAGCCGACAGCTGCGCTCGACAACATCGAGCCACCTGTGCACCCGCACGGAACCGAGCGGGTCGCCGAGGGGCGGGAGCGGTTGCGCGAGGTCATGGAGGGTCTGACTCACCTTCCGGAGGACCGCCGGGAGGCGCTGATCATGCGGTTCGCTCTCGACATGTCGAACCGGGAGATCGCCCGCGCCCTCGGCCGCACCGACGGCGCGACCAAGGTGCTGATCCACCGCTCGATCAGGCAGCTCGAGGAGGAGCTCGCGAGCAAGGAGGCGGGCGCCGATGAGTGAGCACGCACCCCGCTCCGGCTCCGCCCGGAGCATCGATCTCGAGGCGCTGCTCGCCGATGCGCTGCGACCGATCGAGCCTCCGGAGCGGCTCAGCGGCCGGCTCGAGACGACGATGACGAAGCTCGCCGAGGCCGCCGAGCGGGAGCTCTCCGACTGGCGCGACGAGCTGACCGAAAGCGAGCTCGAGTCCCTGCGCGACCCCCGGAACTGGGTGCGGCCGGTGGCCGCGGCCGCGGTCGGTGGCATCGCCGGCTCGGCGCTCGTGCTGTTCGAGGTCCGCCGTCGCCGCAAGAGCGAGGGCTTCGCCGGCGTCGCCGACGAGATCCGCCGCCGCATCTCCTGATTCGGCCGGCCGGCGCCGGCTGGCGCATGCGGCAAGATGCCGGTGGTGGAAGCGACCGATCTCGCACAGGCCGGAGTGGAGCGGAGCAGCGCGGGAGGCTTCCAGCGCTGGCCGCTGGTGCGGCGGGTCGCCCTTGTCCTGTACTTCGCCGTGCTCGTGCTCTGGAGCGTTCGCTACGGCATCCCGGTCCAGCGCGAGCTGGTGATCATCTGGATCTGCGGGGGACTCGTCTGTGTGTCGCTCGGCCGCTCGCCGCGCCAGATCCTGCAGATCGTCACGGACTGGCTGCCGATCGTCGCGGTGCTCGCCGTCTACGACCTGACCCGCGGCGCCGCGGACTCACTCGGGATCGGCGTGCACGTGCAGGAGATGATCGACTTCGATCGGGCGCTCTTCCTCGGCGAGACGCCGACCGAGTGGCTCCAGGCCCGGTTGTACGACCCCTTCGTCCTGGACTGGTGGGATGTCGCCTTCTCGATCGTCTACACGTCGTACTTCATCGTCCCGTTCGCGCTCGCCGGAGTGCTCTGGGCTCGCGAGCGGCCGGCCTTTCTCCGCTACAGCAAGCGGCTGGTCACGCTCGCCATCGCCGGGCTCGCGACGTACATCGCATTTCCCGCCGCGCCGCCGTGGATGGCCGGACAGCAGGGGCTGCTCGAGGGAGTTCACCGCACTACGGCCGAGGGCTTCACGACGCTCGGCGTCGGCACGGCGGGGCTGTTCTCGAAGGGGCAGCAGAGCGTCAACCTGGTGGCGGCGGTCCCATCCCTGCACGCCGCCTTCACGGCGCTCGTCGCGATCTTCCTCTGGAACCGGGTCCGGCCGGCGCTGCGACCGCTGTTGGCGCTCTACCCGCTGGCGATGGGATTCACGCTGATCGCAACCGGCGAGCATTACTTCTTCGACATCGTGCTCGGCTGGGCCTACGCCGGCGCGGTGATGGCCGGCTGGACGTGGTGGGAGCGCCGCTCGCGCGATCTCGCCGCGCCCGGCGACGGCTAGGCGCGCGCGGCCTTAGGCGGCGGCCGGTGTCCGACCGCTGCCCCCGCCGCTTTCCCCCGCGCTCAGCAGACCGGCTGCGATGCCGGCCAGTCCGACCAGGAGGTGCAGGAGGTTGTCCTCGGTGCCGACCGGGAGCAGGTCGAGGATCGTCCCGAAGCCGCCCTCGGTGACCAGAAAGCCCCAGACGGCGAGCACGGTGAACCCGGCGCCGAGCAGCAGCGCCATCGGCCGGGGCGCTCGGGAGGCGGCCGCAAGGCAGGCGATCCCGGCGAGCAGGTGCATGAGGTTGTCCCAGCCGCTGGTCGGGAAGGTCCCGAGGATTTCGTCGGAGACGAGGTCGCCGCCGACGCCGAAGTCGGCCTCGTAGAAGAAGCCCGCGACGCCGCCGAGCACCAATGCGGCGCCGACGATCAGTACGAACAGCCGCGCCGGGGTCGGCGCTTGCACCCCGCGGGTCACCTGCGATTCTCCCTCTCCGGTTGATCCACCTGCGGGCCGGAACCGTAGATTGTTGACGAGAGAAAGCGCTTCCACGCCATGAACCCGCCCATCCGTCATCCCCGCACAGCAGGAGGCCGCCCGTGACCGCGGCCGATCTCGCCCGCCTCGGCGACGAGGAGCTGATGGCGGTCGTCGACCGCAAGGACCCCGCCGCCTTCGAGGTGCTCTACGACCGGCATGGGGGTGCGGCGTTCTCGCTCGCCTACCGGATCGTCGGCGACCGGACCATGGCCGAGGACACCACGCAGGAGGCCTTCCTCTCGATCTGGCGCAGCAAGGCCCGCTATGACCGGGCGCGCGGCAGCGTCCGTTCTTGGGTGCTCGGCGTCGTTCGCAACCGCTCGATCGACGCGCTGCGGCGTGGCGGCGCGAACGCGCCGAAGCTCGACCACGACGACGAGGCCGCGCTCGACGTCCGCGAAGCGCCGGAGCGCACCGAGGCCGAGGCGGTTCGCCGCGAGACCTCCGACGAGTTGCGCGCGGCGCTCCAGGCGCTTCCCAGCGAGCAGTCGAAGGTAATCGAGCTCGCCTACTTTGGCGGCTTCAGCCATAGTGAGATTGCCGAGATCATCAGCCAGCC
>DATFLZ010000049.1:0-29093 GCA_035267205.1 Solirubrobacterales bacterium | reverse complement strand
ATGCGGATGTAGTGGCGGCGCATCTTGCCGCTGATGTGCCCGAGGACCTCGTGGTCGTTGTCGAGCTTGACCTTGAACATCGTGTTGGGCAGGGCCTCGACGACCTCGCCCTCCATCTCGATTTTCTCTTCCTTGCCCATGGCGACGGCGAAGCGTAGCGGAGCGACCCCTATTTGCCCTCGAAGGTCGCCTTCCCCGGGCCCTCGGCGAGAAAGCTCTGGACTGCGGCCTTGAGATCCTCGGTGTCGAACAGGGGCGCCGCGGTGTCCGGCGTGATCTTGTCCGCCGCCTCCACTCCGCCGTCGAGGTAGGCGCGGATGATCTGCTTGGTCGCACCGTGCGCCACCGTCGGCCCCGCGGCCAGCTCGTGCGCGAACTTCATCCCCTTCTCGAGCAGCCCCTCGCCGTCGAGCACACGATTGACGACGCCCCACTCCAGCATCTTCTCCGCCGGGTAGAGCCCGCCGGTCATCACGAACTCGCGGGCTCGTGCAGGGCCGGCGCGCTCGGCCATGCGCTGTACCCCGCCGCCGAACGGGGTCAGCCCGACGACCCGCTCGACCAGGCCGAACCGGGCGCCCTCGGCGGCCCAGATCATGTCGCAGCCCAGCGAGGCCTCCAGGCCCGCGGTCAGGCACAGGCCCTGGACCAGCGAGAGCGTCGGGATCGGCAGTCGCTCGAAGCAGGCGAGGTCGGAGATTCCCTGCTGGGCCAACTCCCGCCCCTCCGCGGAGTCCTCGACCGCAGCGAAGGTGCTCACGTCGACGCCGCCGGTAAAGATGTCCCCGTCGGCCCGGAACACGAACGCCCGCGCGTCGGAGTCGGCAACCTCGTCGCGGATCTCGCGGAGGCGCTCGAAGGTACGCGTCCGGAACAGGTTCAGTGGCGGGTCGTCGAGGACCGCCACCGCGACGTGGCCGTCGCGCTCGAGTCGGACGGGGTTGCGGTCCTCTGTCTTGCTCTCGTCCTCGCTCACTGCTCGTCACCTCTTATCCGCGCGCCGACGCGCGCGATCTCGTCCATCTCGGCGCCACGGGGAATCCAGGGGAGCTTCAACGGATCGTTCTCGTACCGGGGGATCACATGAATGTGGAAGTGGAAGACGGTCTGCCATGCGGCGACGCCGCAGGCGTTGAGCAGGTTGAAGCCATCGGCGTCGAGGGTCTCTCCCATCTGCGCGGCAAGGCGCTGCGCGGCGACGGTCGTGTGGGCGAGATCCTCGGGGTCGATCTCGGTCAGGTCGGGGCTGTGGCGGCGGGGGATCACCAGCGCGTGCCCCGGGGTCGCGGGGTTGATGTCCATGAACGAGACCGTGTGCTCGTCGGAGGCGAGAATCTCGGCCGGGGCGTCGCCGGAGACGATCGCGCAGAAGATGCAGTCCTGCTCTGACATCGGCGGGCAGCCTATCCGCTGGGCGCGGCGTCCCGCAGGGCGGCGTCGAACTCGGCGCCGAGCCGGCCCCTGAGCGTGTGGATCGGCGTCGCCCTGTCGATCACCTCGAACCGCCCGCCGCCCGACCCGCCGCCGAGGATGCGGCCGACCGCGATGAACGCGACCGCGTATGCCTCATCCTCGAGCGCCCGGATCTCCCGCGGGAGGTCGTCCCGGGCGAAGAAGCGGTCGAGCGCCTCGATCCGCTCGCGCGCGCCTCGCGTCTCGCTCTGCGTGATCGAATCGGGATGGACCCGGTAACGGGCCGTGAGGTGCTCGACCCAGACGGTGGGCCCGAGCAGACCGAGCCGCAGCCAGAACTCGTAGTCGACCGTGAGCCGCAGGTCCGTGCCCCAGCCGCCGGCCCGCTCCCACGCGCTGCGGCGAATCAGCGGCGCCGCCGCGATCAGGGGCTCGCCGATCCGCAGACAGCGCTCGAGCGTGAACCGCCCCGGGTCGTAGATGTCGGTGGTATGGCCCTCCGCGTCGGTCATCTCGTTCGGCCCGTGGGCGGCAACGGCCGCCGGCTCGCCCTCGAGGGCCGCCGCCAGCGCTTCGATCGCGCCCGGCAGCAGCAGATCGTCCGCGGAGAGGTAGCTCACGTACTCGCCCGAGCAGATCTCGACCCCGCGGTTGACCGCGGCCGCCTGGCCGGCGTTCTCCTGACGCTCGGCGACGATTCGACCGGGGTGTTCCTCCCGGTAAGAGTCGATGATCCGCGGGCTGCCGTCCTCGCTGCCGTCGTCGATCACCACGATCTCAAGGGCGGGATAGTCCTGAAGCAGGAGGCTGTCCAGCGTCTCGGCGAGAAAGCGCTCTCCGTTGTAGACGGGAACGATCACGGAAACGCGCGCCGGGCTCACGGGCCGCAGGTTACGATCCGCCGCCATGCGACGCCCCGACCCGACGCAACCGCCCCCGGACGACCGATGAGCGACGACGCCGCTCCCGTGCTCGTCATCACCCCGGGCCACGACGGTGCGGTCGAGAGCGCCGCGCTCGCCGAGACGGTCTCCGCGTTCGACGGCGATCCCGGGATCCAGATCCTCGTCGCGGGTCCGGCGCCGGACCCGCTTCCCGCCCCCGCCCGGCCGCTGGCCGGTTCCGCTCCGGCCGCGGTGATTGCCCTGGCGCAGCCGGGCGACCGGCCGGACCCCGCCGGGATTCGTGCCGCCGCGGCTGAGCTCGTGAAGTCAGACGAGATCGACGTGCTGATCGGAGTCGTCACCCATGGGGCGGATGCGGGTTCCGCGCACCGCCCTCCGGCCACTCCCGTAACGCCCGCGGCGCTGTTGAGCGAGGCGCGGGTGCCCCCGGCCTCGGTGACGGTCGATGCCCGCGAGGGCGGCCCCGCGCGGCTCGAGGCCGCTCTCGAAGCGCTCGGGCAGGGAAGGACCGCGGCCGGCATGCTCGAGCTGCTCGCCTCCGCCGAGATCGGAAGCCACGATCGTGTCGTCGCGCACGTCGCCGAGGACCCCGCGGCCGGCTGGTGGTCCGACGAGCGCGGCCTTGCCGAGCTGGCCGAGCTGGCTCGCTCCGATCTGGCGGCCGAGCACGGGCTCAGCGGCGGCCTGCGCCGCCGAGCACTCAACCTCGCCTTCAACGAGCGCCCCGTCCTCGGCCGGCCCTGGGCCATGCCGGACCTCCTCGGCCCCGGCGACGATCCGGAGCGGCTGCGCGAGCTGATCGACGACCTGGTCTGGGCGCTGGAGCGACAGGCGGACTCCCTGCTCGTGCTGGAAGGCGAGTGGGAGCGCCAACCGATCCCGCCGTCGCCCGAGACCGGCGAAGTGATCGACACCGAGCTGTTCGATCGCGACTCCGAGATCCGCCGCCTGCGACAGACCGAGGGAATCCTCCGCGAGCAACTGGCGGACCTGCACGAGCGACTGCGGTCCTGTGGGCGGGCGCGCGAGCGCGACGCCGAGGCGATGCGCGGGCTGCGGGAGCAGCTCGCGAGGAACCGGCCCGCGGCGCCCGGCGCGGGGCGAGCCCCCGACCCGGCCGAGATCCGCGCCCGGCGCGAACGCGAGGGCTCAGCGAGCATGGCCGTACGCGCCTGGCGACGCCTGGTACCGGCGCGACTGCGCACCGCCCTCTGGCGCGTCGCGCCCGGGCGCTCGGAGGCCATCCGGCGCCGGGCACTCGGCGTCGAGAAGCCCCCCGCCGATCGGGAGGACTGAGATGGCCGCAAGCGGGAGCGCCCCGCGGCTGCTGATCGTCGGCGCGCCGATCAGCATCCACGTGGTTCGCAACCTCGAGGCGATCGCCGGCCTGGGCTGGGACCTCCATCTGTTTCCGTCAGCCCACGTCCCGGTCAACCCCGAGCTGCGCGGCGTCACGGTCCATGTGGATCCGGCGGCAGTCGCCGAGTACGGGCTGCCGAACGAGTCGGTGACCGTGGAACCTCTCGGCCCGAGCGGCACGGGCGGTCCGCTGATGGCGCCCGAGCGCGCGGTCGAGCTCGCGAGGCTGATCCGGCGGCTCGAGCCGGACCTCCTGCACACGATGGAAACCCAGGCGGCCGGCTACGCGGCGCTCGACGCCGCGCGCATCGTGGGCCGGCGATTTCCGCCCTGGATCGCGGGGATCTTCGGCAACGACCTCTACTACTACTCGCGTATCGGGCGCCACCGCGCCCGCCTGCGCGCCGTGATGGGCGCGGCCGACTACCTGATCGCCGACAGCCACCGCGATCTCGCTCTCGCGAGGCGCTACGGGTTCCGCGGCAGGGCCCTGCCGGTGATGGTCACCGGCGGCGGCTTCGACGCGGACCAGATCCACCGGCTGCGGGCCCCGGGGTCCCCAAGCGGCAGGCGCGCGATCGCGGCGCGGCTACAGGCGTTCTGGGCGTACCGGCCGCGCGTCGTCCTCGAGGCTCTCGATCGAGTCCGCGGGGCGCTGGAGGGCTACGAGCTCCAGGCCTACTTCCTCTCGCCCGAGCTGCGCCCGACGGTCGAGGAGCTCTGCGGCCGATCGGGAATGACGCTTCGCGTGATCTCGGAGATGTCGGCCTATGCCCCGCACGCGGAGATCCTCGCAATGCACGGACGCTCCCGGGTCAGCCTCGGCGCATCGGTCAGCGACGGCACCGCCTTGGCGACGATCGAGGCGGCGGTGATGGGATCGCTGCCGGTCCACTCCTTTCAGTCCTCGGTCGGCGAGTGGCTGCGGCCCGGGCGGCAGGCACTCCTCTTCGACGGCGAGGATCCGGGCGCGCTCGCCACGGCCCTCGAGCGCGCGCTCACCGACGACGAGCTGGTCGACGGCGCGGCGGCCGAGAGCCGGCGCCTGGCGTTCGAGCTCGACTCCCGGCGGGAGCGCCGACGGATGGCCGACGTCTACGAGCGCGTGCTGGCCGACCAGGCCCGCAGGTGCGCGACCGCCTGATCGCGATCGTCCAGCTCCCCTGCGAACTGCGCTGCCCTCAGCTCCGCCACCGCCTCGCCGATCCGCGGCCCCTCGACCCCGAGCAGCTCGGCGATCTCAGCGCCGCCCAGTAGCGGCTCCGGGGAGCCCTCCCGCTCGATCTCGATCGCCTCGGCGATCATCTCGCGAGCGAGGTCGAGGTGGGCCTGGATCGCCTGCTCCGGCACCCCGCTCCCCTGCGCGCTGAGCCGGTCGGCGATCGTGAGCAGGGTGACATCGAGGGACTCGCGCCCCGTGAGGCTCAGGTATTCCCAGACCCGCCTCCGGCTGAGCGGCAGCTCGTGCGTCATGAAGCCGAGGACCAGGTGGTGACGCGTCAGGGCGGCCAGGTAGGAGGAGAAGCGCCTCGAGGTCCGCAGCTCCCGGCAGAGCTCGGTGATCATCTCGGCCCCGACGCGGTCGTGTCCGCGGAAGCTGACCAGCCCGTCCTGTTCGGTGCGAGTCGCCGGCTTCCCGATGTCGTGCAGGATCGCGGCGAAGCGGATCCCGTCCCTGCGGGTGAGCTCGTCCGCGAGTGGCTCGGCCAGCGCGGCGGCGACCGCGGGGGCCGCATCGCCCGCATAGAGGTCGAGCTCACCCTCGACCTCCAGCCACCGCCGCAAGACCTCCATCGTGTGGGCGTGGACGTCGAGGTGGTGGTTGGCGCTCTGCTCCACGCCGCGCAGCCCGTGGAGCGCGGGCAGCACCACGGCGGTCAGCTCGAGCTCGTCGAGCAGCTCCAGGGCCCGGACCGGATCCGGACCGGAGAGCATTGCCCTGAGCTCGGCGAACCGCCGCTCCCCGGCCGGCTCCCCCGCGCGCTCTGCGCCGCGGCGAGCGAGCGCGATCAGCTCCTCGTCCGGCGCGAAGCCGTGCTCAGCCGCGATCCGCGCGGCCCGCATCAGCCGCAGGGGGTCGTCGGCGAACGCTGCGGGATGGCAGACGCTCAGCCGGCGCTCGCGAATGGCGTCGATCCCCTCGGTCGGATCGATCGGGTCACCGCCCGCGACCGGTACCGCGATGGCGTTCGCGGTGAAGTCGCGGAGCCTGAGGTCCCCCTCGATTCCGGGCCCGCGAAAGGCGGCGATGTCGACGGTCCCTCCTTCGAGCCCGGAGACCCGCCAGGTCTCGTGCTCGCCCGAGAGCTCGAACGCCGTCCCCGAGAGGCTCCGGGCGAGCCGCTTCGCGAGTCCGGCGACGGGAAGCTCCGTCGCGAGATCGATGTCGGCGACGGGCCTGCCGCCGAGGGCGTCCCGAACCGCCCCGCCGACGATCCAGACGCTGCCGCGCTCGGTGGCGTCGAGGGTCTCGCGCAGGGCGACGACCCGCTCAGAGCGGGCGAGCCCGCTCTCAATCGCGTCCCCTGCGCTCACCGGCGACCGAGCCGCGGGACCCGCGGTGAGATTCCGCAGGTCACCTCGTAGTTGATCGTGCCCAGTCGCTCCGCCCACCGCTCGGCGGTGATCCGCAGATCGCCGCTCGGGCCGAGCAGCACGACCTCCTCCCCGCGCGTCACCTCCGGCTCGGGCCCGAGATCCACCGTCACGTTGTCCATCGAGACGGTCCCGACCAGCGGGTAGCGCCGCCCGGCGATCAGGACCTCGAACTCGGGTCCGAGCCCGCGCCGGTAGCCGTCGCCGTAGCCGATCGGCACTACTCCGACGAACGTCTCCTCGGTCGCTCGCCACCGGCGCCCGTAGCCGGCGCTGTCGCCCTCCGCGAAGCGCTTGACGTCGGCGACGTAGCTGCTCAGCCCCATCACCGGCTCCAGCTCGTGGGAGGCCGGGTCCTCGCCGAACGGGTCGAGGCCGTAGACGGCGACGCCGCAGCGAACCATGTCGAAGTGAGACGCCGGCTCGCGCAGGGTGGCAGCGCTGTTGGCCGCGTGCAGGGTGAGATCGTGCCGCTCGCGCGCCCGCTCCGCGAGCTCGGAGAAACGCTCCAGCTGAAGCGGGAAGTAGTCGTCCCCGCGCTCGTCCGCGGTCGCGAAGTGGGTCCACAGGCCTGCGAGCTCGAGCTGGCCGTCGGCGTCGGCGCGAGCGAGCAGGCGCTCCACGTTGGCCGGCTCCCGCTCGCCGAGCCGGCCCATGCCGCTGTCGTACTTGACGTGGACTCGCGTCCGGCGGCCGAACTGCGCGGACCGCTCGGCGACCAGCTGCAGGAACTCCTCCCTCCAGACCGCCAGCTCCGCGCCCGCGCCGAGGGCTACGTCGAGCTCGGGATCGGTGAGCGCACCCATCACCAGGATCGGTGTATCGGCGAGCGCCGAGCGCAGCTCGAAAGCCTCGCTCGCGGTGGCGACCGCGAGGCGCGTGGCCCCACCGGCGACCGCCGCCCGGGCACACTCCGCCATCCCGTGCCCATAGCCGTCCGCCTTGACGACCGCGCAGAGCTCCGTGCCGTCGCCCAGCTCTCGGCGCAGCCGCTCGCAGTTGCGCGTCACCGCGCCCGTGTCGACCCAGGCCGTCGCCCGCTGAAAGGCGTCCATCAGCGCGTGAGCCCCACGGGCAGGGAGCCGATCACATCGGTGGCGATGACCGACTCGGCCCCGACCCGCTCGGCCGCCGTGCGACCGGCCCGCGCATGCGCCAGCACCCCGGCGCAGGCGGCCTCGAACGGCTGCATCCCGCGGGCGAGCAGCGCCGCGATCGTGCCCGAGAGCACGTCGCCGGTTCCCGCCGTCGCGAGGCCGGGGCTCGGCAGGGAGTTGATCGCGACCCGCTCGCCGTCGGTGACGATCGTGTCGGCGCCCTTGAGCACGACGATCCCACGACAGCGCTCCGCCACGCTACGGGCCGACTCCAGCCGCGAGGCCGAAACCTCCGCCGACTCGGTCCCGAGCAGGCGCGCGAGCTCGCCCTCGTGCGGAGTGATGATCAGCGGCCTTTCCTCGCGGGAGGCAAGCTCGGGCTCGGTGCCGAGCGCGTTGAGGCCGTCGGCATCGATCAGCAGCGGCCGCTCGAGCTCGCCGGCGAGGCGTCGCGCCAGCTCTGCGGCGCCCTCGGCCCGGCCCAGACCGGGACCCAGCACGACGCAATCGGCGCTCTCGCTGCGCTCGATCACGGCGTCGGCCGCGGCCGGGACGAGGCTGCCGTCACGGTGCTCGAGGCCGAGGGTCATCACCTCGGTCAGCTTCACCTCGAGGATCTGCTCGAGGGTCCGCGGAGCCGCGACGGCCGCATACCCCGCCCCCGCTCTGATCGCCGCCTGACCGGCGAGGCAGACCGCCCCGGTGAGCCCGCGCGAACCGCCGACCACGAGAACGTTCCCCGAGCTGAACTTGTTGGAGCGGGCGCCGCGGCGCGGCGCGAGGTCGAGCACCTGCTCCCCGATCACCCCGGCCACGGGCTCGGCCGGCGCCTCGCGCGGGATCCCGATATCGGCAACCTCGAGCTCGCCGGTGTGCTCGGCCCCCGGCGCGATCAGCTGGCCGGCCTTCTTCGCGTGGAAGGTCACGGTGCGGTCGGCATTCACCGCGACGCCCTCGGCGGCCCCGGTCGAGGCATCGATTCCGGACGCGATGTCACACGCGAGCACCGGGCAGGCAGCGTCGTTGATCGCCTCGATCGCCGCCGCGGCCGGCTCGCGCGGGGCGCCGCTGAACCCGGTGCCGAAGATCGCGTCGACGACCGCGCCCGAGCCGGCAATCGTGGCCGCCACCTCGTTCGGCCCCGGCCGGCGGACACCACCGGCGTAGCGCTCGAGATTGACCTTCGCGTCGTCGCTGAGCTCCTCCACGGGCCAGAGCAGCACGACCTCGACGGGCCGCTGATCGGTGCTGAGCATCCTCGCGGCGACGAGCCCATCGCCGCCGTTGTTTCCCTTGCCGCAGACGACCCTGATCGGGCCGTCGCCGGCGATCGCCGCGGCGGCGTCGGCCACCGACCTGCCCGCGTTCTCCATCAGCGCCAGCGAGGGGATGTCGCGGTCCTCGATCGCCCAGCGATCGGCCTCCCTCATCGCGGGAGCGTCGAGCAGAGGCGAGAGCCAGTCGGGAAGCGCCATGGAGCCCCGAGACTACCCCGCTGGGCGGGTCTCAGACGGCTCGCTGCTCGGCGACCACCACGGCGGCGGCGAGCTCGCGGGAGTGGGTCAGCGAGACGCCGAGGCTGATTCCGAGCTCCTGGGCACGCTCAGCCGCGGCCCCATGGAGCCGCAGCTCCGGACCCCCCGCCCCGGAGACGACCTCGATGGCCCTGGGCCCCGCTCTGCCTCCAAGCGCCTTGATCGTGGCCTCCTTCGCCGCGAAGCGGGCAGCGAGATGCCGCCCGGGCCGGCGCCGGGCGCGGGCGTAGGCGAGCTCGCCGGGCCGGAACAGCCTCGCGGCCAGGCCGGGGCGGCGCGCCAGCGCGCGCTCAACCCGCTCGATCTCGATCAGGTCGATCCCCGGAGCGGCGACCGACGCCCGGCTCACGGCGCGATCGAGGCAGCGGGGGCGTCGCTGGAGCCGCCACCGTCCTTGACGCCGAGCACGAGTCGTCCGATCGCCCGGTCGTCGCTGCTCCCGCTGCCGGCGATCAGGTAGTCGAGCGCGTTCAGGACCGGCTCCGCCTGCTGGAACTCGGGGCTGCCGGTCTGCCCGGTGCTCTCGATCAACCCGATGATCGTGGGGAAGTCGACGAACATTGCCGGCGTCAGATCGTCACCTAGCGCGCCCGAGGCCGCCTCGAAGGACTCCGAGCCCTCGAGCGTCTCCGAGGGCGACAGCACGTCGTCGACGCCGATCCCGGCGATTGCGACGATGACCTTGTCGTCGCCGATCGAGACGTCGGCGCCGGCGGGGCCTGCCTGCAACTCGAAGCCGTCGGCGGTCCTGCGGACCTGAACGTCGGGCTCGCGCGCAAGGGCCCTCGCCACCTTGCTCAGGGCGGCCGTCGCAGCATCGGGGTCGTCGGTCTCGATCACGAGGCCGCCGCCCAGGCTGAACAAGGACCCGCCCTGGATGAAGACGCCGACATCACCCATCCATCCCAGGTCCTTGCTGAGGTCGACGCCGAGCTGCTTCTTGATCTCGGCGCGGACGTCGGGAGGCTCGATCGCGGACAGATCCTGGGCCCCACCCGGGATCGATCCGCCCTGAACCGCGAGCGACGCCTCGAGCGCCTGAACGAAGCTGTCGTAGCCGGCGGCGATCGACTCACCGACCATCGGGGCGCCAACGGCCAGCCAGGAGCCGGACGGCAGCGTCGAGACGATGTCGGTGGGATCCGCGGTGTCGGAGCCCTGCGGCGCGGAGGTCTCGATCGTCATCGAGTCGGCCGTGGCGCCGCCCGAGACGACGATGGGGCCCTCCTGAAGCTCGTCGAGCTGGGCGCCCGCCGACTCGAGGTCCTTCTCGTCGACGATCCCGCCGTCAACCGCGAGATCGATCGCACGACCCGTGTCGACGTAGACCTCGAAGAGGCTGTTTTCCGGCGTGTCCGCGAGCGCCGAGCTGGCGGCCTCGTCGTCCGCGAGCGCCTCCGACGCGGAAGCGTCGATCGCGGCCTTCATCCCACTCTCGGTACCCGACACGAGGAAGTCGCCGACAATGCCGAAGGCGGTGTCGTCCTCGGTGTCGCGCTTGTAGCTGGTGCCCTCGTAGGTGGCGTCCTCGAGCTCATCGCCCTTCTGGGCCTTCTCCACCGCGGCGAGCGCGGCGTCTCCGTCGGTAGTGGCAATCACGGCCGCGCCGTCGCCGTCATCGCCGCTGAAGTCCGTGAAGAAGAGGCCCGCGGTCTGACCGAGCCACGGCTCGACGTCCTCGGAGTAGCTGAGTCCCTCGTCGCTCAGCTCCTCGTCGAGCAGCGCTGTGATCCGGGCGCCCGGATCGCCATCCCCGAGCAGCTTCGAGAGCGCCGAATCCAGGTCGCTCTTCTGGTCGCCCTCGGGGCGGATGGTCGCCCCCATGTAGACGACTGCGTCGGCCGGAGTGACGGTGGCGGGATCGGGCCCGTCGGTGCTCCCGGAGTCGGAGTCGTCGCCGCAGGCGGCGAGCACCAGCGCCGCGAGCGCGGCGAGAACGAAGAGGGCGGAACGGACGGGGCTCTTGGAGCTGTGGAGACAGATCTGCATGGCGCGGATCCTACCTGGACCCTGAGCTCCGACGCCCGGGGGCGCGCTACTCGACCGTGACCGTCTTGGCCAGGTTCCGCGGCTGATCAACGTTCAGGTCAAGGAGTCGGGCCGTGTGGTAAGCCAGCAGTTGCAGGGGCACCACCGCGAGAATCGGCTGCAGAACCCAGTCGGTGCGAGGGACGAAGATCGTCTGGTCCGCGGTCTCCGCGACCTCGTCTGAGCCGTCGGTGGCGATCGCGATCACGTCGGCTCCGCGCGCTCGGACCTCGGCGACGTTCGAGAGCACCTTGTCGAGCACCGGGCTGTCGCTGGCGACGCAGACGACGGGCGTCGACTCATCGAGCAGGGCGATCGGGCCGTGCTTCATCTCTCCCGCCGCGTAGGCATCCGAGGGGATGTAGGAGATCTCCTTCATCTTCAGCGCTCCCTCGAGGCAGACCGGCAGACCGATGTTCCTCCCCAGATAGAGGAAGAAGCGCCCCTCGAAGTGGCTGCGAGCGACGGCGCGGACCTGGGCCTCGGTGGACTCGATCGTCTCCTCGACCAGATGCGGCAGGGACTTCATCTCGGCGATCAGCTCGGCGATCCGCTTCGGCTCGAGCGTCTCGCGCGCCTCGGCAAGCCACAGGCCGAGCAGGTACATCGCGGCGACCTGGCTCGTGAACGTCTTGGTCGCGGCGACGCCGATCTCGAGGCCGGCGCGGGTGAACAGGACCGAGTTGGCGTCGCGCGTCGCCTGGCTGCCCATCACGTTGGTGAGCGCAACGACGTGGGCTCCGCGCTCCCGGGCGAGGCGCATCGCCGCGAGGGTGTCCGCAGTCTCACCCGACTGGGTGATGCCGATCACGAGATCGTCGGGGCCGAGTACCGGATCGCGGTACCGGAACTCCGAGGCGACATCCATCTCCACCGGGATCCGCGCCCAGTGCTCGATCGCATAGCGACCGACGAGCCCGGCGTGGTAGGACGTGCCGCAGGCGACGATCACCACGCGACGAAGCTTGGCCGCCCTCTCGTTCGTGAAGTCGAGCTCGCTGAGATCGACCGAGTCCACGTTCGGAAGCCGGTCGGTGATCGTCTCGGCGACCGCGTCGGGCTGCTCGTGGATCTCCTTCATCATGAAGGTCGAGTAGCCGCCCTTCTCAGCCGCCTCCTCGTCCCAGGTCACCTCGTCCACCTCGCGGTCGAGCTCGCCCCCGGCGGCGTCGGTGACGGTCGCGCCATCGGGGGTCATCACGACGATGTCCCCGTTCTCGACCTGCATCACGCGGCGGGTCTCGTTGAGGAAGGCCGGGATCGCCGAGGCGAGGAAGTTCTCACCCTCGCCGAGCCCGATGATCAGCGGGCACTCCTGCCGGGCCCCGACGAGGAGCTCCGGGTGATCGGCGTGCATCGCGACGAAGGAGTAGTGGCCGCGGAGCTCTGCGAAGGCGGCCCGCACGGCGGCGGTGAGATCCCCCTCGTAGTTGCGCTCGATCAGGTGCGCGACGATCTCGGCATCAGTCTCGGAGCTGAAGATGTGGCCCTCCGAGGCGAGCTCCCGGCGCAGCTCCGAGTGGTTCTCGACGATGCCGTTGAGCACGATGTGGACGCTGTCGGAGCAGTCGCCGTGGGGGTGGGCGTTCTCCTCGGTGACGCGACCGTGCGTCGCCCAGCGAGTGTGCGCGAGTCCGATCGTCGCCTCCGCCTCGGCGACCGCCACCGTCCCGTTGCCGGCGGCGGCCTCCACCGCCGAGCGCAGGTTGGCCAGGTTGCCGACGGCGCGCACGCTCTCGATCCGGCCGTTATCGAGCAGCGACACGCCGGCGGAGTCGTACCCGCGGTACTCGAGCTTCTCGAGGCCGGCGATCAGGAGATCGCGGCACGGCCTGGAGCCCACATATCCGACGATGCCACACATGGCTAAGGCGCCCCGTTCCCTCCAGTCCGAATCGTTGATGCGCCGGCCTCGGCCGGGTTCAGTGCCCCGGGAAGGTTAGAGACAGCCGCAACCACAGGAGCGCGGCAACGCGGAGGCCGTCCATCGCCCCGGCGCTAGGAGAGAGCCCGCTCCGCGGCCTCGACCAGTAGACGGAGCACGTCCTCGCACTCATCGCGGTCGGGTCCCTCGACCATCACCCGGATCAGCGGCTCGGTGCCCGAGGGACGGACGAGGACCCGGCCGCGGCCTTCCAGCCGCGCCCCCTCGCGGCCGACGGCCTCCCAGAGGCCCGTGGCCGCAGCCAGCGCCTCTCGGCTGGGGATCTTGACGTTCTCGAGGTACTGCGGCAGCTTCTCGATCGGCCGGGCGGCGGCGAGCGTGCGGTCGCCCAGTGCGCGCGTGACCAGCAGCGCCGCGGCAAGGCCGTCCCCGGTCGCAGCGAAGTCGGTCCAGATGATGTGCCCGGACTGCTCGCCACCGATCGTCCAGCCGCGCTCGAGCAGCTCCTCGATCACGTAGCGATCGCCGACCTTTGTCGTCGCGACCTCGACCCCGGCCTCCGACATCGCCGTGTGGAACCCATAGTTGGTCATGACCGTGACCGCGGCCCCCCCGGCCAGCTCGCCCGCGTCCTTTAGGTGCAGCGCCGCCAGCGCCACGATCTCGTCACCGTCGAAGGGCTCGCCGTCGCCGTCCACAGCCAGAACCCGGTCGCCGTCCCCGTCGAATGCGAAGCCGAGCTCCGCGCCCTCGCGGCGGACGAGCTCGCCGATGTGCCCGAGGTGGGTCGAGCCGCAACCCTCGTTGATGTTGCGCCCGTCGGGCTCGGTCGCCGTCGAGATCACCTCCGCCCCGAGCCGCTCGAACGCCGCCGGAGCGACCCGGTAGGTGGCCCCGTTCGCGCAATCGAGCACGATTCGGCGTCCGGCGAGGTCAAGATCGAAGCAGCCGGCAAGCTCGCGCAGGTAGTCGTCGCGGGCGCCCTCGAGCTTGCGGATCCGGCCTGACGCGCGGCTTAGCTCCGGGCCGACGGCAACCCGGGCCTCGACGCGGCGCTCGGCGGCGTCGTCCAGCTTCCGGCCGGCGGAATCGAAGAACTTGATCCCGTTGTCCCGCCACGGATTGTGGGAGGCGGAGACGACTGCCGCGAGGTTCATGCCGTGGCGGCGGACGAGGATCGCCGCGGCGGGAGTCGGAAGCACCCCGCCGAGGAAGACATCGGCACCCGACGCGGCCAGACCCGAGGCCAACGCGGACTCGAGCATGTGCCCGGATTCGCGGGTGTCGCGGATGATCAGGACCTGGGGCCGCTCGGCCGAGATCTCGGCGGCGGTCGCGCGGCCGAGGGACAGCGCCAGCTCCGGGGTCAGCGTCTCGCCAACCGGCCCGCGCACTCCGTCGGTGCCAAACAGCTTCGTTGCCTCACCCATCGGCGGGAGATCTTATGAGGGGAGCGCGAGTCCCGGCGTCTGCCGGCCGGGTCCTGGGCGGCGCGGCGCAGGCTGATCTATCGCTTGCTGAACTGCGGCCGCTTGCGGGCCTTCTTGAGCCCGGCCTTGCGGCGCTCCTTGGCGCGCGCGTCACGGGTCAGCAGGCCGCGCTTCTTGAGATCGGAGCGCAGCTCCGGGTCCAGCTCGCACAGCGCCCGGGCGATGCCGTGGCGGACGGCTCCGGCCTGGCCGGCGATGCCGCCACCGTGAACGCGGATCGTGATGTCCACATTGCCGTCGTAGCCGGCGGTGACCAGCGGCTGCCGCGCCATCGACTGGTGATGCGGGCGCGGGAAGTAGTCGTCCAAGGTGCGGCCGTTGATCTGGATCGTGCCGTCGCCGGAGCGGACCATCACCCGGGCAACCGAACTCTTGCGCTTGCCGGTGGCGCGAATCATCGCGTCGGTGGGAACGGCGACCGCGGCGCGGCGCGGAAGCTCCTCCTCGTCGTCATCGCTGGCGACGGCCTCCCGGCTGGCCCGCTCCTCCTCCTCGGCCTCGAGGCGAGCCCGCTCCTCGGCGGTCAGCTCGCGCTCCTCGGTGATCGCGATCGGCTCGAGATTGGCTCCGGGCACGACCTCCTTGTCGCCGTCGGTCTTCGCGGGCTTGGGCGCCTCGGGCTCCTTCGCGGGCTCCTCGCTCGCCGTCTTCTCCTCGGCGGCGGGCTCGGCGGGCGCATCCGGCGTGGGCTCCGCGGCCTCGGGCTCGGCGGCCGCCTCGGGCTCGGTTGCCTCGGGCTCGGGGGCGGCCTCGGCCTCGGCCTCGGTGGCCTCGGGCTCGGGCGCCTCGGGCTCGGTGCTCTCGGGCTGGTCGCTCTCGTCGGCGTGGCTCATGAGCTCACCTCCAGGGGCTTCGGCTGCTGAGCAGCGTGAGGATGGTCGGGTCCGGCGTAGACCTTGAGCTTCAGCAGCTGCTTGCGGGCCAGCTTGTTGCGAGGGAACATTCCCTTGACGGCGCCCCGGATCACGTCCTCCGGTTGACGCTCGAGCATCTCGCCGAGGGTCCGGGACCGGATTCCACCAGGGAAGCCGCTGTGGCGCCAGTAGGTCTTGGAGCGAAGCTTGTCGCCGGTGACGCGGATCTTCTCGGCGTTGACCACGACCACGAAGTCCCCGACGTCGGTGTGCGGCGTGTACTCGGGCTTCCGCTTTCCGCGCAGCACATCCGCGAGCTGGGTCGCGAGGCGACCGAGGGTCTGGCCCTCGGCATCGACGACGTACCAGTCGCGCTGGGGTCGGTCGGTGGCCTTTGCTGCATAGGTCTTCATCACGTCAAAACCGCGTCCCGGCAGGGGGCCGGACGACGCGGGCGCGAGATCATAGATGTTCCGCAGCCTGCATGCACCACGCGCAGCGGCTCCGCCCGCAAGGCGACGACCCGCCACCGACCTCGGGCGAAACGACCGTCCGCTAACAAACCGGCCTCTTTGTTAGCAACTCGTTGCAGATGTGTTTATGTTGACCCCGCCGCACGCATGGCTATACTGCCGCGTCAAGTTTGGACCCGCCGAATCACCGGTTGCACGCAGCCGGCGGGCGGGGGAACCGTTGGAAGAGTCGAATACCGCTTCCAGGGGCGAATCGGAACGGATTTCCGTAGCGCTGCTCTTTCGGCGCGAGCCCGTCAGCTAACCCCGTAGGCCCGACAGAAAGAGAGACCCAACGTGACCTCGGGCGAGGATCGCCGCAAGCGACGGAATCGCAAAGCTACGCTCATGTTCGCGGGCGTGGTCGCAGCGAGCGCGGTCGCCGGGGCCGGGATCGCGAACGGGGCCGGCGGCGGCGTCACCGCCCCCTCCCCGCCCACGATCAAGGACGCGCGCTGCACCGAGCGATGCCTCGACATCCGCGTCGTCACCGAGACGGGCTTCGCGCAGGTCGCCGGCAAGGACCTCAAGGCCGTCAAGCGCGTGCGGCTCCGCGGCACGGACGGCCGCCTCGACGCCGCGATCCGCGCGAAGTCCTCACGCTCGGTCGAGTTCAGGGTTCCCCGCACCGCCCGCTCAGGCAGGCCGGTCGTGGTCGATAAGTTCGGCACCAAGGTCCGCTCGAGCGTCAAGCTGAAGGTCAGGCCCGAGGACGCCATCGACGAGGTCGCCAACTTCAAGGTCAAGCGCTCCGACGCGACGCCCTCCAAAAGCTTCTACGACGGCAAGAAGCGGAGCAAAGTCGAGTACCTGTTCGAGGCCGACGGACCGACCGACATCCGCATCGACGTGCTCAAGGGCAAGAAGAGGAAGCTCGTCGACTCGATCGTCAAGAAGAACCAGAAGCCGTTCGAGAACAACCGGGCGAAGTGGAACGGGCTCAGGGACAACGGCCGGGTCGCCCCCAACGGCAGGTACAAGTTCGAGGTCAGCCAGCTCAGCGGCGGTGACGCCGACCGCGCGAAGTTCCGCTACTACGACCATCGCTTCCCGCTTCCCGCCCGCCACAGCTACGGGGATGGCCTCGGCGCCGGCCGGGGCCACCAGGGCCAGGACGTCTTCGCCCGCTGCGGCAAGCCGATCTACGCTGCCCGCGGCGGGCGCGTGCAGGTCAAGGCGAGCCATAGCGCCGCGGGCAACTACGTCGTCATCGACGGGCGCAAGACCGGCCGCGACTACGTCTACATGCACCTCGAGCGCAAGGGCCGCCCGAAGGAGGGCTCGAAGGTCCGCACCGGCGATCTGATCGGCTACAACTCCGACACCGGCCGCGCGACCGGCTGCCATCTCCACTTCGAGCTGTGGTCGGCCCCAGGCTGGTACGAGGGCGGCAAGCCGCTCAATGCGACCAAGCTCCTGAAGCGCTGGGACCGCTGGTCCTGACGGTCGCCGCTCCGGAGCCGCCTACTCCCACTCGATGGTTGCGGGGGGCTTGGAGCTGATGTCGAGCGCGACGCGGTTGACGTGCGGCACCTCGTTGATGATCCGATTCGATGCCCGCTCGAGCAGGTCGTACGGTAGGCGCGCCCAGTCGGCGGTCATCGCATCGTCGGAGGTGACCGCGCGGATGACGATCGGGTAGGCGTAGGTACGGCCGTCCCCCTGGACCCCGACCGAGCGCACGACCGGGAGGACGCAGAAGCTCTGCCACAGATCGCGGTAAAGGTTGGCTGCGCGGACCTCTTCCTGCAGGATCGCGTCGGCATCGCGGAGGATGTCGAGGCGCTCCTTGTTGACCTCGCCGCCGACGATCCGGATCGCGAGCCCCGGACCCGGAAACGGCTGACGCCAGACCATCCGGTCGTTGAGGCCGAGCTCGGACGCGACCGTGCGCACCTCGTCCTTGAACAGCATGCGCAGCGGCTCGACCAGGTCGAGGTCGAGGTCCTCCGGCAGGCCGCCGACGTTGTGGTGCGACTTGATGGTCGCGGCCCCCTCCCCCCCGCCGGACTCGATCACGTCCGAGTAGAGGGTGCCCTGGACCAAGTGGCTGACGTCCGGGAGCCTGCGGGCCTCCTCTTCGAAGACCCTGATGAACTCCTCACCGATGATCTTCCGCTTAGTCTCGGGGTCATCGACGCCCGCCAGGCGCGCGAGGAAGCGGTCCTCGGCGTCGACGTGGATCAGCTTGATCCCCAGCCCCTCGCGGAAGTTGGTGACCACCTGCTCAGCCTCGCCTTTACGGAGTAGCCCGTGGTCGACCAACACGCAGGTCAGCTGATCGCCGATCGCGCGGTGCACGAGAGCCGCGGCAGTCGCGGAGTCCACCCCGCCGGAGAGCCCGCAGATCACCCCGCCCTCGCCGACCTGCTCACGGACGCGCGCTACCTGCTCGTCGATCACGGAGGCCATCGTCCACTGCTGCTCGCAGCCGGCGACCTCCCGGAGGAACCGGTCGAGGATTTCCTGCCCGTGCGGCGTGTGCACGACCTCGGGGTGGAACTGGATTCCGTAGAGCCCGGCATCGACGTTCTCGCAGGCGGCGACGGGCGAGCCGGGGCTGGCCGCCAGCCCACTCCACCCGGGTGGTGGCTCGAAGACAGCGTCCCGATGGCTCATCCAGCACTGCTGCTCGGGCGGCAGCCCGCCCAGCAGGCGCCCCCCGTTCCCGGTCAGGCTCAGCGCGGTCCGGCCGAACTCGCCCCGCTCGGCACCCTCGACCTTGCCGCCCAGTGCATGAACCATGATCTGCATGCCGTAACAGATGCCGAGCACCGGGACGCCGAGCTCGAGCAGATCCTTGCGGAGCTCCGGAGCACCTTTCTCGTATACGGACGCGGGGCCACCGGAAAGGATCAAGGCCCGCGGCTTGCGCGCCTTGATCCGCTCGAGGGGGATCCCGTGGGGAAGCAGCTCAGCGAAGACCCCGCACTCGCGGATCCGGCGCGCGATCAGCTGGGAGTACTGGCCGCCGAAGTCGAGGACCAGGACCTCCTCGCGGTCCGTCGGCACCTCGATCGCCTCACCGGCGCCGGCGCCGTCTGGATCGAGGGCCCCGGCGGTCGGCTCAGCGGCGGCTTCAGTCATCGGCGACGCCGACGCCGTTGGCCACAGCCGAGCGGCCGTTGGAGCCCATTCCCACCGCCTGCTGCTTCTGCAGGGCCTTGCCCTCCGTCTGCAGCGCCGGAGCGACCATCACCTCGGCGCGGTGGAAGGAGGGAATGTCCTCATACCCGCAGGTGGCCATGGAGGTGCGAAGGGCGCCCATCAGGTTGAACGTCCCGTCGTTCTCCTCGGCCGGGCCGAGCAGGATCTGCTCCAGCGTGCCGTCCTGCTGGGTCGCCACGCGCGTTCCCCGCGGCAGCGAGGGATGGAACGTCGCCATCCCCCAGTGGTAGCCGCGGCCCGGCGCCTCCTTGGCGCGCGCCATGGGCGAGCCGATCATCACGGCATCGCCGCCGCAGGCGATCGCCTTGCTGACGTCGCCCCCGGTGCGCATGCCGCCGTCGGCGATGACGTTGCAGTACTGGCCGGTTTCGAGCATGTGCTGCGAGCGCGCCGCGGCGACATCCGCGATTGCCGTCGCCTGCGGGACGCCGATCCCGAGCACTCCGCGAGTCGTGCAGGCCGCCCCGGGGCCGACGCCGACCAGGACGCCGACAGCGCCGGTCCGCATCAGGTGCAGGCCGGTCGAGTACGAGGCGCAGCCGCCCACGATGCAAGGCACGGGCAGCGCCGCAATGAACTCCTTGAGGTTGAGTGGCTCGGACGACTGGCTCACGTGCTCGGCCGAGATCACCGTTCCCTGGATCACGAGGATGTCGAGGCCCGCCTCCAGCGCTACCTCGTGGTAGTCCATGACCTTCTGCGGGGTCAGCGATCCACACGCCACCGCACCCTGGGCCTTGATCTCCTCGACCCGCTGACCGATCAGCTCCGGCTTGACGGGCTCCGCGTAGACCTCCTGCATGAGCTTGGTCGCAAGGTCCGGCGGCGCGCCGGCGATCTCCTCGAGCCTTTCGTCCGCGTTCTCGTAGCGGGACCAGATGCCCTCCAGGTTGAGTACGCCGAGTCCGCCGAGACGGTTGGTCAGAGCGGCGGTGTTAGGGCTGACCACCCCGTCCATCGCGCTCGCGAGCAGCGGCAACTCGAACCGGTAGGGACCGAGGTTCCAGGTGATGTCGATGTCGTCGGGGTCCCGGGTACGGCGCGAGGGAACGATCGCGATGTCGTCGAATCCGTAGGCCCGGCGAGCCTTCTTGCCCCGTCCGATCTCAACTTCCACCTGATGGTCTCCCTTGCTCTAGGCCTGACTGACGATGAAGCATTGATTGTAGGCATCGGCACCGGCGGCCCCGGGGGAGCGATCGGACGCTAATTGCGGGCTTCGGCGGCCGTGTAGCGGCCGCGACGGCTCAACTGACGCCCGCCGGGACGTCGAGCTGGCGCACCGAGACCCGATCGACCATGCGCTCGACCTCGTCGGGGTCCAGTGCCCCGGCACCGAGATGCTGGGTCGATTCGGCGCCGCAGGCCACCGCGAAGGCCAGCGACTCGGCCGGCGGGCGCCCGGCGCGACGGCTGGCTGCGAGCCCGGCCAGGAAGGCGTCGCCGGAGCCGACGCTCGAGACCGGCTCGAGCGGATCGATCGTCGCCTCGTACTGGCGTCGCGAAGGCCCCGAGCCGGCGATTGCCACGCAACCCTCGGCGGTCGTCACGCAGGCCTCCCCGGCTCCCATCTCGAGCAGGCTGCGGAGCCCGTTGGTCAGATCCTCGGCATCGCCGAACTCGTACCCCACAGCCTCCTCGGCCTCAGCGGTGTTTGGAGCCACGACGGCCGGCTGAGCGCGGAGGCCGGCCTTCATCGGCTCGCCGTCGCTGTCGAGCAGCACGGGGACGCCCAGCTCCCGCAGCGTTGAGATCAGCTCGGCATAGACATCGGCCGGGGCGCCCGGCGGTAGTGAGCCGGCGACGACGCAATAGTTGGCTCCGGCGGCCAGGTAGCGGAGGCGCGCCAGGAAGCGACGGAGCTCCTCGGAGCTCACCTCGGGCCCGCGCTCGTTGATCTCGCTCTGCCCGCCCGAGGTCGGGTCGACGATCGAGATGTTGGTACGGGAGTCACCGGCGACCTCGGTGAAGTCGTGGAGCACCTCCTCGGCTGTGAGCAGCTCCCGGATCCGGGCGCCGGTCGCCCCGCCGGCGAGACCCGTGGCGATCACCGGCTGGCCGAGCTGCTTGAGCGCCCGCGCCACGTTCACGCCCTTCCCGCCCGGAGCGCGACGCGACTCCACGGCGCGGTGGCGATGGCCGAGGCGCATGCGCGGCACCGCGACCGTCCGGTCGAGGGCGACGTTGAGCGTGACCGTCAGGATCACGTCCGGCTCCTCTGGCGCTCCCGCTCTCGTCTCCGCCTGCTTTGGCTCAACTCTCTCTCCTCCGGGCTTCGCTCCGACTCGGGTTCTTCCGGTTCGGACCGGCGGCGCACCCCGAGCGCGAACGCCGCGACAATCAGGATAAGCCCCACGACGATCAGGATGGCACCCGCCGGGCCACCGAGGCTCTCGAGCAGGCCGGGCGCGGCCACTACCTCAGCGGCCACGGCCGACACGGCGCCGGCGCGCTCACCGTCGAGCGTGATCACGGCGCGGCCGATGCGCTCCCCCGCCCCGACCGGGGCTTCGACCTCAGCCGGCGCGACCAGCTCATATTGCACCGACTGGTCCTCCCGCGCGCGGACCCGCTCCCCGGTCGCGGCCTCGAGCTCGAGCGGGTCCTCCTCGCCGCTGACCGCGACGGTGCCGACGACCTCGCCCCGTCTGACCGCCCGCCGGGGCCCGTACAGCGAGAACCCGTAGTCGAGCAGCCGCGCCGACTCGGCGTCGCGGGCGCCCTCGCTGTCGGCGCCCAGCACGACCGAGACCAACGGCACGCCCTTCCGCTCCGCCGATGCGACGAGCACGTAGCCGGCCCCACGGGTGTGCCCGGTCTTCACGCCGTCCACCGACCCGTCCCCGAGCAGCAGGGTGTTCCTGGTGCTGACCTGCCGCCTCTGGGCCCCCGTCTTCAGGGTCGCATCGGGCTTCGACACGATCTTCCGGAAGCGCTCGTCCTCACGAAGGACCAGCGTCAGGGCGGCAAGGTCGCGGGCGCTGGAGACGTTGAGAGGATCGTCGAGCCCAATCGGATTCGCATAGCTGGTGTCGTCGAGCCCGAGCTTTGCCGCCGCGCCGTTCATCCGCTTGACGAAGCGCGGCACCGACCCCGACACGGCGTCCGCCAACGCGGAGGCCGCGTCGTTCGCACTGGGGAGCATCATCGCGACCAGCAGATCCCGGACGCTGATCTCCTCCCCCTCGCGCAGGCCGAGCACGGACTCGACGGGATTGGCGTCGTAGCCGGGTGCCTCGACCATCTTGTCGAGGTCGAGGTCGCGGAGCGCGAGGTAGGCGGTCATGAGCTTCGTGGCGGACGCGATCGGCAGCGACCGGCCCGGCGAGTCGGCGGCGAGGACATCGCCGTCACGAGCGTCAACCAGGATCCACGCGCGGGCGTCCAGCTTCGGAGGCGAGTCGTCCTTGGCTGCGTTCGCGGGCTCGACGGCGAGCACCGCCGCGAAGGCCGTGAGCAGCGCCAGCGCCGCGCCGGCGAGCAGGCGTGCCCGCTCGCGCAGGGTGGAATGTCGATCGGCTCGCATCAGCGGAGACGCGAAGCTAGCGAACGGCGCGGCAGGGTCAGCGCAGCTTCAGGGTCTGGCCCGCGGTCAGGGCCTGCGCGTCGATCCCCGGATTCAGCCGCGTGATCTCCTCGACCGAGACGCCGAAGCGATCGGCGATCACGCTGAGCGAGTCGCCCTCCTGGACCTCGTACTTCTTCGGCGGCTTCTGGGTCTTGGTGGTCGTAGTCGTCGCCCCGCTGTTCTTGCCGCCGCCGCGCTCGCCCCGCGCCGAGTCCCCCTCGCCCGTGGACGACGAGATCACGATGATCAGGATGATCGCCGTCCCCACCAGCGCCAGGGGGGCAATGATCCGGGCGAGCGGCGACGTGCGCCGCTGATCTGGGATTACGGGCGGTCGGGCCACAGCGCGATGGTACGAGAAGGAGCGCGATGGTCAGGTTCGTCAGCGCGGCGCTGCACGGCGTTGCTCGCCTCCCTGCCGGGCCCTCGCGCCATCCTCCCGGCGGCCGACCCGGGCCAGCCCGGGACCCCGGTGCCGGGCACCGAGCAGCACCACGCCCAGCAGCTTGGAGTCGGCCAGCGAACCAACGGCGCGCCTGACGTCGGCCTCGGTGGACCGCCCCGCGCGGGCACAGAAGAGCACCCCGTCCACACCGGCCCCGACGATCGCGGCGTCCGCGGCGGCGTTCACCGGCGGGGTATCGAACAGGACGAGGTCGTAGACGCGCGTGAGTTGATCGGTGAGGTCGCCGAATCGCGGACCGGCGAGCAACTCCGTGGGCGCGCGGTGCGGCGCACCCGCTCCCACGAACACGAAAGAACTCGGCGGCCGCTCGCCCGCCGGGTCGTGGACCGCGATGGGATTGATCACGTCCCGCGGGCCCGCGTCCCCGTCCAGGTACTCCGCGAGCCCTGGGCCGGAGCCGAGCTCGAAGATCTCCGCGAGCCGAGGGGACCGCAGATCGGATCCCATCAGCAGCACCCGGCTGCCGCGGCGGGCCGCCGCGGCAGCAAGCGCCACAGCGACTGTCGTGCGGCCGTCCCCGGGCGCCGCGCTGCACACCGCGACCGCCCCCGGCCCATCGCGGCCGTCGATGCCCAACGCGGTCAGGAGCGCCTGCGCACGATCCGCGCCGAGATCGTCGATCGCGACCGCAGCGGGCTCCGGCGAGGTCACCGCCGGCCCTCGCGGGCCGATCGCGCCCAGCGGCGGGCCCCCGGTCAGCTTCGCGAGCCGCTCCGCATCGCGGATAGGCCGGCGGATCAACTGCCGGCCGAGGAGCAACAGCGAGGCAACGAGAGCGCCACCGAGCGCACCGGCCGCCGACGCGGCCGCCGGTGGGCGGCCGGAGCTCGGAGCGTCCGGCAGCTGTGCCGGCTCTCCGGAGCGGAGCGGCGGGCCGAGCTCGGCGAGCTCGTCGACGGCCGCGAGCCGCTCGGTGAGACGCTCCGCGCGGGAGCTGGCCGGATCGATCTCCGCCAGCCGCTCCTGGATGCCCTCCGAGGCGTTCTGGAGCCGCCGCCGCTCGAGCAGGGTCCCGGTCTCGACCACGGCGCCGGCAAAGGCGTTGGCGGCCCCGGACGCGAAATCGGGGAACTCCGCGGTCGAGCGAACCGTCAGCACGCCGCCGCGGTCCAGGTCGAACCCGGTCTGGGCGAGCAGGTCGACGCCGCTGAGATCGTCCCCGAGGCTGGCCGCCGCGAGCTCAGCGACGTCATCGCTGGACGCCACCGCGAGCAGGCGTTTCCGCTGCTTGGCGCTGTCCGCAGCGACCACGCCCGTACCGATCGCCTCCGGGGCCTCGCCGCGATCGACGACGACCACCGTGGCCTCGGCGCTGAAGGTGGGCTGCTCCGAAAGGGCCCAAGCGAGCCCCGCGAGCCCCGCGATCAGGGCCACGACGCCAATCACGGGGAGCCCGGCGCGAAGCGCCGCGACGAGAGTGACCGCGAAGCCACCCGGGCGCCCGCTCACATCTCCTCCGGTGCCTCAGTCCCCAGGAGTCCGAGCGTCGTCGCGATCACCGTCGCGGTCGCTGAACAGACTGCGAGACGCCGGGCCCTGATCGGCTCCGGGGCCTTGAGCACGGGGCAGTCCCGGTAGAAGGCGTGGAAGTCCGCGGCGACCTCGCGGGCGTAGGCACCGAGGCCGTGCGGCTCCCGGCGCAATTCGGCGCGCTCGACCTGCGCGGGCAGCTCGAGCAGCCGTAGGATCAGGGCTCGCTCGCTGGGCTCGAGCGGGCCCGGGTCGGCCTCGGTCGGTGGCCCCCCGGCCGCTTCATCCCCCTGGGACCGCTTGCGAAACATGGTCTTGATCCGGGCGTGGGCGTACTGGACGTAGTAGACGGGATTCTCGTTCGAGCGCTTGCGCGCAAGCTCGAGGTCGAGGTCGATCGGCGTCTCGTGGCTGCGCTGCACGAGGAAGAAGCGGGCGGCGTCGACGCCGATGTCGTCGATCAACTCGTCGAGCGTCACGAAGTCGCCGCGGCGCTTCGACATCTTCGCCCGCTCCCCGCCCTCGACGATCTGGACGAGCTGGATGATCGGCACCTCGAACGCCTCCGCGGACCCACCAAGCACCTCGACGGCAGCGCTCAACCGGGGGACGTAGCCGTGGTGGTCGGCGCCAAGCACGTCGATCAGCAACCCGTAGCCACGCTCGAGCTTGTCGCGGTGATAGGCGATGTCGGCGGCGAAGTAGCTGGGCTGCCCATCTCCCCGGCGGACCACCCGGTCCTTGTCGTCGCCGAACTCCGAGGTCCGCATCCACAGGGCCCCCTCGCTCTCGTAGGTCTGCCCCGCCCCCGCGACCTGATCCACCGCGGCGGCCAGCGCGCCGCTCTCGTGGAGTGACCGCTCGCTGAAGAACCGGTCAAAGTGGACGCGAAAGCGCTCGAGCGTCCCCTCGATGCGCTCACGCATCAGCTCGACGCCACGGCGGGCCAGCTCATCGGTCTCGCCGGGGTCGATCCCGCCGCCGCTGAGCTCATCGCCGAGCTCCGCCACGTAGTCGCCCTCGTAGCCGCCCTCCGGGACCTCGCCACCGGCGGCCCGCGCGCCAATGGACTCCCCGAACTTGCGGATCTGCTCGCCGGCATCGTTCATGTAGTACTCGCGCTCGACCGCATGCCCGGCGAAGCTGAGGATTCGCGCCAGGGAGTCGCCGTAGGCGGCATGGCGGCCGCTGGCGACGGTTGCCGGTCCGGTGGGATTCGCGCTCACGAACTCGACCAGGACGCGCTGAGCGCGGTCCGCCGCGACATCCGAGCCGAAATCGGCGCCGGCCTCGTTGATCGCATCGACGGCGCCGGTGAAGAAGTCGTCGGCCAGGAAGATGTTGAGAAAGCCGGGCCCGGCAACCTCCACCCGCTCGATCTCGGGATTCGCGAGCGACTCGCCGAGCCGTTCGGCGAGCTTGCGGGGCTGCTCGCCCGCCCCGGGCGCGAGCAGCAGGGCCGCGTTGGTCGAAAAGTCGCCGAACTCGGGCTTGGGCGGCCGCTCGAAGCTCGGCTCGGCCGTCGCGGACGCACCGGAGATGCCGGCCATGGCCGCGCGCACACGGATGCGCAGGTCTCCGATGGGGTCGCCGCTTCGTTCGGTCATCGACGAGAGACTAGATGGACCCGATGCGTTGGGCCCACCCTGGAGCTCGGGGTTCCGGGATCGGCTGTTCGTTGTCGCTCGGCCTGGGTGCGACCGGGCCGGCGGGCCTAACGGGCACCGCTCGCCGACCAGACCGTTTCCCGCAACGACTCGGCCGCGGCGGCGGGATCATCGGAACCGGCGACGCTGCGCGACGCGGTCACGAGCGCCGACGCCGGGCCTGCGCCGAACGCCGGGCCGAGCGCCGCGGGGTCGCCGCCCTGTGCTCCGACCCCCGGCAGCAGGAACACGGAGCGCGGCATCAGCTCCCGGAGCCGCGCTATGAACCGTGGCTCGGTCGCCCCGACTACCGCGCCCATCCCGCTCAGGCCGTGCTCGCCGGTCAGGCGACCCGCGAAGCCGTCGACCAGCGCTGCGACCCGCTCGTGGACCAGCCCTTCCGTGGTTTCGAGGTCGAAGACGTCGGCCGCGCCGGGGTTGGAGGTTCGCACGAGCGAAAACAACCCGGCCCCCGCGGCCTCGGCACGGGCGACGAAGGGCTCGATCGAGTCGGCGCCTGTGAGTGGGTTGATGGTGGCCGCATCCACGCCGAGGCCGGCAACCTCGCCGAACGGCGTGTGCACGGCCCCGAACAGCCCGTCCGCATATGCGGCGGCCGAGACCGGGACGTCCCCCCGCTTGCCGTCGGCGATCACGAGCAGGTCCGCGGCCTGAGCCGCGGCCGTGACCCGCTCGAGCGCCGCCACGCCGGGAGCTCCCAGCATCTCGAAACGAGCCAGCTGGGGCTTGACCGCGACGCAAGCGGGCCCGGCTGACTCGATCAGGGCGACGCAGGCGGACTCGACGGCAGCCGCCGCAGCGGCGCGGGGGTCGGGGTCACCGGCTCCTGAAACCGCCGATGCCGAGCGCCAGGGCTCGGCATCGAATGCGGGATCGAATCCGATGCAGACCTGGCTGCGGCGCTCTGCTACGAGCGCCGCAAGCCGGTCGGCAAACGGTGTTGGGTCCTGGGCGGGCGTCTCAGCTGCCCTTGACTGCGCCCTTGAGACCGGCACCCGCGGAGAACTTCGGCACCTTGCCGCCGGGAATGGTGATCCGCTCGCCGGTGCGGGGGTTGACGCCCTGACGCGGGCCGCGCTCGTTGACGCTGAACTTCCCGAAGCCGGTGAAGTTGACGTCGTCGCCGCTGGTCAGCGAGCCGGTGATCGCGTCGAGGATCGCCTCGACGGCGTCGCCTGCGGCCTTCTTGCTGCCGACGCGCTCGTCCGCGGCGACCTTGTCGATGAACTCAGCCTTGGTCATGAATGCCTCCTCGGTTAGGTGTAAGCGGCGCCACACTAACAACGGCCGCCGACGGCAAGGCATGAACATGCGGTCAGGGCGCCCGAGGGCCGTCTGATCCCTTCCCGTTTCCGCGCGGCGCTCGGAGGTATCCCTCAGCGATCCCGATCCGATCGATCGTGCTCGGATGGGACCCGAACACGGCCGAGAACCAGCCCGGCGGGTCCGGATCGCTGACGTTTCTCTCGGCGGACTCGACGCGCTGAGCAATCAGCGCCTCGGGCTGCCCCGTGAGCTCGATGGCGAACCGGTCCGCGCGTTCCTCGACCTGCCGGGAGAGCTGGTTGCCGATCAGCCCGAGAGCGAGCGAGGCAACGGTGATCGCCAGCGCGTAGGCGGGCACGGCGGCCGCCCGGCCCGGCCCGGTCCCCGCGCGACGGGCGATCGCGTCGCCGAGCCCGCGGACGAAGAGCATCCCGAGCGGGGCGACCAGCGCCACGAACAGGATCCCGCGCGGGATGTCGTTCTGCTTGACGTGCGCGAGCTCGTGAGCGACGACCGAGAGCAGCGCGTCGCGCTCGGCGGCGTCGATCAGGTTGTCGTAGAGGACGACCCTTCGGGTGGAGCCGAGCCCGGCGATGTAGGCGTTCAGGGAGGTGCGCCGGCTCGAGGCGTCGACGCTGTACACGTCGCCGATATCGACGTCGGCCCGCTCCGCCAGCTCGACCACGTCCGAGCGCAGCGGCCCCGCCTCGATCGGCTCGAAGTCGTTGAAGACCGGAGCGATCACAACCGGCGCGAGGAAGCTGACCACGATCGCGAATCCGACGATCACGCCTGCCCCCGCGGCCCACCAGGTTCGCGGGAGCCGGCGCTGGAGCAGGACCAGAAGCAGTGCCCCGATCGCCGCGTACAGGGCTCCGATCCCGATCGACCGGACCCGGTCGTAGATCCACGAGGCGGCTCCCTGAACGGACAGTCCGACATCGACGGCGAGCTCGTGCCCGATCCAGCCGACGGGGACGACGAGCACCGCGAGCAGCAGTGAGAGGCCGCAGCCAACGGCGGCGGCGCCCAGGAAGGGGCGCCGCTCCAGGAAGGAGAGCCGAGAGAGCCTCCGCGGGAGGACGAGCGCCAGCAGGCCGAGCGCGCCGAGCTCGACCACGAGCGCCGCGAGCAGCAGCGCCCGGGTGTCGCCCCGGTAGTCCTCCCCGGCGGTGATCTGAGACGAGGCGAGATAGCCCGATGCATCCACCGGCACGGCCGCCGGGCCCGGCTGACCGGGGCTGAGCACGACCACGGCGAGCCCGGCAACCGCGATCGCGGCGACCCCGGCCGCAACTATGCGCGCGCCCGGGGATCGCATCCAGACCCGCCAGTTCATCGCCACCTACGATAGACGGCCCCGATCACCGCTCAGAGCGGGCCGGATCCCCATGCAGATCGCGATCATCAGCGACATCCACGGCAACCTCCCCGCCCTCGAGGCGGTCCTCGACGACATCGCCGAGACCGGCGTCGAGCAGCGCTGGTGCCTGGGCGACGTGGTCGGCTACGGCGCCGACCCGGAGGAGTGCACGGCGCTGGTCAAGGACCGGTGCGACGTCAGCCTCGTCGGCAACCACGATCTCGCGGTGCTCGGCGAGCTCGACACGACCACCTTCTCCTCGGCCGCCTCGGCCGCCGTGGACTGGACCCGGGAGCGGATCAGCAAGGAGGCGCTCGAGTTCCTCGGGTCGCTCTCGCCGTCGGAGACCGGCGGCGAGGCCGCGATCTACCACGCCTCGCCCCGCGACCCCGTCTGGGAGTACGTGCTCTGGCCCGAGCAGGCGACGGAGTGCCTCGCTGTGCAGGACCGGC
>DATFLZ010000048.1:0-11758 GCA_035267205.1 Solirubrobacterales bacterium | reverse complement strand
GCAAGCGAGTGTAATCGCGCCGAGGACGGAAATGGGAGGGCCGGCGATCGCCGGCCCTCCGAATCTCCCGATTTGCGGGTTCGAGATCCCGCGGTCTACCCGCTACGCCCAGAAGGACACGTAGAAGTAGCCGTCCTCGGCCGGCCCGGACTTGGTGTCGTACTGGAGGACGAAGTCCTGGCCCGGCTTGCCACCGCAGAACGTGGCGATATCGAGCGCGAAATCAGCCAGCGTGCCCTTGTCGAGCACCCCGACCATGTCGGTGTCGTCGACGCCGTCCCCGGCGACGATCGGAGTGGCCTGGACGTGCTTGACACCATCGATGTCGAAGCAGTAGCTGCCCGTCCCCGGCTTGTGCAGCTGGCTCTGCGAGATCCCCTTGGTGTCGACGAGCGTGCCGTCCGGCTTCACCCGGGCGTAGGCGACGGGTCCTCCGGGGTCGGGGGTGGCGATGTTCAGCTTCGAGGTGTCCAGCCCGCTCTCGTCGATCTCCTCACCGCCGAGCGCGTCCTGTCCAACGTGCTTGGCGCCCACGGCGTCCTTCTTGATGTGCTTCTTCTTCACCGCGTTCTTCTTGATGTGCTTCGCGGCAATCGCGTTCTTCTTGATGTTCTTGCCGCTCAGCTTCTTGGCGGCGACGGCGGCGCCGCCGCCCAGCAGCAGAAAGACCGCGAGCGTTGACATCACGTTGGCGTAGGTCAGGTGTCCGCGAATGTTTCCCATTGGAGCGTGCTCCTTCTTGGATCCGGGGGAGCAGGGACCTATTGCCCTGCAACTTGCATCCGGAGCAGATCAGAGCGGGCATCGCCTCGCATCGATGAGGCACCCCAATCCCAGCGTCCAGCCCGAGGGCCGCGGCGCTCAGGATCGGTCCGGGACGCGCCCGATCCGATCGAGAACGCGCAACCCGGGAAGGCGCTCGATCGTCGCGGAGATCGAGCGGAACTCGCCGTAGATCGTGAGCGCGACCAGAACGCCGAGGGCGATCAGCCGCGCGTCGTCCCCGAGCGTGGTGAGCAGGGCGACGCCGGCCAACGCGCCGACCAGGTTCGCCCCGGCGTCCCCGAGCATCGCCCGCTCCCGCAGGGTCAGCGCGGCACCGACGAGCACGGGCCCGATGAAGAGACCGAGCAGCTCGACCGGTGCCAGCGTCCAGGCCCCGAGGCAGAGCCCGGCCGCGAGCAGCACGAACGCCTTCTCGACCCGGCCCGGGCGCAGATCGAGCAGGTTGAACATGTTGGTCGCGAGCAGGAGCAGGAGCAGATCGGCCAGATATCCCGGCCACTCCCGGCCGAGCCCCGAGACCGCGAACGCCGCGAGACCGAATGCCCCGACCGCCTTGATCGCGCCGGTCGAAAGCCGGCCGGACAGCACCGCGGCCGCATGCCCGCGCCAGCCCCGGGGACCGTCCCCCCGCTCTCCGCGGCCAAGCATGTCATCGAGCAGCCCGAGCAGCGCGACCCCGAGAATGAAGCCGAACCAGCGGCGCAGATCGGGCTCGAGCAGATCGAGCTCGGCTCGATCGTCGAGCACGGCCAGCGGCACGAGGGCGATCAGCGAGACCGAGACCAGCAGCGCACCGAGCGGGAAGGCCACCGTCGCACCCCGCCAGTTGGTCGCGACCAGGCCGGTGCGAACCATGTCCTCGCTCCAGCGCGGGAGCAGCGCCACCGCGAGGCCCGCGGAGAGCGCGAGCGCGATCAGGCTCACTGCTCGGGCGTCCCCGCCCCGGAGGCGGGCGCCGGGTTGATCAGGTCGGGCAGGAAGCTGTCGGCCCCCTCCTTGACGCCGTAGTCGCCGCCCGCGCCGAGCAGCGAGAACACGGTCGCTACCCGGCCCGCCACGAGGTCGACGTGATCGACGGTCGCGATGCCCGACGAGCTGAACGGGAGCAGCGTGCCGGGCTCGGTATCCGTGCGCTCGACGGCGACAACGCCTGCCGCGTTGCGCTCGACGCCGTCGATGATCCCTTGGAGCAGGGCCTCGGTGTCCTCACGCTCGCCGGGCTCGAGCCCGCCCAGCGAGGATCCGACGAAGACCACGCGATCGACGTCCTCGAGCGAGCCGCTGAAGCGCTCGAAGACGCTGCCGCGCACGCGGTCGCCGACACCACTGCCACCGATCAACCCGGCCCCGACGGCCCGGCCGAGGCGTTCCAGGCCCGCCCCGCCGCGACGCGCGGGGTTGAACCGCGGTGGGGCATCGTCGGCGATCGCCGCGGGATCAGCCGGCACGGCGATCACCGCCCTGGCTTCCACGGTCGCGCCCGCGGGCTCGACGGCCTCCTCGATGTCGGCGACCACCTCGTCCGAGAGCCCGCCGACGGCGACGACCGCGATCGAGGAGCCGGCGAGCCGCCCGGAGACGACGGCCGGATAGACGCGCTCCCCGAACTTCTGCTCGCGCTCGAGCTCGCCGCCAAGCTCGTCCCGGCGTTGCTCGGCCTCGTCGAGGTCGCTGCGCAGGCTGTCCTCGAGCGCCTCCGAGGTCCCGGAAACAACATCGTCGGCGAGCCCGACGCCGATCAGGATGCCGATCGCCAGGGCGATGAAGACGGCCGCCAGCGAGGCGGCGTGGTATCTGCCGCTGTAGCCCATCAGCCTCGGAAGCCTGCCAGCTCGGGACCCCGCATCAGATCCCGAGCAGGTCCTGGATGCGCAACCACAGGAGCTCGGTCGCGTTGTCGAGGGCGGGCGAGGCGATCACCACGATGACCAGCAGCACGACGAAGGCCGCCAGAAACATCGCCGCGCCACCGATCCCGAGGCCGGGCCGATAGAGCCGGGAGACGCCCTTGGCGTCGACGAGGGTCTCCCCCACCCGCAAGCGGGTCAGGAACGTTGACGACATCCCCGCCCGGTTCTTGTCGAGGAACTCGGTCAGGTTGAAGTGGGCGCCGACGGCGACGATCAGCCGCGCGCCGCGCTCGTGCGCCAGCAGCATCGCCACGTCCTCGCTGGTCCCGGCCGCCGGCACGATCACATGCCCGAGCCCGAGCTCCTCGAGCCGCTCGCCTCCGGGCGCGCGACCGTCCGAATAGGCGTGGACGACCAGCTCCGCGCCGGTCGCCAGCGCACGGTCGGTGGCCGAGTCCATGTCGCCGAGGATCATGTCCGGCTCAAAGCCCGCTTCCAGCACGGCGTCGGCGCCGCCGTCGACGGCCACGATCACCGGCCGGACGTCGCGGATGTAGGCGCCGAGCGCCGCCAGGTCCTCGCGGTAGTCGGGGCCGCGCACGACGATCAGCACGTGCCGGTCCCAGAAGCGGGTTCGCACGGCCGGGTAGTCGATGTTCCCGGTGAGCAGCTCACTCTCCTCGCGGACGTGCTCGATCGTGTTGGTCGCGAACTGCCCCAGTGCCTCGTCGATCCGTCGCCGCTGCTCCTCGAGCCGACCCTCGATCTCCTCCTGCGAGAGTCGCGTGCCCTCGGCGAGGCGCTCGCCGTCCCGGATCAGGGCCCCTCCGTCGATCTCGACGTGGTCTCCCGTCGACACCAGATCGAACAGATCGTGTCCGGGGAAGTCGATGAGCGTGACGCCGGCCCGCGCGAGCAGGGCGGGACCCATGTTCGGATAGTGGTCGGTGGAGCTCGCGGAGTTGTTGAGCACGGCAGCGACGCCCGAGGCGGCGAGATCCTCCGAGGCGATCCGGTCGAGGTCCGGATGATCGATCACCGCGATCTCCCCCGGATCGAGTCGCTTGACGAGGTCCTTGGTCCGCTTGCCCGCGCGCACGCGCCCGGCGATGCGATCCCCGGACCTAGGCGGCGGCTCCTGCGCCCGTGCCCTGCGCCTCAGGCCGAGCCGCGGGGACTTGCTGCTGGCGGCCATGCGCCGATTATCGGGCAATCGGGAGCCGCCCGTCGACGACACCGAGAGCCGGGAAGGCGAATCTCAGGCTGCCAGCAACTCGCGTGCGTGACCCTCGGCGGCCTCGTCCCCGCCGTCGGCCCCGAGCATCCTGACGATCTCGGCGACGAGCTCATCGCCCCCGACGCGCTCGACCGTGGCCGTCGTCGACTCCCCGGCGGCGGACTTGTGGACCCTGAAGTGGGCGGCGGCAAGCGATGCGACCTGCGGCAGGTGCGTGATGCAGAGCACCTGTCGCTCCTCCCCGAGATCCCGGAGCCGCTCGCCGACCCTGCGGGCGACCTTGCCGCCGATCCCGGCATCGATCTCGTCGAAGACGAGGGTCTCGACCTCCGAGCCCCTCCCCTGCCCCGTGAGCGCGAGCATCACCCGCGAGAGCTCGCCGCCCGAGGCGGTCTCGCCGAGCGGCGCGAGCGGCATGCCCGGGTTGGTCGCGACGCGAAGCTCGATCGACTCCCGCCCCGACGGCCCGAATCCCCGCGGATGCGGCTCGAGCGCGACGACGATTCGGGCGCCGTCCATGGCCAGTTCGGAGAGCTCCGCCGCGACAGCGGATTCGAGCTCGGGGGCCGCCTTCCCGCGCGAGTCGCTCAGCTCCTCGCCGAGCCGCGCGCGCTCCCGCTCGGCCCGCGCCAGGGCCGCCTCGAGCTCGCCCGCGTGCTGGTCCGCCCGCTCGAGCTGCTCGATCTCGGCCCGGCAGCGCTCGCCGTGCTCGAGCACGGCTTCAGCGGAGCCCCCGTGCTTGCGGATCAGCCGCTCGATCGCGTCGAGCCGGGACTCGACCTGCTCGAGCCGCTCCGGATCGGCCTCGAGGTCGTCGAGGTAGGAGCGCAGCTCGGCAGCGACGTCGGCGGCCTCGACCGCGATCGCCGCGACGCGCGAGTGGAGCTCCCCGAGGGCCGGGTCGGATCCCGGGCCGCGCCCGAGCGCGCCCTCGGCCGCGGCCAGCGTCGCGGTGGCGGTGCCCTCCTCCCCGCCCTCGGCGCCGCTGAGCGCTGCGACCGCGCTCGCCGCGGCCTCCCGCAGCCCCTCAACCGATTGCAGACGATCGCGCTCGGTGACCAGCTCATCCCGCTCGCCGGGATCGGGCGCGAGCTCCTCGATCTCAGCGAGCTCGAAGCGCAGCAGGTCGAGATCCCGCTCGCGGGCCCCCTCGCGATCCCGGAGCTCACCCAGCTCCCGCTCGGCGGCGACCGCCTCCGCGTGCGCGCTGCGGTACGCATCCCGGAGCTCGAGATGGTCGGGGCCGGCGAAGCCGTCGAGAACCTCGGCCTGGGCCGAGGCGAGCGTGAGCTTGCGATGCTCGTGCTGACCGTAGAAAGCGAGCAGCCTTCCCCCCAGCGCCTTGAGAACGGCCGCGGTCGCGGCGCGGCCGGCGACGAAGGCCGATGAGCGGCCGGCGGCGGATACGCGGCGCGCGAGGACGATCTCCTCCTCGCCGGCCGGCACCCGCTCGATCAGCTCGGCGAGATCCGGGTCGGCGCCCATCGCGGGATCGAGGTCGAAAGCCCCTTCCACCCAGGCCTCCTCTGCTCCGGGGCGAACGATGTCGGTCTTCGGCCGGCCGCCGAGCAACAGGTCCAGCGAGTGCGCGAGTACGGTCTTTCCGGCCCCGGTCTCGCCCGTGATCGCGTTCAGGCCGGGTTCCAGGCGCAGCTCGGCGCGCTCGATCAAAAGCAGGTTCTCGATTCTCAGCTCGCGCAGCATCGGCCCCCATGATTTAGCAGCGGGGACCGACGGATTCGCCCCGCCGGCCGGCGGCGGACCGTGGATGCGCTCAGCGGACGAGCCGTCCGAACTTCTCCCGGATCCGTCCGTAGAAGGTCTCGCCCTCGAGCTGGGCGAGGCAGCCGGCGCGATCGCGGAACCCGACCTCGATCTCCGCGCCCGAATCGAGGGCACCGACCTTGACGCCGTCGACCGCGATCTCGACCGGATCGCGGTCTCCCAGGTTGTGAACGTGGAGCACGTCATCGGGCGCGACCACGAGCGGCCGGGTCGTCAGGGTGTGGGGCGCGATGAAGCTGACCACGTAGCCCTCGACGCCCCAGGCCAGGATCGGGCCACCGTTCGCGAGGTTGTAGCCCGTCGAGCCAACCGGTGTGGCGGCGACGAGCCCGTCGCAGCGGACGTGACCGACCTCGCGGCCGCCGAGGCGGTAGGAGAGCTCCGCCACCCGATGATGGGGACCGCGAGTGAAGGAGACGTCGTTGAGGGCCGGCGAGGGGCGCCCCTCGACCTCGACCTCCAGGCCCGGCAGCCGCAGCAACTCGTACTCCCCCGCGAATGCCCGGTGGAGCCCGTCGGCGAGCTGGGTCGATTCGCTGGCCGCGAGGAATCCGATCGTGCCGTAGTTGATGCCGAATACGGGGACGGTCGTGCCCGAGTAGGTCCGCAGGCAGCGGAGGATCGTGCCGTCGCCGCCGAGCGCCAGGCACAGGTCCGGGTCGGGGGGCGGTGCCTGGACCTCCCGGAGGCCCTCCCCGGCCGCGGCGTGCTTCTCGATCTCCTCAGGAGTCGCGACCAGGTCCCAGCCGGCCTTTGCGGCAGCGGCCACAGCGGCGCGGACGCCGGCATCGGTTCCCGCCGCGTCCGAGTGCGTAACGAGGATCGCCGTGCTCATCCGACCTCCCCCGCGGCGCGCTCCCGGAGATCGCCGAGCGCGGCGCCCGGCTCGTTCTCCAGCAGCAGAAAGGTCTCGACGTTTCCCTTCGGGCCCGGCAGCCCCGCAGCGACCACCCCGGTGGCGAAGAGGCCGTGGCCCTCGGCATCGGCGGCGACGCCGAGCACCGCCTCGAGCCGCTCCGCGGGATCACGGACGACGCCGCCGCTGCCCACGCGGCCCTTGCCGAGCTCGAACTGCGGCTTGACCATGACCAGGACCCGCGCGTGCGCGGGCAGCAGCCCGGCGAGCGGGGCGAGGATCTTGCTCGCCGAGATGAAGCTCACGTCGATGGTGACCAGGTCGGGCGCCGGGCCCTCCGGGAGGCCGGTCTCCCCGAGCTCACGCGCGTTGAAGCCCTCCAGCACGGTCACCCGCTCGTCGTTGCGCAGGCCCCAGTCGAGCTGGCCGCGCCCCACGTCGATCGCGAGCACGGAGGCCGCTCCGCGCCGCAGGAGGCAGTCGGTGAAGCCGCCGGTGGAGGCGCCGATGTCCACGCAGGCGAGCCCGCCGACATCGATGGCGAGCCGGTCCAGCACGGACGCGAGCTTGTGACCACCACGCGAGACGTAGGCGCGCCCCGCGTCGATCTCGACGCGGGTCTCCTCATCGATCATCTGGCTCGGCTTGCTCGCTCGGGCGCCGCCGCGGCCGATCCGCACCAGCCCGGCTCGGATCGAGGTGGCGGCAGCCGAACGCGAGGGGGCAAGCCCCCTTTCGGCGACGATCGTGTCGAGGCGGCGGCGCGCCATGCCCCCAAAGTAGCGCCCGGCGACGGCCGACCCGCAGGCGCCACGCGCACTGGCAGGAACCGCCCGAGGGCCGGGCACGGAGCCCGAGGTCGGGCACCCGTGGACTTATCTGAGCAAGGTGTGATCGGTATCACACACAGGACGTACATTCGTTCGTATATTGATTGCAGTCTTAGCGAGCGGCTCCGGCCAATCGCCATCCCATACACAACTCTCCTCCCTGTACCCCGAAAACGCCCCGCCTCGCGGGGCGTTTTCGTTAACCGGCCGCGCCGCCGGGTTGGCGAGATCGGCCCGAAGCGCGGTCAGGCGCTCCTGGACCGGGCGGTCTAGCGGGAGACGGCCTCGCGCGAGCCGATCGCGCTGAGCACCCGCTCGGCGACCTGGGGGCCGTCGAGCCCGACCTCCTCGCGGAGATGCGCGGGCTTGCCGTGGGTGACATATCGGTCGGGGAGCCCGAGGCGGAGGATCCGGGCCCGGTCGCGGGGCAGCGTGTCCTCGGCATGCTCGAGCACGGCGGCGCCGAACCCGCCCGCGAGCACGTTCTCCTCGATCGTCACGACCAGCTCGTGCTCGGAGCACAGGCGCGCGAGCAACTCGGCGTCGACCGGCTTGGCGAACCGCCCGTCGGCAACGGTCGGCGTGAGGTCGTGGGCGGCGAGCTCCTCGGCCGCGGCGTTGGCGACCTGCACGCCCCAGCCGTAGCCGAGCAGGGCGACGCGCTCGCCGCGCTGGAGGATCTCGCCGGTGCCGATGGGGATCTCGGCGGGAGCGTCGGGCAGTGGCACGCCCTCGGCAGCGCCGCGCGGATAGCGGAAGGCCACCGGGCCCGGGTGGGCGATCGCCGTCCGCAGCATGTGGACGAGCTGCGCCTCGTCGCGTGGCGCCATCACCACGACGTTCGGGATCGGGCGGAAGTAGGAGACGTCGACGAAGCCGTGGTGCGTCGGACCGTCATCGCCGACCAGGCCGGCCCGGTCCATCGCGAACACCACGTCGAGCTCCTGGAGGCAGACGTCGTGCACAATCTGATCGAAGGCGCGCTGCAGGAAGGTCGAGTAGATCGCGCAGACCGGCTTGCCCCCCTGGAGCGCGATTCCCGAGGCGAACAGCACCGCGTCCTGCTCGGCGATGCCGACGTCGTAGTACTGGTCCGGGAGCGCTTCGCCGAGCTTGTTGAGCCCGGTCCCGCCGGCCATCGCGGCGGTGATGCCGATCACGCGGTCGTCACGCTTCGCCTCCGCGACCATCGCGTCGGCGAAGACCGCCGTGTAGGCGGGCGGCGAGGGCTTCGGCGGCGGCGCCTCGAGCTTCTCGGGGGCGATCGCGTCGGGCGAGTCGGACTCCTGCACGGGCACCGGCTTCGGCTTCTCAGCCGGCTTGCGATCGATGATCGAGCCGGGCTTGGCCGCATGCCACTTCTCCATGCCCTCGAGACCGCCGTCCTCGGCCGGAGCGAACCCCTTCCCCTTGACGGTGTGAATGTGGAGGACCACCGGCCGCTCGGCCTCGAGCGCATCGGCGAGCGCCTTGCGCAGCGCGGCGACGTCGTGGCCGTCGATCACGCCCATGTAGGCGAGATCCAACTCCTCGAACAGCAGGCCCGGGGCCCAGTAGGACTTGATCGCGGCCTTGATCTCAGGGCCGAGGCGCTCCACCCGGCGCCCGAGGCCGAGCGGCAGCTTGGTGAGCGCCTCCTCGACGTCCTCGCGAGCGTGGTACAGGCGCGGGTTGAGGCGGAAGTGGTTGAAGTAGCCGGAGAGGGCACCGACGTTCGGGGAGATCGACATCCCGTTGTCGTTGAGGACGATGACCATCGGCGTCTGCAGGCCGCCCGCCTGGTGCAGCGCTTCGTAGGCGACGCCACCGGTCAGGGCGCCGTCGCCGATCACGGCGACGACCTTGCCGTCGGGCCCGATCCCGCTCCGCATCGCCTCCTTGAGCCCCACGCCGTAGCCGATCGAGGTCGAGGCGTGGCCGGCGCCCATGATGTCGTGCTCGGACTCGAACATCGCGCAGAAGGGCGCGAGCCCGCCGTACTTGCGGATCGTGTCGAGGCGGTCCTTGCGCCCGGTGAGGATCTTGTGCGGGTAGGCCTGGTGGCCGACGTCCCAGAGGATCTTGTCGCGCGGGGACTCCAGGAGGCTGTGAAGGGCGACGGCGAGCTCGCAGGTGCCGAGGTTGGCGCCGAAATGACCGCCGATCTCGCCGATCACGTCGATGATCAGCTCGCGCGTCTGCTGCGCGAGCTGCTGCAGCTCGGCGTCGCTGAGGCCCTTGAGGTCGTCGGGACCGTCAACGCCGGCGAGCAGGTCTTGGGGCTGGCTGGCTTCGCTCTCGGACATGGGTAGGGGGCCGACCATTGTCTCAGATGGCCGACCGCCGCCCCGAGCCCGACGCCGCTGCCGGGGCGCGGATCAGGCGTGGCGAGTAAAGATGAAGTCGGTGATCGACTCGAGTCCACCGACCGCGCCATCCGCCCCGGCAAGCGCCGCCCGAGCGCCGTCGTGGGACTCATGAGCGAGCTCCCTGGCGCGCTCCAACCCGTAGAGGCTGACGTAGGTCACCTTGCCGTGGCGCTCGTCGGAGCCGCTCGGCTTGCCGAGCTCCTCGTCGCTGCCGGTGACATCGAGGATGTCGTCGACGATCTGGAAGAGGACGCCGAGCTCGGCGGCGAAACGCCGGTAGGGATCGCTGCGCTCAGGATCGAGCCCGCCGAGCACCAGGGCCGACCCGACGCTCGCGGCGATCAGCCTGCCGGTCTTCAATGAGTGCAGCTCGCGGAGCGAGTCCTCGCCGGAGGCGCCGCCGCTGACGTCCGCGTACTGCCCGCCGACCATCCCGTCGACGCCGGTAGCGGCCGCGATCTCACGCACGGCGGCGAGCACCCGGGCGGGATCACCCTCCTGGCGCTCGGTGATGAGGCGGACGGCCTCGGCGAAGAGGGCGTCGCCGGCGAGGATCGCGATGTCCTCCCCGTGGACCACGTGGGAGGTCGGGCGGCCCCGACGGAGGTCGTCGTCGTCCATCGCCGGGAGGTCGTCGTGGATCAGCGAGTAGGTGTGAACCAGCTCGATCGCGGTCGCCGTCGGCAGCAGCGCCTCCGGCTCGAGCCCGACGGCGCGGCCCGTGGCGAGGCAGAGCACGGGCCGGATTCGCTTGCCGCCGGCGAGCAGCGAGTAGCGCATCGCCTCCTGGAGCCCGGCGGTCGAGGCGCGATCGTCGAAGCTCAGCCCGGCGAGATAGTCGTCGACGAGCTCGCGGAGCTCTTCGGGATAGGCCACGGCTCAGCTGCCGTCGTCACCGGCGGCGGCGCGCGCCGCCTCGGCGGCGACCGCGCCCACGTCGGCCGCGATCTGAGCGGCCTCCTGGGCAAGCTTGACCGCCGCCGCATCGTCGGTCTCGGGATCGGCGAGGCGTGCGGAGATCTCGTCGAGCCGCCCGGCGGCCTCGCGGAGCCTGCGTTCGTGGTCGGCTGCGCTCACGCGGGCGCGCCCTCCTCCGCTCCCTCCGGGCCGGGCCGCTCGGAGGCCCCTGCCGCAGCGCTGAGGATGCCGTTGACGAACCCCGGGGCCTCGGCGCCGCAGTAGCGTCCGGCGATCGAGACCGCCTCGTCGATCGCGACCGGGGCCGGGACGTCCTCACGATGGTGGATCTCGTAGAGCGCGACCCGCATGATCGCCTTCTCCAGCGGCGCGATCCGCTCGATGCTCCAGCCGCGGGCGTGCGACCCGATCTCGGCATCCAGCTCGTCGCGCCTCGCGTCGGTCCCCTCGGCCAGGGCGCGCGTGAAGGGCTTCGCGTCCGCGAGCAGATCCTCCAGCGAGCGGTCGGTGACCTCCCGTTGATAGATCGCGAATGCCGCCTCGCGGCGCTGATCGGATCGGCGCATGCCCGGCATCCTACGCGGCACGAAGGAGGTTCAGCGCGAGCCGGAGCTGTCGCTCGAGCGCGTCACCGTCCCGTCTGATCCGCCGGGGCGTGATCCGGTGGGTCGAGTAGCCGTTGGCCTGGAGGATGCCATCCCGCTCGAGGTCTTCCTCGCGTCGCTCCCGGGTGCCGTGCGCGCCCCAGCCATCGAGCTCGATGATCACCTTCTGGGCTCGGTGGAGGCCGTCGACCTCAAAACGCCTCCCCTCCACCTCGACGATCGCGTTCGTCTCGGGCAGCGGCAGCCGGCGCTCACGAGCGAAGTCGAGGTAGTCGTCCTCAGCGCCACTGCGGGTCCGCTTCGCGTAGGCGCCCTCGGCGAGCACCGCCCGTGCGACCGCCGTGCCCCGGTGGCGTGGATAGCGCTCGATCAACCTCGGCAACCCGACGGGATCGGCGAGCCGCCGGAACTGCGCCTGCCGCAGCGCCCGCTCCATCGCGGACCGGCCCTCGGCGGCGGCCGTGTCGAGCAGCGCGCGGGCGACGGTGGTGACCGGGATGCGAAAGCGCGTCGTGATCTCGTCCGGGGGGAGGGCTTGATGGT
>DATFLZ010000047.1:0-9687 GCA_035267205.1 Solirubrobacterales bacterium | reverse complement strand
GACCCGGCCGGGGAAGCGTCCCAGGATCGAGTCGTACTTGAGCAGGTGGGCGAGCGACTCGGAATCGGTCAGGTCGTTGACGGCGACGATCTCGAGGTCGGCGTCGGCCTCGTAAGCGGCCCGGAAGAGATTGCGCCCGATCCGGCCGAAGCCGTTGATCCCCACTTTGACTGCCATGTATCTGGACTCCTCGTAGCGGTTGAAACTTGCGATTTCTGAAGCAGGATGGAACCTAACGTGTCCCCCGGGGCTTCGCGGTGAGGGTTTCCCGCAGGCTCAGTCGCGCTTCGGCGTCCAGCGGAAATAGCGGGCCGCGAGCGCGAGGCCGATGGCGCCCCAGGCGGCCACGACCGCGAGGTCGCCGAGCGCCAGGCCGACCCCGGTCGTGGTCGGATCGAAGGCGGCGAAGAAGGCCTCGAAGAAGTGCCGGATCGGGAACAGGTCGGCGAAGCGCAGAACGCCGTCCGGGATCTCGCTCTCGGGGATGAAGACGCCGCTGATGAAATACAGCGGCAGCACGGTCGCATTCGTGATCGCGGGCGCGGCATCCTCGCTCGGGATCGCGGCGCTCAGGGCGAAGCCGAGCGCGCTGAATGAGATCGCGCCGACGATCAGCGTCACGAGCAGAGCCGGGAGCGTGGTGGTCGGGACCTCGACGCCGAAGAAGATCGCGCCGAGCGCGGTCACCAGCAGGACCATGAGCAGCGAGACGACGATCGAGTTGCCGATCCGGCCGGCGATGAACGCCCAGGTCGGCATCGGAGTGCCGCGGAACCGCTTGAGCCGGCCGGTCTCACGACCGATGACGAGGTTCATCGTGAGGCTGACCAGCGTCGCCGACACGACGGCAAGGGTGATGATCCCCGGGACGTAGTAGGTCGCGACGTCGACGCCGAGCTCCTCGATCTCCCCGTTCCCGAACAGCCCGGCGAATAGGAACAGGAAGATGACCGGAAAGATCACGGTGAAGAAGACCGCGGCCGGGTTGCGCCAGAAGATCCGCTGGTCGTAGCGGAGCTGGTGCAGGGTCAGCGCCGCGGCGCTCATCCGTCCTCCCGGGTCAGCTCGAGGTAGATGTCCTCGAGGCTCGGGCGCCGAACCTCGAGCCGGCTCAGCTCGCATCCGTGCTCAAGCGCCCATCCGGTCAGGGCGTTGAGCACCGCGGTCGGCTGATCGGTCCGCAGCATCATGCGTCCGTTGCCGGCCGCGCTCGCGCCGCCCACCTGCTCGGGAAGATCCTCGGCAGAGGTGCCGGCCGGGAGCGCAAAGCTGATCTCGCTCGCCGCCTCGCCGCGCCCGCCGAGCTCGTCGACGGTGCCCTCGCCGACGATCCGCCCGTCCGCGATCACCGCGACGCGATCGGCGAGCGCCTGGGCCTCATCCATGTAATGCGTTGTGAGAAAGACCGTCTTGCCAAGGCCACGGAGGCCCGAGATCACATCCCAGAACTGGCGCCGGGCCGAGGGGTCGAAGCCGGTCGTCGGCTCGTCCAGGAAGAGCAGCTCGGCGTCGCCGACGAGGGCAACGCCGACGTCAAGCCGTCGCTGCTGCCCACCGGAGAGCGCCTCGGCACGCTCGTCAGCCTTCGCGCCCAGGCCGATCAGCTCGATGGTCTCCTCGACGCTGCGTGGCCGGCTGTAGTAGCCGGCGTACATGCGCAGCGTCTCGCGCACCGTCAACTTCGGCTCCATCCGGCAGTCCTGGAGGACGATTCCGATCCGCTCCCGCCAGGCGCGGTCGACCGCCGCGGGATCGCGGCCGAGCACCGTCGCCTCACCTTCGGTCCGCTCGCGATAGCCCTCCAGGATCTCGACCGTCGTCGTCTTGCCGGCGCCGTTGGGCCCGAGGAAAGCAAAGATCTCACCGCGTCGGACCTCGAGGTCGATGCCGCGCACCGCCTCGTTCGAGCCGTAGGCCTTGCGCAGCCGCTGCGCGCTGATCGCGATATCGCTCATCGCGGCCTGATTATGGGGAAAGCGTGCGCACCGGCCCCTCCCGGACCCCGCGAGCCACGGCTCAACCCGTCTTGTTGAGCCTGCCGTGGAGCTCCCGAGCGATCTTCCCGGGGATCCCCGGAACGGCCTCCAGCTCCTCACGGGTCGCCGAGACCACCCGCTCAGGCGAGCCGAAATGAGTCAGCAGCGCTCGCTTGCGCGCCGGACCGACGCCGGGCAGGTCATCCAGCACCGACGTAGTCATTGCCTTCGACCGGCGCCTGCGGTGCCCCTCGAGCGCAAAGCGATGCGACTCGTCCCGCACTCGCTGCAGGAGTCGGCCCGCCTCCGAGTCGGGCCGAATCGGAAGCGGGCGGGTGCTCTCGGGCACGTAGACCTCCTCGAGCCGCTTCGCCAGCGAGATCACCCGAGTCCCGCGCTCAGCGACTCCTCCGAGCGCCTCGACCCCGGCCGAGAGCTGTCCCTTGCCACCGTCGATGACGATCAGATTCGGAACCGCTGCAAAGCTCTCGTCGAGCTCGGCGTCGTGCGGACTCAGGTCGCTCTGCTGGACCAGGCGTGAGGCGCGGCGCCGGAGGACCTCCTCCATCGAGGCGAAGTCGTCGGGGCCCGAGCCCGCCTCGCGGCCGCGGATGTTGAAGCGCCGGTAGTGGGCCTTCTTCGGGGCGCCCCCCTCGAAGACGACCATCGACGCCACCGTGTGCTCGGGGCCGATGTTCGAGATGTCGTAGCCCTCGATCCGGATCGGCAGATCCTCCATTCTCAGCGACTCCGCGAGATCGGAGAGCGCCTCGGTTCGCTGCGCCCGGCGTCGCTCCTTCCGCAGCCGGTCCTCGGCCAGAGCGAGCGCCGCGTTGCGCTCGGCGAGCTCGCGGAGCCGGCGCTTGTCGCCGCGCTCGGCAGCGCGGACCTCGACCGCGGTACCGCGGCGCTTGCCGAGCGCCGCCTCGAGAACCGCGGTCCGCCCCGACAGCTCCGGGCCGACGACGACCAGGGGCGGAACGACCGGGGATGCCTCGTAGTACTGGGCGATGAACTGCTCGGCGACTTCGGCGAGCTCGCGGCCACCTCGATTGTCGAGGTAGAAGCCTTGGCGCTCGGCGAGCACGCCGTCCCGGACCTGGAAGAGCTGGGCGTGGGCGTCGGCCCCGTCCACGGAGACGCCGATCAGGTCGGCGGTGCCGACTGCCTCGCCGGCGACCCTCTGCCGTTCCATCAGGGATCGAACCGCTGCCAGACGGTCGCGGAACAGCGCCGCCCGCTCGTACTCGTGGTCCGCGGCGGCGGCGTCCATCTTCTGCTCGAGGTCGCGCTCGACATCGCGGTAGCGGCCGCCGAGGAAGCGCCGGATCGAATCGATGCTCCGCATGTACTCGTCCCGGTCGACGTAGCCGACGCAGGGGGCCCCGCAGCGCTTGATGTAGTAGTCGAGACAGGGGACGCCCGATCGCCGCCCCGGCTCGGGCCCATCGCAGGTCCGGTACTGGAACAGCTTGCCGAGCAGCTCCAGGGTCTCGCGGACGCGCCTGGCCGTCGCGTAGGGGCCGAAGTAGACGCGGTTCGGCCGGTGCTTCTCGCGGGTGAAATAGACGCGCGGATACTCCTCGTCGAGCGAGATCCCGATGTACGGGTAGGACTTGTCGTCACGGAGCTTCACGTTGAGCAGCGGGCGATGGCGCTTGATGAACTGCTGCTCCGCGATCAGCGCCTCGGCCTCCGTCTCGGTGACCAGGAACTCGACCGACGTGATCGATTCGGCCAGCGCGCCGAGGGTCGAGCGGCTCGAGAAGTGGTTCGCCACGCGCTTGCGGATCGACAGGGACTTGCCGACGTACACGACCCGGCCCTCGGCATCCGCAAACAGGTAGACGCCGGGCTCGTCCGGCAGCCTGCGCCGCTGCTCGGCGAGCTCCTCGGGCCCCGAGGCCTCGATGCGGCTCGAGCTGGTGTCGCCGATGTCCATCGCCCTAACTGTAGGAGGCGCCGGATATAGTCCTGGCTGACTGACCAGTCAATCAACGGCGCCCGCGATCGCTCCCGGCCGGTGAGCGCCCAGGCGTGCGAGGAGGACCCGATGCGCGAGACCACCCCACCGCCCGAGCTCGAGAACATCGACCTGAGCCAGGACGGTGAGATCGGCACGATGACGTTGAACCGTCCGGACGACCTCAACTCCTTCGACCCGGCCACCATCGACGAGCTGATGCGCGTTGCTGCCTGGCTCGCCGACCGCGCCCCCTACCGGGCGCTGATCGTGACCGGCGCCGGCCGCGGGTTCTCGGCGGGCGGGGACGTCAACTGGTTCCGCAAGGGGGTCGAGGATCCTGATGTCGATCTGCCCTCCGCGGTCCGGCGCGGAGCCGATGTCCTGCACCAGGCGATCATCGACTTTCGCCGAATCCCGTTTCCGGTGATCGCCGCAGTCAACGGGCCGGCCGCCGGCGCGGGCTTCTCGCTGGCGTTGATGTGCGACGTGCGCATCGCCTCCGAGGACGCCTTCTTCGCCTGCGCGTACGGGCGGATCGGCGCCTCACCCGACGGTGGCATGACCTACTTCCTGCCGCGCGTGATCGGCCCCTCGAAGGCCGCAGAGCTGATGCTCAACGACCCGAATCTGAACGCTGCCCAGGCCCTCGAGGCCGGACTGGTGGCCAAGGTCGTGCCGGCCGGGGAGCTGCTCGACACGGCGCGGGCCAAGGCCGAGAAGCTGGCCGCGATGGCACCGCACTACGTCCGCACGGTCAAGCGCCTCGCCTGGGAGAGCCTCGACAACGGGCTCGCCGACCACCTCCAGCTGGAGCGGCACGGGATCGCGGACAGCATGGCCACCGAGGATCTTCGGAACGGGGTCAGGGCGTTCTTCGCGGGCGAAGACGTGAGGTTCGACGGCCGCTGAAGCAGCCGGGGAGACGCCAGCGGGCTGACGGTGGAGGTCGGGGAGCAAGTCATCTAGGGTCTACGGAGACCCCTAGAGAAGGAGGCCCCCCTTGAACCGCAAGCTGATTCTTTCCCTCGCCGCGCTGGCGATCGCCGCGCTGGCCCTCGCCGCCTGTGGCAGCGACGACTCCTCGGACGCGACCACGGAGGCCGCGACCACCACGGAGGAGGCCCCGGCGGAGGAGACGACCGCATCGGGCGACTCCGGAGGCAAGGGTGGCACGGTCGAGATCGAGGCCGACCCCAGCGGTGGCCTCTCCTACACGACCGGCGACGTCTCGACCAAGGCCGGGACCGTGACGATCGACTTCTCGAATCCGGCGGCGCTGGGCCACGACGTCCGCGTCGAGGACTCCTCGGGCAACGACATCGGTGGCACCACGGTGATCTCCGAGTCGTCCGAGTCGGTCGACCTCGACCTCGAACCGGGCACCTACACCTACTACTGCTCGGTCGGCGGGCACCGAGCCGGCGGCATGGAGGCCACGCTCACCGTCGAATAGCGGCCGCGCGCGCGGCGGGACTTCGTGGCGCGCGAACGCCGCCTATCCGCGGCGGCAACCGGCATGCGCGAGCCCCCTGAGCCGATCGAGGTCCTCGAGGGGCGTGAGGAATTCCTGTTCATGCGCGGGGACACGAACCGGGTGCTGGACCAGCACACCGGCGCCCTGACCCCACCTCCGGGCTGGGCGGCCGCGTGGAGGGAGGCGCTCGAGGCCCGGGTTCGGCGGCTGCGGTCGCTCGGCGTGCGCTGGCAGGGACTGATCGCCCCCGACAAGGAGGCGGTGTACGCGGAGATGCTCCCGGACGGGATCGAGCCGGCGCCACGGCGGCCGATCCACGAGCTCCTGGACGCCGCCGCAACCGCCGCCGCGCCGGTGATCTACCCGGCCGACGCGATCCGGCGCGCCAAGCGCGGCGGGATCACCTACTCACTGAGCGATACGCACTGGACCGCTCGCGGCGCCTACGTGGCCTGCACCGAGATCGCCCGCGGACTGTCGGAGAGCGGCATCGAGCTCCGGCTGCCCGCCGAGGAGGCGATCGAGTGGCGCCGGCTCAACGTCCCCGGCGACCTCGGATCGAAGCTCGACCCACCTCGCGCCGGGCGAACGATCGCCGCGCGCCTCCGGGAGGCCCGCGCGGAGCTCCGCAGCGACAACCTGATCGCCAACCACGGGCGGATGATCACGTTCGAGCGCCCCGGACCCTCCCCCCTCCCCCGTGCCGTGCTGTTCGGCGAGTCCTTCTCCTACCAACTGCTCCCCTTTCTCAAGGAGTCGTTCAGCCGCCTGGCGTTCGCCCACACGAGCGCCTTCGACTACGGGCTCGTCAAGCGCGAGCGGCCCGACCTGGTGCTCTGGTGCCCGGTCGAACGCTTCCTCCTCGACGTGCCCGACGATCGCCTCGCCTCCAGCCGCCTGCGACTGCTCCGTCTGCGAAAGCGGCTGCAGGGCCGGAGGGCCGACCCGGGTGGCCACTTCCTCGCCGGCCCCTGGGAGAACCCGGCGCCCGCTCCGGTTGACGGTCGGGAGGCAGGCGGCTAGCCGGCCAGGGCGCGGCCGACGTGCTCGGCCACGCAGCAGGGCTTCTCGTTGCCCTCGACCTCGACGGTGAAGACCGTCGTGATCTGAAACCAGCCACCGCCGACATCGTCGACTGAGGCGACCTCGACGCTCGCCCTGATCCGTGAGCCCGCGGGCACCGGCGCGGGGAACCTGACCTTGTTCCAGCCGTAGTTGACACCGAGCTTGAATCCCGATGACTGCATCAGGCCGAGCCGCAGCCCGTCGATCGCCGAGAGCGTCAGGTTCCCGTGAGCGATGGTCGTCCCGAACGGGCTCTCCGTCTTCGCTCGCTCCACATCGACGTGGATCCACTGGTCGTCGCGGGAGAGGTCGGCGAACGCATCGATGTCGGCCTGCGTGATCTCGCGCCACTCGCCGGGTCCGAAGGTCTTCCCGACGGCCGCCTTCATCTCTTCTATTCCGTTGATCTGTGCTGGCTCCATGCCGCAACCCTATTCGAGCAGCCGCACCTCGAGCGGTGGCGGGCCGGATGCGCCCAGCGCCCCGGCCCCATCCAGGATCCCGAGGATGCGCGTGACGTAGGCCTGGGTCTCGGGATAGGGCGGCACGCACGAACAACCTGACACGGCTCCGGGCCCGGCGTTGTAGGCGGCGAGCGCCAGCTGCACCGAGCCGAAGCGGCCGAGCAGCTCCGACATCAGGCGCGCCTGCGCGGCGATGGCCGCCGCCGGATCGAAGGGATCGTCGAGCCCGTACGCGGCCGCGGTGGCCGGCATGAACTGGGCGATCCCGCGCGCCCCCGCCGGCGAGACGGCGGCCGGATTGAAGTTCGACTCGACCAGCAGCTGTGCCGCCAGCAACTCCGCGGAGACATCGTGCCGGGCGGCAGCGGAGAGCAGCGGCGCCCGAGCGAAGCCGGGCACGAACGCGGGCAGGCCCGCCGACCTCGCGGCGCGCCCATCGCCGGGTCCGCCGCCGCCCGACGAGCGCGCCGGTCCGGACGCGCGGTCGGCAGCGGTCGAGCACGGTGCCGGTTCTGTGAACCCGAAATGCCAGGCCTCCCACGCGTACCTGCGGACGAATCCAAACCGGCCCGCGTTTGCCGCGAGCCAGCCGTGCGCCGAGGGCGGGCCGAGGTCGAGCTCGGTCGCGCACCGGTGCAGCGACCGGCCCGGCGGCGCGACCCACTTCGGATCGGGATTCGCCGCGAACAGTGCGGCCTGCTCGGCGTCGGAGCGGAAGGCCGAGTTGACGATCAGCGCGTGGCCGGCGGAGCCCGCCGCCCCGCTGAGCCGATCGAAGGCGGCCGCCACGTCCGGCCGCATCGGCTTGCCCTGCCGGTAGGCGAGCGGGCCCGAATAGCCACCGCCGGAGGCAACCGCGGGTGCCTGCGATCCGGGCGGACCCGCCGTCCCGGGCTCGATCCCGGCGGTGGCGCGGACCGTGGTGCGGGCGGCCGGACTCGGATCCCGACCCATGAGCCGGACCTCCATCCGGGCGCGGACCTCGACCCGGACAGGGGCGATCGATTCCTCGTCGGGAAACTCGACGCGGAGCGAACCGGCCGCGAGGCCGTTGTGCCGCCCGGCGTCGAGCGCCGCGGCGCTCCCCCGATCCAGATACTCCGCGCGGCTCAGGTGACGGGGATCTCGGGTTCCATCGGGCCTCCGGGCGGGGATGAAAAGGCGATCGAAGTCATCGCGCATGGAACGCGCGGCCGACACCGCCGCCAGGTCGACTGCGCGCTGCGCCCTGCCCTTGGCCGTGGCGGCGCCGCCGAGCGCCACCAGCGCTCCCGCGAGCAGGAGGACGACCGCGACGAGGCCGAGGAGGGCGGGGAGCGCCTGCCCGGTCTCCGAGCCGAACCGCAGCCACTGCTTGAGGGTGCCGGCGGGCGGGTGCCGCTCGGGTGCCGGCTCCTCGCCGAGCGCTGCGCACAGACGCCGCGCCCTACCCCCCGCCGGCCCGCCGGGCTCGAGGCCCGCTCGGGCACGACCGGCGCCGATCGCTCCGAGCCCGCCGAGCCAGATCTTGTGGCGGACGTTGCGCGCCCTGAGCTCGATCGAGAGAGCGGCGGCGAGGTCGCGGTCGGAGCCGCCCCGGGAGCGCAGCATCACCGACGCGGTCCCGGCGGGGACCTCGTCCATCACCACCCGGAAGTGCTCGGGGAGGACGCTCAGGACGCGCTGGCTGCCGCAGTCCGCCGTCGCGTCGACGAGCCGCAGCGCGTCCGCTGGATCGGCCGGTACCGCCCCGACGGCGATCCGCCCCCTGACGCAGATCGCGCCCAGCTCCGAATCCGCGATCTCTTCACCAGCCACCGCCAGGCCGCGAGCCAGGCCCCGGGCGGCGTCGGAGGCGAGCAGCGTATTGCGCCACTGCCGCCGGCCCGTCGCGTCGATCAGCAGGGCCGCCCGCTCGGCCCCACGACCGCTGCGGGTGGCGGCGACCGCGATCGCCGCCGCCTCGGCGCAGGCGCTCCCCGCGGCGGGCGTGTGGGTCGCGATGATCAGCGGGGCCACCCTCAGCCTCCGCCCGCATCGCGGTCGGACGCCGGGGGCCGGACCCAGGCCTCCGAGCTGACCTCCAGCCGACGGCCCAACCCGGGGATCAGGACCGGCGGCTGCATCCGGACCTCCACGCGTCCGCCTTCGATGTCGGGCTCGACCCGCCGGGCGGCCCATCCGGGGACCGCGGATCGCACGGCCGGCTCCGGATCCCGGCCCGCGGCGATCGCGAGGGCGCCGGCTTCGGCCGAGCCATCGGCGAGCGACTGCGCGTAGCCGACCGCCATCAGCTGCAGGATGATCGCCGCCACCGCGATCAGGGCAGGGATCGCGGCGACCAGCTCGAGCTGCGCCTGGCCGGCCGCGCCCGCCGTCGAGCGTGCCGCTCCGCGCTTCGAGGGGGGCGCGGCGGCGCGCGTCACCACGACTCCGGATCGAGGCCCGCGGACGCCGCGACCCGGGGCACGGGCAGGAAGTCGAGGAGCCTCCCGGGCCGGACCTCCACCCGGACCCGCGGTTGCGCCCCGTCGAGCTCGACCCGTGCATCCGGCCGCAGCCCGCCGGGAAGCGCGCCCAGCGCAGCGGGCCGTGGCGGGGCGCCGACGTGATCCGCGCGTGCTCCCGCGCGGGCCGCCCCGGTCGCCGACCATGCCGCGTATCCGATCAGAGCGACCTGCGCGAGCACGGCGACCGCCGCGAACAGCGCCGGCAGCGTCGCGAGCAGCGCGACCGACGCCTGTCCGCGCTCCATGTCCACAG
>DATFLZ010000046.1:0-9286 GCA_035267205.1 Solirubrobacterales bacterium | reverse complement strand
CTGATCGTCGTCGGTGGCGGCGACTGCCAGGTCCACATCGCGCGTGAAGCGCGGCTCGGTCCTGACCGAGATTGCCACCCCACCGACCAGCGCCCAGTCGATTCCTTGCGCCCGGCCGAGACTCGCGATGCGCCTCAGGGCCTGCTCGACCGTCGTCACTCGACCGTCGCGGGATCGCGTAGCCGGCCAGGTGCGTCACCGTGGTCGGCACCCGGGCGCGTCAGCAACCACGTCTCGAGACGCGCGGAGATCTCGTCCTCGCTCTCGTCGGGGTGGCGCCGGCGGAGGTTCTGCCGCATCAGGTCAATACCGGCCTGATGAAGCTCCAGAGTCGCGCGAAAACGCTCGGCTGCGTCTTTGGGGAGTCGAGGCACAGCCCTGAATTGTCCCAGACAGGACGGCGGTCGCCTGCCGGTGCCGGGAACTCTTAACGCCGCAGCGCTACGGCTGCGACACGATGCTGTTCGCGACTCTCGCCCTGAGCGCTCAGCCCCCACAGCACGAGAAGTCCGCTCACCGAGCGGGCTTCTCTACATAGCGGGGGCCCGATTCGCTTCTCGGTACCACCCACGGATTGTGGAGCGGTCGCGCCTCCAGGGCTGAGCCAGGGCCCACCCTGGGACGGCTGCGCGACACGGGCCGCCAGTTCCCCTGGCCGATGCCCCTGATCGACTTTGCTACCGGATCGTCACGGTCGGCGAGGATGGTTACGAGGAAATCTCGGCCGTTTCAACAAGATCGTGGTCCTCACAGACTCGCTGGAAGGAGCTGCCCGAGTAGAGCTACCGGTCCAGGAGGCTGCGGACCGCTTCCCAGTTGCGCTCGCCGTCACGGCCGCAGTCGAGGCTCCACACCCTCGTTCGTGCGAGCGCGGCCGCGCAGCAGAGAGCGCGGATCGCCGCCGGTCGCATCTGTCCGAGCACGTCGCGGGTCCCCCGCTGGAGCACGAACTCCATCCCCTGGTAGAGGCCGACGCCCACGACGGCCTCGCGGAAGAGCACCGGCACGGCGGTTCGGCGCGGGACCTCCTCGAGCCTCGGCCCCCTGCTGAGCGAGCGCCTGCCGACCACGATGTGCCGCGCGGGCTGCGGCGTCCGCTCGATTCGATCAGCGAAGTGATCGACGTCGAGAAGGAGCTTGGGCGGGAACTCCATGCGCTCGAGGCGGCGGATGCGGTCCGCGGGCAGCCCGTCCTCGTCTCCCGGGTTGAGTCCGACCCGGAGCGGAAACGGGTGGAGCCGCCCGCGCCGGTCGACGAGGGGACTGTCCTCGGAGAGCAGGCCCACCGCGTCGTCCTCGATCGCGCGCAACGCCAGCCTGCTCTTGCCGCCGCCTGACGGGAGCATCACCGCGACGGCGCCCGCCGGGCCCGAGAACGCGAGCGCGTGCAGGCGAGGCAGCCAGCGCTGCTCGACGTGCTGTCCGATCCGCGAGAGCAGGAACTGATAGCCGGCCTCGTGCACCAGGTGCTCGTCGGTGCCGCGGATCACGGCGCTCCGCGCCGCCGCGTCGCGGATCAGCAGGGCTCGGCCGGAATAGTCGACTATCCGGCGTGCCCCATCCTCGTAGACGGCGTTTCGCGGGGTCGTGAACGATGCCTGGAGCGACCCGAGCGAGTCGTAGTCGGGCTCGCCCCGCTCCACCCGGACCGTCACGTCCGCTTGATCGACGGGGGCCAATCCCGGTGACGGCGCCGCGAACCAGGCGTAGTCGCGCCAGATTCGGTCGACCAGCTCGGGGCTGTCGCCGTCGATCTCGATCGTGAGCCCGTAGACGTCGAGCCGGGTTGCCACGCCCGGGACCTCGCGGTTCTCAGCCTGCGAGGGCTTCGGTGGCGATCCAGCGAAGTCGTCAGGTGCGTCAGGCATGGGTGCGGGAATAGGGATCACTCATCTCAGTCGCTCGTCAGCCGGCGCACGATCTCGCGCTCACCGATCCCCTCGAGCCACGGATAGGTCGAGATTCGCACCGGCTCGGCGCCGGCGGCCGCGAGCGTGATCCGGTCCGCGGCCTTACCCGGCTCCGGCGGGGCGTGACACTCGAGCACGGAGGGGAACCCCGCACCCGCAGCGCCCGGACCAGGGACTCGCGCGTGAACCGGAACGCGAACGTGCTGTCGATGGAGCGGAGCAGCCGTTGCTGCCGGACGGCCGGGGGGTCGTCGTCGCCGTGCTCGCGAGTCCGCTCGCCCCGGTAGGCCCGGTCCAGATAAGTGACCTCCGTGTCCGGCTCGAGGCTGATCAGCGTGTCGACGATCAACGCGCCCGCGCACAGCTCGCGAACGGCGGCCAGGAAGGGGAACACCTCGGGGGCATCCAGGTGGTAGAGCAGCCCGAGGCAGTAGACGATGTCGAAGGATCCGGCCCGTTCCGCGCTCAGCTCGCGGGCGTCCCCCCGCTCGAACCGCACGTTTCGGAGCCCGTGCCGGGCTGCGCACTCGGCGCCCTCGCGCATCCGCTCGTCGCGGGCGTCGATCGCGAGGACGTCGGCTCCGCGCAGGCCCGCCTCGATCGCGTAGACGCCCTCGCCACAGCCGAGATCGAGGATCCTCAGCTGGTCGAGGGGCCCGGTCGCGAGATCCTGCGTGAGCTGCATGACCCGCCTCACCTTGACCGCGTTCCCGTCTCCAACTTGAGGTGCGCCCCGACCCGCCTCCAGGCCCTTGCGGGCAAACAGGGCCAGCGCCTCCTCGTCCAGTGGCGCCGCGGGCCCGGCTGCGCCCGTGCTCTGTCCAGGTGTCTCGCTCAGTAGCTGCTTCTCCCACCGCTGACGTCGTAGCACTGTCCGGTCACGAAGCTGGCCTCCTCGGAGGTGAGGAAGTGAACCACAGCAGCCACCTCCTCCGGGAGCGCCGTGCGGCCGAGCGGGATCCGTTCCCGGGCGTACGAGACGACCTCGGGCGGCAGCTCGGCGAGGATCCGGGTCTCCGTGAGCGCCGGCGCCACGCAGTTGACTCGAACCTCCGGCGCGGCTTCGCGGGCGAGGGCCTTGGTCAGTGCGATCACGCCCGCCTTGGCGACCGAGTAGGGAATCTGGTTCGGGTTGCCCTCCTTGCCCGTCACCGAGGCGATGCTGACGATCGACCCCGCCGAGCTCTGTCGTATCGCCGGCAGCAGGGATCGGCAGCAGTAGAAGACGCTGGTCAGATCGCTGCGAATCGTCTCGCTCCAATCCTCGTCCGTGAGCTCCGTGATCGGAGCCGAACGGCCGACCACGCCCGCGTTGTTGACGAGGATGTCGACGGCGCCCGCTCGTTCGAGCGTCGCTGCGCGGGCGGCGTCGACCGCGGCCGGGTCGCGGACGTCCACCTTGATCGCGTGCGCCTCGGCCCCCGTGTCTCGTAGCTCACCGGCGATGGTCTCGGCGGTCGTCGCGTCGATGTCCCAGATCGAGATCGACGCGCCCGCCTCGGCGAGACGCCGGCACGTGGCGAGGCCGATCCCGCGTGCTCCGCCGGTTACGACCGCGACGCGGCCCCCGAGCTGCAGGAAGGCGGCGGGCATCGCTCAATCATATGCACTCAGGTCGCGTCCCCGTGCCGGCTCTCCCAGAGCCCGCCGAACAGCTCGTCGCAGTAGGGCGTGTTGGCCTGGCCCCGGAGGGGGAGCGAGGCGAATTCGTTAAACACGCAGCCGCGCGGGGCGATGAAGAAGTCGATCCGCATGTAGGTGCCGAGCTCCGCGCCGAGCCGGCTCGCGCTCTCGACCATCTCCTCCAGGCAGGCGGGCCGCTCGAACTTGCCGTCCGCGGTCGGCAGGTAGGTGTTCATCGGGTCGGCGATCGGTTCCCAGCCGGGCGTGTAGAAGCGGTGCTTCGCTTCGTGCGCCCTCCGGCGGGCCACGATCTCGACGGCGGCCACGTCGCCCGCGAACGTGTGGCACTTGCACTCGAGCGGCAGCGCGGGGCGGCCTTCCTCGGTCCCGATGAACTCCTCGATCAGAACGGGTGCCGGGCGTCGCAGCCGACCCGCGCGCGGCAGCATGCGGCCAAGGTCCGAGGGGGTGACCGGGTGGTCGCCGAGCAGTTCGGTGCCGTCGACGACCACCGACACCCCGCGCCTGTTCGCCCCGAATGCCGGACGGATCACGAAGCGGTCGGGGAGCGATTCGAGTGGCGCCTCATCGTGGTCGGAGCCGAACCAGAGGAGATCCGGGACTTCGCAGCCGTGCCGCGCGGCGAACTCGCGGCCGTTCCACTTGTTGAGCAGCGTCCGCGGCCACGCGGCGCAACACCGCCAGGCCGCGTCGGCCTCGTCACGGGTCCGGAAGACGCGGCGCTCGCGCAGGCGATGCGCGGCATCGCGGAGCGTCCGATCGCGCCAGGGCCAGGGCGGGTCCCACCAGAGCTCGCGGCGGCGCCCGAGTCGTTCGGTGAAGGTTGCGGGAGCCAATGTCGCGCCGACGATACCGCTGAGAGAATCGGCTCACATGAATCGAGGGTGGACATGAGCGATGCGCCGATCGTGGCGATCTTCGCGATGCCGGAGGCGGGTCACTTTCAGCGCCTGCGGCCGCTGATCGCTGATCTCGCCCGGCGGGGCGCCCGGGCCCACGTCTACACCGATTCCGGCTTCCGGGGCGCCGTCGAGTCCGCGGGAGGGACCTTCGAGGACCTCTTCGCGGTCCATCCGCTCGAACGCGCCGACGGCGAGTCCCTGCCTGTGCCCTGCCGTTACGTGACGTTCGCCGGCACCTACGCCGAGGCGCTCGCGGAGGAGCTGACGCGGCTCGGGGCGTCGCTGATCGTCTACGACACCTTCGCCGTGATCGGTCACGTCGTCGGCCGCCTGCTCGGGATTCCCTACGTGAGCGTCTGCCCTGGGCACAGGATGGTCCCGGCCCAGCACCGCGCGACCCTCGAGGCCGACGAGCGGGTGTCGATCTCCGACGCCTGCCGGCGCGCGGTCGAGACCCTGCGTGACCGCTTCGGGATCGGCGACGCCTCCCCCTTCTCGTATGTCACCGCGCTGAGCCCGATTCTCAACCTCTACTGCGAGCCGCCGACGTACCTGCCGGAGTCGGAGCGGGCCGCGTTCGAGCCCCTTGCCTTCTACGGCTCGCTGCCCGCGGTGGAGGAGATCGAGCGACGGCTGGACGCCCCCTCGCGATCCCCGTTCGACGCCGGCGACGACGAGCTCAACGTGTATGTGTCCCTGGGGACCGTCGTGTGGCGCTACTGGCCGGAGCGGGCGCTGGAGGCACTGACGACGATCGCCGCGGCCTTGGAGCGCCGACCGGGGACCCGCGGGCTGATCAGCCTCGGCGGGGCGCGTCCGGAGGCCCGACGGCTCCGGCGGGCGGGGGGCTCGAAGGTCAGCGTCGTCGACCATCTCGATCAGTGGCGGGCGCTGGCATCGGCGGATGCGTTCGTCACGCACCAGGGCCTCAACTCGACCCACGAGGCGATCTTCAACCTGGTGCCGATGGTCTCCTACCCGTTCTTCGCCGATCAGCCGGCGCTGGCCGAGACCTGTCAGCGACATGGGATTGCCGTTCCCCTGGTCGACTCTCCGCGCGGAGGCTTTGGCGAGGAAGCGGTCTTCCGGGCGCTCGACGCCCTTCTGACCGACCCCGCCCTGGTTCGCGAGCGCCTGATCGAGGCGCGCGGATGGGAGCTCGAGGTGATCGCCTCTCGGGGCCCGGTCGTCGAGCGGATCCTCGCGCTGGCTTAGATGCCGCTCCGGCCGGCCGGTGGGTCACCGGAAGGCCGGCAGGTCGCCCACCAGATCGCGCAGCGCCGCGGCGGCGCCCGGCGGCGGGCGGCGACCGTCCTGGACGAACCCGCTGTACCCGTCGATCGCCTCCTCCGCCACCGACCTCCATGCCGGGGAGCGCCTGGCGAGCCGCCGCGCCGTCTCGACCGCGGTCAGGCAGAGCTCGGGATCGCCGTCCTCGACGCTCTCGAGGAACAGGGCGCCGCGCGCCGCGCTCAGCAGTCGCCCGAGCTCGGTCGGGTCATCGTCCCCGGCGGATCCGATCCCGCTCCCCGCGCGACGACGCCCGCTGAGCCAGGCGCGCTGCTCGGCCACGGCCCGGGCCGCCGTATCCGCGGCGGACCATCCGCGAACCGTTGGGAATCGCACCTCGTCGGCCCCCGCCGCAAGCGCGAACGGAACCGGGTCGGAGGCCGGGCACTTGACCGCGCGCAGCCGGCTGCGCAAGAGGGATCGGGTGGGCAGCACGAGGAGCTCCGGTGCCCGCAGCGCGGGGTAGGGACCGCCGGCCGCCTTTGTCGCGGCCGCGAGATCGGCCTGGTTCGCCGGATCGCCCGGCAGCAGCCGGAACGACTCGTCGGGGGCCGAGGCCGGGCACGCCAGGGAGCGCCAGTCGCCGAGCGGCAGCGGATCGCAGCTGCCCGTGGCGGTCGCCTCCGTCGGCCGGGGGGACAGGAGCTCGCGTGGGCTGCCGGCAAGTCGCACCGGCTCGCCGTTACCCACGCCTGCCTGCCGGCCGACGAGGGACGCCACCCGGCCCGAAAGCCGCACGAACGCGGGCAGCAGCTCCGCCAGCGGCGCCCGCGGCGCGGAGGGGAGCGCTCGCTGCAGATCGAGCGCGCGCTCGAAGGCATCCGCCTCCTCGGGCAGCTCGGCGGCCGCGCGGCGCAGCGCGAGCTCGCGCGTCGGCGGTAGTTCACGGTCCGTGAGCCAGAGCCAGATCCGAGCCGGTTCGGCGATCATCTTGACGCAGACGCTGGTGGCCCGGGGGAGGGTGGGTTCGACGCAGAATCGAAACATGATGCGCCAGACGTAGAGGAGCTCGAGCCAGGCCGGGAGGCAGGGCGGTGCCGGGGCCACCCGGGGCGCTGCCGGTCGTCGCTCGCGACCACTCAGCCGCTGCCACCCGGCGATCTCGGAGCCGAGCCCGGGGCGCTCGAGCATCCGTACCCCGTCCGAGACGTCGCCCGCGTCGTAGTAGCCGCTGCTGCGGCCGGGGCCGGTGGATTCGTCGAGGCCGAGGGTGAACGCCGACGCTCCGTTCAACTCCGCGAGCTCGGTCTCGGAATGGATCCGCGGCTCGTCGATCACGAGCTCGATGGCGGGGGCGACCGCGGTCAGGCGCCGCCAGCGTGCCCTCACCACCCCGGCGTCGTCGCACGGCTCCCGGTCCGGGTGAGCCAGCACCAGCACCAGGTCGATGTCGGAGAGTCCCGGCTGGAACTCCTCGGTGGCGAGACCGCCGCGCAGGTAGGCGGCAGCCCCCGCCTGATCGCGGGTCAGATAGGTGACCGCCAGCCGCGCGAGCGATCGGTAGCCGAGCACGAGCAGGGCTCGAAGCCGCGTGCGACCGAGGCGCATGAGCAGACGCTGCAGGGCGAGCAGCGGTCGGGACCGGGACGCCGCCAGGGCCCGGTCGCTCGACGGGTTCGATGGAGCAGCGGGCCCAGGCATCGGCTAATACTGGCAGCGGATGCGAGCGATCCGACGACCAGTGCGCCCGTCGCACCGATGAGCCCGCCGGCCGGTGGCGGGCGGCCCCGCACCTACATCGCGATCAGGGCGACGCTCGACTGGGCCGACGAGGAGGCCTTCTGGGGCCAGCTGGATCCACGCGTTCGGCCCAGGGTCGAGCTGTGGAACGCGACGCTCACGATGCCGTTCCATGAGTTCCGCCGCAGGGTGCGCGAGATCGCGGCCCTCAACCTCGCTCGCGTTGAGGGAGCCACGCTCGCCGACTGGGAGGAGATACCCGACGGTGAGCGCGTGCTGCCCGTGGACGACGACGACTGGTTCGACCCGGATCTGGTCCGCGTTCTCGATCGGGCGTGGGGCTCGGCCGAGATCGTCCGCTGGAACCCGCTGTGGCTGGGGGTCCCCTCGGATCTCGGTCACTGGTTCTACGCGACCAGGCGAGCCCTGCTCCCGTTCACTCCGGCGCACTGGACCTGCGACACCAACAACTACGGATTGGTCAAGCGTCCGGGCCGCAGGCCCGAGTTCGAGGGCCACCTCGCGGCCACCAAGTGGTTCGCGCGGGCCGGGCGCGGCGAGGCCGCGCGGATTCCGGGGCGCTACAGCATCAACAACAGGACGCTCGCCTCACAGACGTCGCTGCGCCCGACCAGTCGAGACGGCGAGATCGACAGCGGGCGTCTACTGCAGCGCCTGCGGCGGTATCGGCAGATCTACCGTCGGCGCCGTTGGTGGCGGGACCCCGCGTGGTCGCGACCGTATGTGGCGTTGATGGCCGAACTGATGGAGGATGTCGAGCCGCGGTGATCTACATCTGGATCAGAAGGACCGTCGATTGGGCCGACGAGCAGGCGGCGCTCGAGGCGCTCACCGACCCCTGGCTGCTGCCGAAGGTCCCACTCTGGAACGAGACGTTCGACCTCTCATACCAGCGGTTCCGCCTGCGGGTCAAGGAGATCGCCCAGCGCAACCACGAACGGGTCGAGGGCGCGGTCCCGGCCGAGTGGGACGAGATTCCCGATGACGCCCTCGTCGTGCCGGTGGACGACGACGACTGGTTCCGCCCGGACGCCGCGCGCGTGCTCTCGGAGTGGCTCGAGCCCGGGGTCACGGGCTATCACTGGCCCGCTCGGTGGATCGAGGTACCGATCGACCTCGGCCATCGCCTCTACCTGTTGCGGCGTCGCCTGCTGCCTCGCTCTCGGCCGAAGTGGCTTTGCTCGACCAACAACTACGCGATGTACAAGCGCCCCGGCGCGAAGGAACCGCTCGGCTCCCACATCGAGGCAAGCCGCTGGTTCGAGCGCCGGATCGAGAGCGGGGATGGGACGGTGCGGCGGGTCGACGCGGAGATCAGCGTCGCCAACCGGACGCTGGCCTCGCAGACCACGCTGAGCCAGAAGCGGATGGAGATCTCACGATCGGAGCTGATTCGCAAGTACCGGCGGTACGTACGGCTCTACTCGAAGCCGCTGCCCCCCGGGTTCGAATGGGCCGCGCCCGAGGTCGAGGAGATGGCCGCGCTGATGAGCGAGCTCCAGGTCAAGCAGCCGCGCTGATCGGATCGGCCGCGCGCGGTGCCCGCCTGCGGGCGCAGGAGGAGGGCATGGTCCGCTGCTGCGCCGGCCACCAGCCCCTGTCGATGCACGGGAAGGCCCGCAAGGAGCACCACTACTACTCCTGCGGAGACGCTCCGGACCGCATCGGTGCAGATCAAGCGCCAGGTCTTCGAGTCCTTCGACCTGCAGATCACCTACGACAAGCGGGAATCGCGGGTCGAGATCAGCGCCACGGTCTCCGAGACCGTCGCGGAAGCCTTCCAGAACGCAGAAACCCTCCTGGCGGAGGGCTCGAGCGTGGTAGTGACAAACATAGCGG
>DATFLZ010000045.1:0-10419 GCA_035267205.1 Solirubrobacterales bacterium | reverse complement strand
CGGCGAACGGGCGCGGGCCCGGGTCGCCGAGCACACCGGCAGCGATGCCCTCCGCCTCATGCTCTGCGATCTCTCCGACCTGGACTCGGTCGAGCGCCTCGCGGCGGAGCTCCATGAGCAGATCGACAGCCTCGACGCCGTCATCCACAACGCCGGCGCGCTGCTGCAGACACGCGAGCACTCTCCGCAGGGCTACGAGCTGACCCTCGCGGTACACGTCCTCGGCCCCTTCCTGCTCAGCCACCGCCTCGCCCCGCTGCTCGGCGAGGCCCGCAGCGGACAGGGAAAGCTGATCTTCGTGAGCTCCGGCGGCGCCTACACCTCGCGCCTCGACCCCGACGACCTCGAGCTCGAGCGACGCCAGTTCGACGGGCCCGAGTTCTATGCGCACGCCAAGCGGGCACAGATCGCCCTGCTGCCGGAGCTCAACCGCCGGCTCGGCGATGGCATCCGCGCCGACGGCATGCACCCGGGCTGGGCGGCGACGCCTGGAGTGGCCGACTCCCTGCCGCGCTTCAACCGCCTGCTCGGCCCGCTCCTGCGGAGCCCGGAGCAGGGAGCCGACACGATCGTCTGGCTCGCCGCGCGAAACCCCTCGCCCGAGGACGAGGGGAGCCTGTGGATGGATCGGCGGCCACGTCCCGAGCACCGCGTGCCGTGGACGACCGAGGAGCCCGGGGAACGAGCCCGGCTCTATGAGACCTGCGCTGAGCTCACCGGGCTCGGCGCTGAGGACCAGTGGGAAGCCTCCCACCGCGGCCCGACCGGGGCCGTCCGTGCTCACCCCTCCCCCTGATGGGTACGGGCGCCCCGGCCGGGCCGGCGCCGCGGCAGCGCGGCGGCGGTGAACGTGTAACACCGATCCGTGCAACGCTGCCGCTAGCCTTTGGCACCGATGAGCGCCACCGAACAGACCCCGGCCGAGACGAACGGCGGCCGCAGCCTGACTATCGACGAGCTCGCCCGGGAAACGGGCATGACCGCACGGAACATCCGCGCCCACCAGTCTCGTGGCCTGCTTCCCCCACCGGAGGTGCGCGCCCGGACCGGCTACTACGCCGAGGACCATGTCGCGCGGATCAAGCTGATCCAGGACATGCAGAGCCAGGGCTTCAACCTGAAGGCGATCGAGCGGCTGCTCGAGCTCGGAGCTCACGACGGCAGCGAGAACACGCTCGCCTTCGAGCGGGCGATCCTGACCCCCTTCGGCACCGAGCAGCCCGAGGTGATCAATACCGCGGAGCTGATCGACGCGCTTGGCGGCGACGTCGATGCCAAGACGCTCGCCAGGGCCGGAAAGCTCGGGGTGGCACGCTCGCTGGGGAACGAGACGTGGGAGATCCCCTCCCCCACCCTGCTGCGCGCGGCCGCCGCGCTGGTCGAGCTCGGGGTGCCGCTCAGTCACGCGCTGGCGGTCGGCTCAGCCATCCGCAAGCACACCCGCTCGATCGCAAAGGAGTTCGTGCGGCTCTACGTGCAGGACGTGCTCGACCCGGTCCGCGAGGGCGGCTCGGTCGACGAAGCGGGTCTCGACGCGGCCCGCGAGGCCGTCGAGCGACTGCGGCCCCTCGCCTCCGAGGCCGTCCTCGCGAGCTTCGGGCAGGTGATGACCGAGGCGGTCGAGCAGCAGCTCCAGCGCGAGCTCAAGCAGCGCTAGTCGGCGGCCGCCTCGATCGCCTCGAGGTCGCGCTCGAGCGCGCCGATCAAGTCCCACACCTCGGGGATCTGATCGCGGTCCGCGATCAGCCCGAAGTCCATCGAGCCCCGGTAGCTCATCACCGTGATGTTGAGCCCGGAGCCGTCGGCGATGACCGAGACCGGATAGTTGGCCTTGACCTCCGCGCCGCCGAGATACAGCGGAAACGGTGGGCCGGGGACGTTGGAGATCACGAGGTTGTAGAGGGGGCGCATCCGCTGCTGGGTCCCGAGCTGGAGCGCCACCCGGGCAGCGCGGGCGTTGATCGCCGGTGGGATGAAGTTGGCCACGTCCTGGAGCAGCTCGGCGGGCATCGCCTTGTGGCGGTCCTTCGCCGCGCTCATTGCGTCGCGCGCCATCAGGACCCGCTGCACCGGATCGGGCTCGTCGGTCGGAATCGGAACGATCATCACGCTGACCCGGTTGCCGTAGGTCCCGACCTGCTCCTCGGTCCGGACCGAGACGGGTATCTGTGCGAGCAGGGGGTCGTTCGGGAGCGCGTCGTTGGCGATCAGCCACTCCCGCACCGCGCCGGCGCAGAGCCCGACGACCACGTCGTTTACCTTCACCCCAAGCCGGTTCTTGACGTCCTTGACGGTCGCGAGCGGCAGCGAGCCGAAGCTGAACCTCCGGTGGGCCGAGATCCGGCCGCTGAAGGGTGTGTGGGGCGCACGGTGGCGGGGCCGCTCGATGATCTCGCCGTCCCCCTCGCCGGCGCCGAGCAGGTTGCGCACCCGGGACGCGTAGCGGCTGATGGTCTCGGCGCCCGGTGCGCCGAGGATCGACGGCGCGACGTCGAGGTACGGGAGCGTCGACGGGATCTTGGCGATCGAGCGCAGCGGCTGCAGCGGCAGGCCGAAGAGCCCACGGCCGAGCATCTCCACCCCGCTCGGCTCGTCCGTGGAGCCCTCCACGGCGTCCGGATCGGGAGGTGGGATCTCCCGGCCCTCCGGCTCGAGATCGAACAGGACACCCATGATCTCGGCGCCCGACATGCCGTCGATCATCGCGTGGTGCATCTTCGTGAGGATCCCGCAACGCCCACCCTCGAGGCCCTGGATCAGATACAGCTCCCAGAGGGGGCGCGAGCGGTCCAGGTGGCGGGAGGCAATCCTGCAGACCTGCTCCGCGAGCCGCCGGTCGTCGCCGGGATCGGGCAGCGCGATCTCGCGCAGGTGGTACTCGAGGTCGAAATCGGGATCCTCGACCCAGTATGGGCGGTCCAGTCCGAGCGGTACCTCGGCGAGCTTCCAGCGCATCACCGGGAGCAGGTGCATCCGCTGCTCGAGCAGCTCATACGCATCCTCGAGCCGGAGCTCGCCCGAGTCCCGCGTCGATGGGTCGAGCACCACCAGGCCTCCGACGTGTCCGTAGTGCGTGTCGCTCTCGATCGCCAGGAACTGAGCGTCGAGGCTGGTGAGCTGGCGAAGCATCTCCGGCGGAGGTTATTCGAGTCGGGCGCAGCCTCTGACACCGCCGCGACGAGTGATCCGAATCCACCCCCAGACCGAAAGGTTCAGTGAGCACCAGATGGCCGAATACACCACAACCGTACCCACCGACTGGAGCCCCGAGCAGGCCTTCGACTACCTGGCCGAGTTCAGCAACGCCGCCGACTGGGACCCGAGCATCGAGGCCGGCCGCAGCCTGTCCGCCGAGCCGCTCACGGTCGGCGCGAGGTTCGAGATCGAGCTGAGCATGCTCGGCCGAACGACGATGATGACCTACGAGACCGTCGAGATCGACCGCCCGCACCGCGTCGTGCTCCGCTCCGAGACGGCCGTCCTGATCTCCGTCGACACCCTGTCGTTCGACCCCGCGCCGGGCGGGGGCACGGCGGTCACCTACGACGCCGACCTGACCCTGAAGGGGCCGCTGAAGCTGCTCGATCCCGCGCTCGCACTCGGCTTCAACCGCGTCGCCGACAAGGCCCGCGACGGCCTGCGCGAGCGCCTCGCCGGATCCCCCCCGGCCCGCGCCGAGGACCCGGAGGGGGCTCGCGGCTGATGGGGCTGCGCGTCGGAGTAGTCGGGGCCGGTGTCGCCGGGCTGACCGCGGCCGCCGAGCTGCGCCGAGCCGGGCATGAGGTGACGGTCCTCGAGGCCGGCTCCCATGTGGGCGGCCACACCGACACGCACCGCGTGGAGGCGGACGGCCGTGTCCACGCCATCGATACGGGCTTCATCGTCATGAACGACCGCAACTACCCGAACTTCACCCGGCTGCTCTCCGAGCTCGGTGTCGAGACCCAGGCGACCGACATGAGCTTCGGCGTCGCCGACGACTCGGGCGAGTTCGAGTGGTCGACACGCGGGCTGCGCGGCGTCTTCGCGCAGCGCTCGCATCTCACCGATCGGCGCTTTCTGCGGATGCTCGCCGACATCCTGCGGTTCAACCGCAAGGCGCGGCCGCTGGTCGGAACCCGTGGCGGCGGCCCCTCCCTGCGTGAGTTCCTGCAGAACGAGCGCTTTTCGGAGTTCTTCGTCGACCGCCTGCTCGTGCCCCAGGCGGCATCCGTCTGGTCGGCCGATCCGGCGCAGATGTGGAGCTTCCCGGCAGCGTTCCTGGCCGAGTTCTTCCACAACCACGGCACGCTCCAGATCCGCAACCGCCCGCGCTGGCGCACCGTCGTCGGCGGCTCCGCCACCTACGTCCGCGCCCTCACCGAGGGATTCTCGGACCGCGTCCTCGCGGGCACCCCGGTGCACTCGATCGAGCGCGGGCCCGAGCGGGTGACGGTCCGCTATCGCGGTGGCGAGAGCGAGTTCGACGAGGTCGTGATCGCGGCGCACTCCGACCAGGCTCTCGCGATGCTGGACGCCCCCACGCCCGCGGAGCGGGAGATCCTCGGCGCCATCCCCTACCAGCGCAACGAGACCGTGCTGCATACCGACACGTCGCTGATGCCCCGCCGCCGGGCCGCCTGGGCGAGCTGGAACTTCCACCTCAGCGATGCCGCGGACGGCCGGACGACACTCACCTACGACATGAACCGGCTGCAGCGCCTCGACTCCGCGACCCAGTTCCTCGTGACCCTGAATCGGGCCGATGAGATCGACCCCGCCCGGATCATCGCGACCCGCGACTACGCCCACCCCGTCTTCACCGAGGAGGGAATGCGCGCGCAGGAGCGCTGGCCCGAGATCAGCGGCGCCGATCGCATCCACTACTGCGGGGCCTACTGGCGCTGGGGATTCCACGAGGACGGATGCTGGTCGGGCCTACGGGTCGCGCAAGCGCTGGGCGGCCGTGGACCCGGACTCGGCGGCGCCGTGCCGCCCTCGATCGGCAACTCCCCCGCTGAGGCCCCGGCGCCGGCCGCCGGCGCACTCCGATGAGCCGCGCTCCGACCGCCGCTGCGGGACCCTCCAGGGAGATGGCCGGCGCGCCCGCGCCGGCGCGCGAGCTGGGGCGATCACCCCGCCGGCACGGGGCGGAGCGGTCCTCGGCGATCTACGAGGGCCGGGTCCACCACCGTCGCCGCTCGCCGATCGAGCACGCCTTCACCTACCGCATCTTCATGCCGCTGTTCGACCTCGAGGAGCTGCCCGAGCTGCTCGATCCGATCCCGCTGTGGTCCGCGCGGCGGGCCGCCCCGGCGCGCTTCCGCCGATCCGACCACCTGGGTGGTGGCGCGATCGCGCTCGCCGACGCGGCGCGGGAGCACGTCGAGGCCGAGTGCGGCAGCGCCCCGGGCGGGCCGGTGCGGCTGCTCGCCAATCCGCGCTACCTCGGGGTTGGCATGAACCCGGTCGCCTTCTACTACCTGCACGGCGACGGGCCGGGCGAGCCGGTCGAGGCGATCATCGCCGAGGTCACCAACACCCCCTGGGGACAGCGGCGCACCTATGTGCTCACCCCCGAGCACGGCGCCCTGGAGGGCGAGTTCGACAAGTCGCTGCACGTCTCCCCGTTCATGCCCATGGAGCAGCGCTACCTGTGGCGGGCGAACGAACCGGGCGAGCGACTGCGCTTCTCGCTGACCAACGTGGAAGACGGTGAGCGGGTCTTCGAGGCCGGCGTCGACCTCCGGCGGCGCAAGATCACCCGCGCCCGGATGGCGGGGCTCCTGCTTCGCTACCCGCCGATGACGCTCGCGACCCTGGCTCGGATCTACGCGAACGCCCTTGTGCTCAAGGCCAAGGGTGCTCCATACTTCAGCAACCCCCGCAGGCGCGACGGACGGGAGCCGAGATGATCGCGCGACGAATACTGCATGGACTGCTCCGCCGGATCGAGTCCGGCCGAATCGAGCTGACCGAGACCTATCCCGGGGGAGCCCACCTGTGCTTCGGCGACCCCGCCGCCGCCCGCCGCGCCCGCCTCGAGATCCACTCCCCCGCCGTCTACACGCGCCTGGCCCGGTCGAAGAGCATCGCGCTGGGCACCACTTACGCGGAGGGTCTCTGGGACAGCCCCGATCTGCTCGACCTGCTGCTGATCGTGACTCGTGAGATCGGCCGTGCCGATCCGCTCCGGCGGCGCATCGCTCCCTTCCTGGTCCCGTTCCAGCGACTCGCGACCCTGAGGACGCTGAACACCCGCCGGAGGGCCCGGGAGCACATCTCCTCCCACTACGACGCCGGCAACGACATGTTCGAGCTCTTCCTGGACAGCGAGAACATGATGTATTCATCCGCATACTTCGAGCACGAGGGGCAGGGCCTCGAGGACGCGCAGCTCGCCCGCCTCGACCGGATCTGCGCGCTGCTCGAGCTCACCCCCGATGACCATCTGCTCGAGATCGGCACCGGCTGGGGTGGAATGGCGATCCACGCCGCGACGACCCGCGGCTGCCGCGTGACAACGACCACGATCAGCGACGAACAGCGCCGCTACGCCGAGCGCCGTGTCCGTGAGGCCGGCCTGGAGGACCGCGTCCAGGTCCTCGGCCGCGACTACCGCGACCTGCGCGGGCGCTACGACAAGCTCGTCTCGGTGGAGATGATCGAGGCGGTGGGCTGGGAGTGGTTCGACACCTACTTCCGGCGGTGCTCTCGCCTGCTCAAGCCGGACGGGCTCTTCTTCCTGCAGGCGATCGTCGTCGACGACGCGATCTACGAGACCGAGAAGCGGACCCGCTCGTTCGCCAACGAGCTGATCTTCCCGGGTGGCTGCCTGCCCTCGGTCGGGGCGATCCAGTCCTCGATCGCGTCCGAGACCGACCTGCGGACGCTCGCGCTCGAGGACATCTCGGCCAGCTACGTTCGCACCCTTCATGAATGGCGGGACCGGTTCGTCGCCGCCACCGAGGAGCTCGAGCGGCTCGGCTACGACGAGGCGTTCCGGCGCCTTTGGCGCCTCTACATGGCGATGTCGGAGGCCGGATTCACGGTCGGCCGGATCCGCGACGTGCAGATGCTGTTCGCCAAGCCCCGCTACGAGCCACGACTCGCGCCGACCCCGAGCGCCGCGGCGCTCGGCCTCAACAGCTGACCCGGTAGGCGCCGAGCCGGCCGCTACGACCGCTGGTCGGCCGGTCGCAGCGCGGGGAGCTCCGCCATCAGCTCGTCGAGGAACGGGAGGCGCGGGTCCTCGGTGCCGAACTGCGCGACGGTGCGCTGGTAGTGCTCGAGCCTCGCCGGGGCGACCGGCTCGTCGTCGGCCGCGTAACGGCGGACGCGGGCGAGCTTGTCGGCCAGATAGATCGCCGCCGGAACCTCACCGGCGTCGAGCACGCGGCGGCGGTGCTCGGCCTTGCGCTCGGCGTAGTCGGAGATCGACGCGTCCTCGGTCATCACGTCGACCAGGTCCCCGACCCGGTCCGGGAACCGCTCGAAGATGTCATCGCGACCGTGCGCCGTGTCCTCGACGACGTCATGGAGCAGCGCCGCAGCGACGACCTCCTCGTCTGATCCAGCGGCCGCCAGAATCCGTGCCACGGCGACCGGGTGGGAGATGCGCGTCTCGCCACGACTGGCCGGCCCCTCGTGCGCGGCCCGGGCATAGCTGTAGGCGCGGGCCACCAGGGGTGAGGTCTCGGTCATCTCGGGCAGTCGAGCGCTCTCGGTTGCCATGCCGTGAGGATATTCCCCTGGCAGCCTCGGTCGCGAGCCGGCTTCGGCGGCATCGACCGTGAACTACAGTCGCGCCAATCGCGAGCACGCCCGACAGCGCAGCCGATCCACCCGAGCGCCGCCGGGCGCGCCGCGCGGCCGAACGCGCCCGCCGCGCCCGGATCCGCAGACGGCGCCTGGCGCTCGCCGGTCTCGGGCTGGTCGCGGCGGTCTCGTTCATCGCCGGGATCTCGGTCGCCGGAGAGGACGACGGGCCCGGCGACAGTGGGGATGAATCCTCCGCGGCAGCCGGGCTCGACGACGGCGAGCTCGCCGGGCAGCGGCTGATCGCCGGCTGGGACGGGCCCGAACCGCCGCGCGGGCTGCGCCGGATGATCCGCCGCGGTCAGGTCGCCGGCGTGATCCTGTTCGAGGACAACGTCGCGGGTGAGGGCGCCGCGACCACCGCTCGCAAGATCGCGCGCCTGCAGCGCCTGCGCCGCCCGGCGGGCCTCGAGGCCCCGCTGCTGGTGATGGTCGACCAGGAGGGCGGGCAGGTGCGGCGGCTGCCCAGCGCCCCGGTGCCCTCGGCCCGGGAGATGGGCGGCCGGGGAGGCGACTACGCCCGCCGGCAGGGCGAGCGCACGGCTTCGGGGCTCGGCGAGCGCGGCTTCAACGTCGATCTGGCGCCGGTTCTCGACGTCGCCCGGCCCGGCAGCGCGATCGAGGGCGAGCAGCGCTCGTTTGGCGCGACGGCCGAGCAGGTGACGACGGTCGGCGTCGACGGCTTCACGGCCGGCCTGCGGTCGACCGGAGCGGTCGCGGCCACCGCCAAGCACTTCCCCGGCCTGGGCGCCGCCAGGGTGAATACCGACGAGGCCGCGCAGCGGATCGACCTGAGCGCCGAGCAGCTGCGGGCCACCGACGAGCAGCCGTTCGCGGCCTTCGTCGCCGCCGGGGGCGAGCTGGTGATGCTCAGCCTCGCGACCTATCCGGCTCTCGCCAACCGCCCCGCGGCGTTTTCCCCGAAGGTCGTCGAGGGGGAGCTGCGGGAGCGGCTCGGCTTCCGGGGCGTGACGATCACCGACGGGCTCGGCGCCGCCGCAGCCGCGAAGTTCGGCGACCCCGCCCGTGTCGCTGCGGCGGCCGAGGCCGCCGGGAACGACCTGCTGCTCTACAGCGACTGGCGGGCCGCGCGCGACGCGCACGGCCTGTTCGAACGTCGCCTCGAGCGCGGCGAGCTGGATCGTGAGCGATTCGAGTCCGCGGCCGGCCGAGTGCTCGAGCTGCGGGGTCGCCTCCCCGCCGGATCGCAATAGGATCGTGACGATGAACGATGCACCGCGCCTGACACCGGAGGCCGCCGTCGCGCACGTCCGGTCCACGGACTCGATCGGGATGCCGCTGGGAACCGGGCAGCCGCCGGCGCTGCTCGCCGCGCTCGGGGAGCGGGAGGACTGGGAGGAGCTGCTCGTCTACGGGGCGCTGCTCAGCGTCGGCACCAACCTGTTCAACCTGCCCGGCGTCCACTACCTCTCCGGCTTCTACGGGCCGATCGAGCGCATGCTGCGGGACTCGGGCGCCAACATCAGCTTCGCGCCCGCCGACTTCCGCCGCTTCGCGCCGCTGATGGAGGAGCTGGCGCCACGGGTGATGATCACGGCCGCGGCGCCCCCGGACGAGGAGGGCTACTGCTCCCTCTCGCTGCACGCCGGGGCCTCGGTCGAGGAGCTGCACCGCGCCGGCGCCGACGCCAACCGGCTGCTGCTGGTCGAGGTCTCCGCGAACTACCCGCGCACGCACGGGCTGATGCCCGAGCATCCCCACCGACTGCACGTCGACGAGATCGACGGGCTGATCGAATCCGACGCGGCGCCGCTCCCGCTGCCCGACCCGGAGCCGACCGATACCGACCGCGCGATCGCCGCCAACGCCGCCGAGTTCATCCCCGAGGGCGCGACCCTGCAGACCGGGATCGGCGCCGTGCCCTCGACCATCGCGTCGATCCTCGCCGAGGGCGACGGCGGCGACTACGGGATCCATTCGGAGATGTTCACCACCGGGCTCATGCGCCTGCACAAGGCCGGCAAGGTGAGCAATCGCAAGGGGCAGTTCGACGGCCTGTCGGTCTCCACCTTCGCGGCGGGCACGGCCGAGCTCTACGAGTGGCTCGAGGGCAACGAGGAGGTCGCGTTCCTACCGGTCGACGTCATCAACTCCCCCGCCTACATCCGCGCCAACCGCAGGATGATCACGATCAACGCCGCGATCGGGGTCGACATCCACGGCCAGGTGGTCGCCGACACGGTCGGGGGCCGTCAGTACTCGGGAATCGGCGGCCACGAGGACTTCGTCACCGGCCCGGCTCTGCACCTGGAGGATCGCTCGCTGCTCTGCCTCCCGTCGACCGTCGAGATCGCCGGGAAGCTCCACTCCCGCATCGTCCCGGCATTCGCGGCCGGCGCGGTGATCACGACCCCGCGCCACCAGGTCGACGTGATCGTCACCGAGCACGGCGCCGCGGAGCTGCAGGGCAAGACCGTGCACCAGCGCGGGCTGGAGCTGGCGCGCATCGCCCACCCGGACTTCCGCGACGAGCTGGCGGCGGCCGCCGAGCGCGCCTCCGGCGGCCACTCCCCGATCCCCGCCGAGGAGTAGCCCGTGTGGATCGCGACCGAGGCGAGCGGCCCGGCCGAGGGCCGGCCGATCGTGCTGATCCACGGCGTC
>DATFLZ010000044.1:0-6580 GCA_035267205.1 Solirubrobacterales bacterium | reverse complement strand
ACGCGCTCGCAACGCGGGGCGAACGTTGTGAAGGGAGAGCCGGGGTCCTGCTTGAGCGTCAACGTCCACTTCAGCGGACGGTCCGGATCCGCATGAGCCAACAGCGCCCTCTACGCCAGCTGGCAGCTGTCCGTCCTGGTTGGCTCGAAACAACGCACGATAACGTAGATTATGACAACCTAGACTTTGCGAGCCCCATGAAGAGCCGCCGCTACCCCTCGTCGTCCTCGACCGGGTCCTTGAAGCCCTTCCAGTGGGTCCCATCGCAGAACGGCTTGTTCGATGAGCCGCCGCAGCGGCAGAGCGTCTGGCGGTTGCGGACCTCGTACGGCTCGCCGCCGGCCGAGATCACGGGGATGCCGCCACGGACCGCGTATGGGCCGTCCACGGTGGCCTTGACGCCGGGGCTCATGGCCTGCTCGACGGGCTCTCCGTCCGCGCCGGGCTCGGTGTACGTCAGCGCTCCTGACGGGCAGCCCTGGACCGTGGACTTGATCTCCTCCGCGGGGGCTCCGGTCGGATCGATCCACGGTTCCTGCTTGAGCTTCCAGACCGACGGAGTCGTGTCGGTGCAGACGCCGGCGTGAGCACAGACCTTGCGGTCGTCGTGGATGGTGACCCCGTCGCCCGCGTAGGAGTCGCGGCGCTCGGCAATCGGACCGTGGTCGGCCGTCTCGGTGCCATCGAAGCCCACCTCGTTGTGGGTCCCGTCGCAGAACGGCTTGTTCGATGAGCGCCCGCATCGACACAGGAACGCCTTGCCGTTGCTCGAGACGGTCTCGCCCTTGGCATCGCGCACCTCCGCGGCGCCCTCGAGCATGTAGGGACCGTCTTCGGTCACGTGAATCCGAGGCTCATCTACCGGGTCGGACATCTAGAGCTCCTCCCTCGCAGCCGCGCAGGGCGGCTAGTTGCACGTACAACGACCAGCCTATCAGGCTGCCTTGTTCGACCCCGGCCGAGCCCGGTTGACATAAGTAGGCGACGCCCCCTCCGAGGCTACGATCTGGCTGTGAACCGTCTCAGCGGCATCGTCTCGCGGGTCTGGCGCCGGCACCGCCGGCCTCCGCGTGACGAGAGCGAGGCGGCCGGGTATCTTCGCGACTTCGTCTACGGGGCGATCGATGGGATCGTCACCACCTTCGCGGTCGTCGCGGGGGTTGCCGGGGCCGGCCTCGAGCCCGAGATCGTGCTGATCCTCGGCACGGCGAACCTGCTGGCGGACGGGTTTTCGATGTCCGTCGGGAACTTCCTGGGGTCCCAGGCCGCCGTGCAGCGGGCGGAGCGGCTCCGCCGGCAGGCTCAGGAGCGAATCGCTGCCGATCCCGAGGCGGAGCGCGCCCGGGTCCGGGAGACACTGGCCTCACTGGGCTTCAGCAAAGAGGAGCTTGGCTCCGCGACCGCGCTGTTCACCGCTAAACCAGAGCGCTGGGCGGCGCTGCTCGGTGAGGGCGTGCTCGGTTCGGGTCAACCAGCCCTGAACCCCTACCGCGCCGCCGGGGCCACGCTGGTCGCGTTCGTGGCGATGGGAGCCCTCCCGCTGATCGCATTCGCCTATGACCTTCTGACGCCGGGCGAGCTCGGGGCGCCGTTCCTGTGGGCGTCGGTGTCCGCGGCCATCGGCTTCGTCATCGTTGGCGCGCTCAAGGCCCGCTTCGTCGATCAGCGATGGTGGGCCTCGGCTCTTGAGACGCTGCTTGTCGGTGGCTCCGCGGCCGGCCTGGCCTACCTCGTCGGCCTCGCCCTGGGCGGGATCTGAGGCCGCGCCGCTCGCGCCCTTAACGAAAAGCGCCGGACCCGAAGGCCCGGCGCTTCACGCTTGCTGAGAGAGGTCCCAGAAGGGGTGTTCGGTGTGTCAGCCGACCGGCGCGACGGTGATCTCGGAGATACCGATGACCAGGCCGCCCTCCAGGGCGTCGATGCCGAACGTGTCGTTGAGGAGACCCGCGGCGTCGTCGGAGAGCTCCACGGTGGTGCCCTCCAGTGTCGCGGTGCCGGCGTCCTCGTTGACCTCGAGCGGGTTCAGGGTCGAACCGTCGAGATCGAACAGCAGGGCGCCCTCGGCGGCGGTCTCGCCGTCAACGGCGACGTTGCCGGTGAGCTCGGAGGTGCCCGGGTCAATGACGAAGTCCGTCAGCTCGACGAGGATGCCGCCGGCCTCGAGGCTCAGCCCGCTGCCGTCATGGTTGATGGTTCCCTGAACGTACGGCCGCAGCGGCTGGCTGGGGTCGTAGTAGGTGACGTCGCCACCGGTGATCGGGAAGCTGACCACGCCGTCCTTCAGCTTGGCGTCGCCGACCGTGCCCGGGGTGACCTCGAGATCGGTCAGGGCCTGGACGAAGTCACCGTCGAGGGTGACTGCCGTCTGCTCACCGGAGAGCGAGTCGATCACGGCGACGGGCTCCTCGGAGCTGTCGGTGGACGTGCTGGAGCTGTCGTCATCGCCGCATGCGGCGACACCGAGAGCGAGGGCGGCCATCAGGGCCAGAAGCGTCAATACGCGCTTGCTCATTGTGGTTGGTTCCTTTCGTTGGTTGGCTAGTTGAGACCCGCGGTAGGCGCTTGGCGCCGGGCGGGTGTTGTGGGGTAATTCGCATTCCGGGCAGCCTTGGATCACCGGATCGCAAAGATCATTCGCAGATCAACAAAATGCGCCGAGCCCACGGCCCCGTGGCTCAACCGGCCGCCGGGTCAATACGCTGCGGCGAATGCCCGACGCGCAGGCTTCGCCTCCCTCCCCCACGCCGATCCGCTCGCCGAGCGCGGGGGTCGTCCAGGAGTTGCTGGTCGGGCCGGGGGAGCGCGTCGAGCCCGATCAGCTGCTGGCGCTGGTCGAGGTGATGAAGATGGAGACCGAGATCCGGGCGCCCGGCGCCGGCACCGTGACGGGCGTCGCGGTGGCGGTCGGCGAAGCGGTCGACGAAGGGACGACGATCTGTGGGCTCGCCGAGGAGCGGCATCAGGCGGCGGCCGGCGGGCTCATCACCGACGAGGACGGGTCGCGGGAACCCGCCGACGAGCGGCCGGACCTCGCCGAGCTGGTCGAGCGCGTGGGCCGAGTGCTCGACGAGGGTCGCGCGGAGGCGGTGGAGCGGCGGCACGATCAGGGTGGGCGCACGGCCCGCGAGAACCTCGCCGATCTCGTCGACGAGGGCAGCTTCGTCGAGTACGGCCGGCTGGCCCTGGGAGCGCAGCGGGCTCGCCGGACCGAGGAAGAGCTGATCGCGAAGACCCCGGCCGACGGGGTGATCGGCGGGACCGCGCGCGTCAACGGCGAGCTCTTCGGCGAGGATGGGCGCTGCGCCGTGGTCTCCTACGACTACACGGTCCTCGCGGGCACGCAGGGTGCGACCGGGCACTTCAAGAAGGACCGGCTGTTCGAGTTGATCGAGCGCATGCGCCTCCCGGTAGTGCTGTTCGCGGAGGGCGGCGGCGGGCGGCCCGGGGACACCGACTACGCGACCGGCTCCGCGCTCACGGCCCGGGCCTTCGCGCTGTGGGGGCGCCTGTCTGGGCGGGTCCCGCGAATTGCCGTCGTCGCCGGCCGCTGCTTCGCCGGTAACGCAGCGCTCGCCGGAACCGCCGACGTGATCATCGCCACCGAGAGCTCGAGCCTCGGCATGGGCGGGCCGGCGATGATCGAGGGCGGCGGCCTCGGCTCGTTCAGTCCCGAGGAGGTCGGCCCGATCGAGGTTCAGGAGGCGAACGGCGTCGTCGATCTGCGCGTCGCCGACGAGGCCGAGGCGGTCGCGGCAGCCAAGCAGTTGCTGTCGTACTTTCAGGGCTCCACGGGCGGCTGGACGGCGCCGGACCAGGAGGGCTTGCGCGATGTCGTTCCTGAGAGCCGTAGGCGCGCGTACGAGCTGCGCGAGCTGCTCGGCATCCTCGTCGACGAGGGCTCCCTGCTCGAGTTGCGCCGCGGATTCGGAAGGACGATGATCACCGCGTTCGCCCGCCTCGAGGGCCGGCCGATCGGCATCGTGGCGAACGATCCCGCCGAGCAGGCGGGCGCGATCACCAGCGACGGGGCCGACAAGGCCGCCCGGTTCATGCAGCTCTGCGAGGCCTTCGCGATCCCCGTGCTCTCAGTTGTGGACACCCCGGGGATGATGGTCGGGCCCGCGGTGGAGGAGACCGCGCTGGTCCGGCACTGCTCACGGTTGTTCGCGGTCGGCTCGAACCTAACGGTCCCCCTCCTCGCCCTGGTCGTCGGTCGCGGCTACGGGCTCGGCGCGCAGGCGATGGTCGGCGGGAGCTTCCTCGAGCCACTGCTGACCTTGGCCTGGCCGAGCGCCGAGCTGGGGCCGATGGGGATCGAGGGCGCGGTCCGGCTCGGGATGCGCGACGAGCTCGCCGCGATCGAGAACGCTGAGGATCGGGAGCAGCGCTTTCGGGACCTTGTGGGCGCCATGCGCCACCACTTCCGCGCCCTCAACGTCGCGACCTACTTCGAGATCGATGACGTGATCGACCCGGCCGAGACCCGCTCGAAGCTCGTCTCGACGCTTGCCGCCGCCCCCTCCCCCGCTCCGCCCGCGGGTGAGCGTGTGCGCTGGGTCGACACCTGGTAGGTCAGTTGAGGCTCGGGTCCTCCGGCATGCGAGCGACGAGCGCATACTCGCCGCCCATGCGGGCCAGCACGTCGCTCCAGAGCTGCTCGGGGTCGTCCGGGAAGAGCTCGCTGGGAAGTGGTGCCTCGACGATCCAGGCCTCCTCCTCGAGCTCATCCTCCAGCTGGCCGGCGCCCCAGCCGGAGAACCCGGCGTAGACCCGGCCGCGGCGAACCGCGGACGGCAGATCCTCGAGCTCGGTCTGAGCCGAGACGAGCCCGACCTCGGCGGTCACGATCCAGGCCGCCTTCTCCGGGTCGGAGAACTCGCCCAGCACGACGAGGGCCTCGGGCTGGACCGGCCCGCCGACGAAGATCGGCTCGTCCCCCACGACCGGGCCCAGATCGGGGATCACGCTGCCGACGTCGGCGTCGGAGGGGCGGTTGAGCACGATTCCCATCGCGCCGTCCTCCCCGTGCTCGGTGACCAGAACGACCGATCGGTCGAAGTTTGGATCGGCGAGCTGCGGCGATGCGATCAAGAGCTTTCCGCGCAGCGACTCCATCGCCCTTGAATCTAGATGAATGACGGCCCGGCGCGCGTGGGTGACTCGGAGAGCCGGCCGGGCGGTGGCTGTGTCTAAGCTCAGTGGCGGATGATCCACGATGTCGCCGAGAGCGAGTTCCAGACTGCGGTGATCGACCGATCCGCCGCGGTGCCGGTCGTCGTCGACTTCTGGGCCGAGTGGTGTGGCCCGTGTCGCCAGCTCGGCCCCGCCCTCGAGGCCGAGGCTCGCAAGCGCGGGGACGACGTCGACCTCGCGAAGGTCGATGTGGACTCCAATCAGCAGTTGGCCCAGAGCTTCGGGGTCCAGGGCATTCCCGCCGTCAAGGCGTTCCGGGACGGCAAGGTCGCCGATGAGTTCACGGGGGCGATCCCGCCCGCCCAGGTGGCGGAGTTCTTCAACGGCCTCGTGCCCTCGGAGGCCGACCGGCTCGCCGCCTCCGGCGATGAGGCGGATCTGCGCCGGGCGCTCGAGCTCGACCCCAAGCAGTCGGAGGCAGCCACCGCGCTGGCGCGGATCCTGATCGCTCGCGGGGAGGCGGCCGAGGCGATCGAGCTGCTCGAACCGATTACCGGCGACTTTCTCGCCGCCGGCCTCCGCGCCCGGGCCGAGCTGGCGACCGCTGATGATGCGAACGGCGCGGCGTTCGCCGCATGGGACGAGGGGCGGCATGGCGATGCGCTCGAGGCGCTTCAGACCGCGGTTGCCGAGGCCTCCGGGCAGGAGGACCGAGACCGACTGCGTGCGGTGATGGTCGCGATCTTTACCGAGCTGGGGCCGACCAGCGACCTCGCTCGCGAGCATCGCCGCCGGCTGGCGCTCGCGCTCAACTGAGGGCCGGTCGCGGGATTGTCCGGCGATCCTGCAACCAAATCGCAAGATCCGGGCCCGATCATCCGTACCCGCAAGCTGAAACCGAAGCCAGGAGCACCAATGAGGATCACACGTAGGCGCCTTCTCCCGATCTCCCTCGCGGCAGCGGGGCTGCTCGCGATCGGCTGCGGCTCCGATGGGGGCGCGGACTCCGGCGCGGCAGACGCCGGCACGGCGACCACCCAGAGCGCGGAGGACGCGAACCGCTCGAAGGACGCTGGCGAGCAGGCCGCGGGTAAGTCCGATGAAGTCCCGGCGGAGCTCGCTGCCAACCGCGCCCAGGCGAACGAGATCCTCGCCGAGGGCAGCCTGGACGAGAAGCTCTCCGAGCTCAAGGGCCACCCCGTCGTCGTCAACCAGTGGGCGTCGTGGTGCCCACCTTGCCGGGCCGAGTTCCCCTACTTCCAGCAGGCTGCCGAGGACAACGCCGCGGACGTTGCGTTCCTCGGGATCGACATGCAGGACGACCGATCGGCGGCGGAGGAGTTCCTCGCTGAGTACCCGGTCCCCTATCCGAGCATCGACGACCCCACGGCGGCGGCGATCGGATCGCTCGGTGGCGGTGTCGTCTCGCCCACAACGGTGTTCATCG
>DATFLZ010000043.1:0-4842 GCA_035267205.1 Solirubrobacterales bacterium | reverse complement strand
TGGCGCGTGATGCGCTTCGAGAAGCTCGGCCGGCGGCTGGCGGCCGCGGCAACCGTGCTCGCGGCCGGGGCGATCGGCGGCAGCGGCACGTGGCTCGCGGCGCGGCGGCGCCCGCGGAACTCCGCGCGGCGGCTGCCGGGCCGCTAACTCGCTTCCTCGACCGGGCCGTCCACCGATTCCGACGGGGCGAGGCCCGCTGTCCCGTGCGCCGGCCGGCCCCCGAGCTCGAGGACCAGCGCGACCGAGAGCAGGGCCACGGCCGGGTTGAGCAGGACCTCGGCGCTGGAGGCCGTGATCCAGTCGAGCAGGAAGTGGTCGGCGGTCAGCCGCTCGAAGGCCGCCTTGACGGCCTCGCCCACGACCTCCCCGATCGTGACCGCGCCGAGGATCAGGACGAGGATCAGCCGGCGCGCCCCACGGCTGAGCTCCGCGCTGCGCCGGAACGACGCTCGGACCCCAAGCTCCTCGATCTCGGCGACCACGGCGACCAGCGCGTACCGGCCGAAGAACACGAGCCCCGGCACCAGGAACAGGAGCAGGCCGATCAGCGTCCCGATCGCGAACAGCACGTCGATCGCGATCAGGGTCGCCCATCGGGTCGTGCGGACGATGCGCGGCAGCGAGGGATCGACGCCACGGGCGGTGCTGACCACCGCGATCGCGACCGCGCCGGTGTAGAGGATCTCGCCGACGAGGGCCGAGACGATGTGGACGGCGGTCGTCGCGATCGCGGTCGCGAGCTCGCCGCCGTTGCCGATCTCGTCGGTGTCGATCGTCCCGACCGTCTCCTCGGCGGCCTCGAGGAAGCCGAGCGGGACGAAGATGAGCGCCGCGAGCCCGAACAGGAACGGCAGCCGGCCCCGGCCTAGATCGATCGCGCGGCTGATCACGACTCGGCTGCGTTTCATCGCGTGCAATCTAATCGCGACGACCGCGGCCGTGAATCGCAATAGGATCGGCTGACGATGGACGCCGCTGACCTCGCTTTCGCCGGCATCGCCCGCCAGGCCGAGTTCCTGCGCGAGAAGGAGATCTCCTCGGCCGAGCTGGTCGAGCTCTACCTCGAGCGGATCGAGCGCATCAACCCGAAGCTGAACGCCTTCACCGACGTGCTTGCCGATGAGGCGCGGGAGGCTGCCGCGGCCGCCGACGAGCGCATCGCCGGGGGTGAGGGCGGCGAGGATGCGCCGCTGCTCGGGGTGCCGGTGGCACTCAAGGACGAGATCGACGTCGAGGGGATGGTGGCCCAGCACGGGACCAGCGCATACTCGGGCCCGCCCGGGCCCGAGCCCGAGCACTGGCAGCGGCTCAGGAGCGCGGGCGCCGTGCTGCTCGGCAAGACGACCCTGCCCGAGTTGGCGATCTGCGGCTTCACCGAGACCGAGACCTGGGGCGAGACCCGCAACCCATGGAACACCGAGCACTCTGTCGGCGGCTCGAGCGGTGGCTCCGGGGCCGCGGTCGCCGCCGGTCTGGTTGGCGCTGCGTCGGCCTCCGACGGCGCCGGCTCGATCCGGATCCCCGCGGCCTGCAACGGCCTGTTCGGGCTCAAGCCGCAGCGCGACCGGATCAGCCTCGCGCCGCTTGACGAGCACTGGCTCGGGATGAGCGCGACCGGCTGTCTCGCCCGGCGGGTTCGCGACACGGCACTGTGGATGGACGTCGCCGCTGCGGAGGCCGGTGGAGCGCCACCGCCCGAGCGGTCGTTCCGGGCGGCGGCGGACCACGATCCGGGCAAGCTGCGGGTCTGCTGGACGCTCAGCGCGCCGCGGGTGATCGCGCCGCCGCACCGCGATCCCGCCGTCGAGGGCGCCCTGCGAGGGGTCGTCGCGCTGCTCGGCGACCTCGGTCACGAAGTCTCCGAGCGCGACCCCGATTGGGGAATGGTCGGCAACGACTGCGCCAACCGCTACCTGAAGGGAATCGAGGCCGACTACGACCAGGTGCCCCATCCCGAGCGGCTCGAGGCCCGCACGAAGGGTTTCAAGCGGATCGCCCGCGTGATCCCGGACGCGCTGCTTCGACGGTCGCTCGACGCCGAGTCACGCCACGCCACGCGGATCGGCGCGATCTTCGATCACTGTGACCTGCTCGTGTCGCCGACGATGGCGACGCCGCCGGTCGAGATCGGCCGTTGGGCCGGCCAGGGCGCGCTGCGGACGATGGTTGGGATGAGCCGGGTCTATCCCCACACGATCACCTGGAACTACCTCGGCTGGCCGGCGGCCTCGATTCCCGCGGGAAGCAGCGAGGAAGGCCTGCCTCTCGCCGTCCAGCTCGTCGCTCCGCCGGGTCGCGAGGACCTGCTGATCTCACTGGCCGCCCGGCTCGAGGCGGAGCTCGCCTGGCCCGAGCACCGCCCGCCGCTTGCAGGCTGAGCGCCGGCTCGAGACCCGGCCGCGGGTTAGGCCGCGAGCCCCGCCTCACGAGCTCCGCGGATCCCCAGGCGGGTGAGGACGCCGGCGCCGACATCGAACAGGACGCGAGATTCAGGCAGCCGCGATCCCGCTCGTGTGTGGGGAGCGTAGAGCGCCTCGGAGCCCCCGCCCGAGCGCATCCAGCCCGTGTAGATCCGCTGCTCCTGCCCCTGCATCCTGGCGGCGAAAGCGTGCGCCACCAGCCCTGCCCGGCGCCCGCCGGGCGGGATCATCCCGGAGTCGGAGACCAGGCGCACGCCCTCCTCGCCGGCGTCCACGGCGCGGGCCGCGACGACGGCGGGCAGATCGTCGCGTCCGTTCCATCCGAGCAGCACGTGCGGCAGCCGCGCCGCCTCCTGGGCGGCGCGGGCGCAGTCGACGCGCGGCCCGATGCCCTTGCCGGGCTCGCGTTGCGGCGGGGGCTCGTCCGGGAACGGCGCCCCGAAGAGCTCGAACTCGCCCTCGCAGCGCGGCCCGTCCCAGCGCAGGATGCGCTCGACCGTGACCTCGACGCCGACCCGCTCCCAGTAGTAGACGCGCATCAGGCGGCCGATCGAGCCCCGCTCCCGCCGACCGAGGAAACGCTCCCACTGCGGCGTGATCGACTCGAGCCACTCGCGATCGGGCCGGTCCTGGATCCGCGCCCGGCCCTGGACGAGGACGAAGTCCGGCCGCGAGCTGAAGCCGTGCTCGCGGGCGTGGAAGGCGATCGCCACGCCCGGGTTGTCGCGGATCCGGGCGAGCTTCTTCCAGAGGCCCAGCGAGGTGGTGATCGTGACCGTCCCCCGCTCGCGGTCGCGAAGCCCGAGCGGCGACATCGGGGTGATCACCACGCCCTTCGCCGGGGTCAGATAGGCGACGCCCGCGGCGGCATCGCCGCCGATCACGTCGTCCACCTCATCGCTCCACTCCACCGGCACGGCGGGAACATATCTATCCGCGGCGGTACCCTTGGCCGATGGCGATCGATCCGGAGGCCAGGCGCCGGGCCCACCAGTGGCTCGAGGAGGAATACCCGCACGAGACCGAGCGGGACACGACCTTCGAGACGCTCTCCGGACACCCGGTAAACCCGCTCTATACCCAGGACGACCTCGACGCCTCCGGCCACGACGCAGAGCGTGACGAGGGCTTTCCCGGCTCCTATCCCTTCACCCGCGGCGTCTATCCCTCGATGCACCGCGGGCGCCTGTGGACGATGCGCCAGTTCGCCGGCTTCGGCACTGTCGAGGAGACCAACGAGCGCTTCCGCTACCTGCTCGAGCACGGCCAGACCGGGCTCTCCACGGCCTTCGACATGCCGACGCTGATGGGCCTGGATTCGGACCACGAGAGGTCCTTGGGCGAGGTCGGCGTCGAGGGCGTCGCGCTCGACTCCGTCGACGACATGGAGACCCTCTACAGCGGCATTCCCGTCGATCAGGTCACGACCTCGATGACGATCAACGGCCCCGCGCCGATGCTGCTCGCCTTCTACGTGATCTGTGCCGAGGAGCAGGGGATCTCGCCGGAGAAGCTCGGCGGCACGATCCAGACCGACATCCTCAAGGAGTACATCGCGCAGAAGGAGTGGGTGTTCCCGATTCGCCCCGCGATGCGGCTGGTCACCGACATGGTCGAGTACTGCGCCGCCGAGATGCCGCGCTGGCATCCGATCTCGATCTCCGGCTACCACATCCGCGAGGCGGGGGCGACGGCCCAGCAGGAGCTCGCCTTCACGCTCAAGGACGGCCTCACCTACGTGGAGGGCGCGGTTGAGCGCGGCCTCGACGTCGACAGCTTCGCGCCGCGCCTGTCGTTCTTCTTCAACGCGCACATCGACTTCTTCGAAGAGATCGCGAAGTACCGCGCTGCACGACGGATCTGGGCGCGCGAGATGAAGGAGACATTCGGCGCCAGAAAGCCCGAGTCCTGGCGGATGCGCTTCCACACCCAGACGGCCGGCGTCAGCCTCACCGCCCAGCAGCCGCTGGTGAACATCATCCGGACCACGGTCGAGGCGCTCGCCGGGGTCCTGGGGGGGACGCAGTCGCTGCACACCAACTCCTACGACGAGGCGCTGGCGCTGCCGACCGAGGATGCGGTCCGGATCGCGCTCCGCACCCAGCAGGTGATCGCCCACGAGACCGGCGTCACCAACACCGTCGATCCGCTCGGCGGCTCCTACTTCGTCGAGAAGCTCACCGACGAGATGGAGGCCGCCGCCTACGACTACTTCTCCCGCATCGACGAGCTCGGCGGCATGGTCCGCGCGATCGAGGAGAACTTCCCCCAGCGCGAGATCGCCGACGCCGCCTTCGAGTACCAGGCGAAGCTCCAGTCGAAGGAGAAGATCATGGTCGGCGTCAACGACTTCCAGCACACCGAGAGCGAGCAGATCCCGACCCTGAAGATCGACCCTGCCCACGAGGCGCGGCAGCGCGAG
>DATFLZ010000042.1:0-2885 GCA_035267205.1 Solirubrobacterales bacterium | reverse complement strand
ATCACGCCCTCGCAGCGCAGCCCGGCCTCCCGGGCCCGGCCGACGACACGCTCCAGGCCATCCAGGGACTCGGCGATGGTGCGATTGACGTTCTTGCGGTTGTGGGTCTCCGAGGCCGAGAGGAAGACGCTGACCTCGTCGAAGCGGTCGCGGACCTCGAGGGCGTTCTCGAGCCCGCGCTCGTTGGGGACGAGGACCGAGAAGGACTGACCGGGCCGGCGCTCGATCCGCGCCAGCACGTCGCCACCGTCGGCGAGCTGCGGGATCACGTCTGGCCGCACGAAGGACGCAACCTCGAGGCGCTCCAGGCCGGCGTCGGAGAGCAGGCCGATCAGTCGCACCTTGTCGTCGGTGGCGATCACCTCCGGCTCGTTCTGAAAGCCGTCACGGGGTCCGACCTCGCGGATCTTGACGCGCTCGGGATAGCCCGGCATCTCATCCCCCGGCGTCGGCCGCGACCGGGATCACCCGGCGCTGGTGGGTGCCGACGCCGATCGTGCGCTCGCCCTCGACGACCTCGACCTCGAAGAACAGCTTGCGCTCGTCGACGACCTCGGCAAGCCTCGCCCGCGCCGTGATCCGGGCGCCCTCGGCGGCGGCGCCGACGTGCTTGACGCAGACCTCGAAACCGACCGTCGCGGTCCCCTCGGGCAGGCCCTCGTAGGCGAGCACCGCCGAGGTCCGCTCCATCACGCCGATCATGCCCGGCGTCGACAGGACTGACGCGCCCAGGGTCCCGCCCACGTCCGTCAGCAGGCTGCCCTCGACGGTGTAGGGGTCGCTGCGCTCGACGCCGACGACATCGGCCAGCGGACGCTCTTGGCCGCGCTCGGGCTCCGGGAACTGGGAGCCGACCGTGCCCGCGTCCATCAGCCGCCCTCCCCCATCGCCGCCAGGTCGATCGCGGTGGCGCCGCCGGTGATCGCGAGCGCCTGGACCGCGGTCAGCCCGCGGAGGCTGCCGCGTGCGGTCATCCCCAGGCCCATTGCCGTATCGGCGCCGTCGCAGAGCAGCCAGAGCCGCTGCCAGAGAGCGCGCGCCTCCCCCTCCGACACGAGATAGCCGATCCCGAGCGTCACCGCCCGAACCCCGAACACCCGGTTCATGTAGATGAGCGCGTCGCTCTCCTGCTCGGCGCCGACGCCAAACATTCGATTCATCACGCGCGGGGCGAACCAGGCGAAAGCGCCGAGCACGATCCGGAAGATCGCCAGTGCCTGCATCGCCTCGGCCGGTCCGAGCTTCGACCTCTCGCTCATCGGCCGCCACGTTATCCGGTGAATAGACTCGCGGGTCATGTCGACGGACCCCGAGCAGTCAGCGATCCCGATCATCGGCGGCACCGGCGCGCTCGGCTACGGGCTCGCGGTGCGCTGGGCAGCGGCCGGTGTTCCGGTCGTGATCGGCTCCCGCGACCCCGAGCGCGCGGCCGAGGCGGCTGCCAGGGTCACCGCCGCCGTGCCCGGTGCGTCGGTCGAAGGCGTCGGCAACGAGGAGGCCGCCGGGCGCGGGCCGATCGTCTTTCTGACCGTGCCGTTCCGGGCGCAGTCGGAGACCCTGAACAACCTGCGCGGCGCGCTGGAGGCCGGTCAGACCCTGGTCGACTGCACCGTGCCGCTTGCCGCAGCGGTCAGCGGCAAGGCGACCCGGTCGCTCGGCGTGTGGCAGGGATCGGCCGCACAGCAGGCGCAGGAGATGGTCCCCGAGGGAGTTACCGTGGTCGCAGCCCTGCACTCGGTGGGAGCGCCCAAGCTGGCCGAGCTCGAGGAGGAGATCGACGAGGACGTGCTCGTCTGCGGCGACAAGAAGGCGGACAAGGCCCCGGTCGCGAGCCTGATCGAGCGGATCGACGGGCTCCGCGCGATCAACGCCGGCCCGCTCGAGATGGCGCGCATCGCCGAACAGATCACACCGCTTCTGATCTCGATCAACGTGCGGTACAAGGCCCACGCAGGGCTGAAGCTGACCGGGCTCGAGCCCGAGGGGCACTGGGATTGAGAGCGGTCCTGCTCGCCGGCGGAACGGGCGGAGCAAAGCTCGCTGCAGGCGCCCAGGACGAGATCGGCGCCGAGCTGACCGTGGTCGCCAACACCGGCGACGACATCGAGGCGCTCGGCGCGCACGTCTCCCCGGATCCCGATCTCTGCACCTATTGGATGAACGGCGAGATCGACGCCAGGCAGGGGTGGGGAATCGAGGGGGACTCGTTCACCGTGTTCGAGCGGCTCGTCGCGCTCGGGGCGCCCGACTGGTTCGGCCTGAGCGACCGCGACCTCGCGACCTGCCTGCGGCGGCGGGCGCTGCTCGACGCCGGCTCGCGGCCGACCGAAGCGCAGCTCGAGATCGGGGCCGCGCTCGGTCTGCGAGCGCGGGTGCTGCCGATGTGCGACGAGCCGGTGCGGACCCGGGTCCGGGTGCCGGGCGCCGGCTGGCGGGAGTTCCAGGAATACCTCGTCCACGACCGGGCCGAGCCGGAGATCGAGGCGGTCGAGTTCGCGGGCATCGACGCCGCCCGGCCGACCGCCGAGGTGCGCGAGGCCGTTCTGGCCGCCGACGCGATCGTGATCGGACCCTCCAACCCGGTGATCTCGATCGGCCCGATCCTCGCGGTGCCCGGCATGCGCAGCCTGCTCGCCGAGGCCCCGGCGCCCGTGCTCGCCGTCAGCCCCTTCGTCGCGGGCAAGGTGATCAAGGGCCCGACCGACAAGTTCATGCGAGCGACCGGGCAGACGCCCTCGGCGACTGGGGTGGCCGAGGCATACTCAGGGGTGATCGATGCGCTCGTTGTCGATGCCGCCGATCCCGAGCCCCCACCCCCCGGCATCGAGGCTGAGGTCATCGACACGCTCATGGACGACGCCCGGCGCCGCCGAGAGGTGGCGGCC
>DATFLZ010000041.1:0-7035 GCA_035267205.1 Solirubrobacterales bacterium | reverse complement strand
GATCGCCGAGCGGGCAAACCCCTTGGCCGCCCCCACGCCCCCACCGACCCTGCGGCTGAAAGCGGCGATCGCGAGATCGCACTCGTTCGATTCGACCGCCTCGAGCAGCGGGACGAGGCGGCCGGCGGTCTCACCGAGATCGCCGTCGCAGAGCAGAAAGAGGTCGGCCGAGCCCGCGCCGGTCAGCGCCGCCTCACAGGCCGCGGTCATGTTGCCGCCCTTGCCGTGTGGTCTCCCGCGGGAGACCACCTCCGCCCCGGCCTCGAGCGCGACGCGCCCGGTCCCGTCGTCGGAGGCGTCATCGGCGACGACGATGGCGATCCCGGGGCTGGCCGTACGCAGAGACGCGATCGTCGCCGCGATCCGATCGGCCTCATTGCGCGCCGCCACCACCGCGATGCGGGACGCGGCCGGGACGGGCGCGTCGCTCATTCCCCGCTGCAGAAGGGCAGGACCAGCCGCCACTCGCCGCCCTCCTCGAGCAGGAAGTAGCTGGTGCCCTCGGTCTGCTTGCACGGGACCTCTACCCCGGGCTCGCCGGTCGGAACCGTGTCGGTGCCCCCGCTCCCGGACTCGAACACGACGTCCTCGGCGGTGTAGTCCTCGCTGCCGATCAGGTCGCCAAGCCCTCCCTTGCCCGCGCCCTCGATCACGTCCTCCACGACATTGGCGCAGGAGTCCTGGATGGCCGCCCCTTCGACGATGGTCCTCCCCTCCTCGGAGAGGAGGTCACACGCCGCCTCGCCGTCGCCGGCCTCCAGCGCGCTCCGAAGCTCGTTGATCGTCTCCGCGATCAGGACCGCGCCCTCCGAGTCCGCGGTGGTCGGCGACGACTCGTCGTCACCGCAGGCCGCCAGGCTCAAGCTCGCCGCCGCAAGGGCGGCCAAGCCGGTCAGCAGCCCACGCCTCAACGCTGGCCCGCGACTAGTCGCGCTTGCCCCGGCCCCAGAGGAACCGGAAGACCCTGCCGAGCAGCTTCGTGATCCGCGCGCTGTCGTACGGCAGCATGTGGATGTCCTTGTCGGTCGGCGCGAAGCGCGTGACCAGCAGGGTCTGCTGCTTGGTGTACTTGCGAATACCGTTCGACCCGTGCCTCGAGCCGACGCCTGACTCCTTCCAGCCGCCCATCGGCAGCTCGAGGGCCACGTAGTTGAGCTGCGCGTCGTTGACGCAGACCACGCCGGACTCCAGCCGGCGAGCGATCCGCTCACCCTCGTCGGTGTCCTTCGTCCAGACCGAGGCCTGGAGTCCGTAAGGGGAGTCGTTCGCGAGCCGGACGGCCTCGTCGACGTCTGCGACCCTCATCACGGGCAGCGTCGGACCGAACGTCTCCTCGGTCATGCAGTCCATCTCGTGGTGGACGTCGAGCAGCAGGGTCGGCTCGAAGAAGTCGCCCTCGTGCTCGCCGCGCTTGCCGCCGACGACGGCGCGGGCGCCCTTGTCGACCGCGTCGTTCACGTGCTCCTCGACGAGGTCGGTCTGGTCGGGAGACGTCATCGCGCCCACGTCGGTGCTGGCCGGGCCGCCGGGAACGCTCTGCCGCAGCCCCGCCATCTTCTCGGTCACCTTGGCCACGAACTCGTCGTAGACCGGCTCCTCGACGTAGACCCGCTCGATCGAGATGCAGGTCTGGCCGCCGTTCTGCATCGAGTAGTGGACGGCGGCGTTGGCCGCGCGCTCGAGGTTGGCGTCGCGGCAGACGATCATCGGGTCCTTGCCGCCGAGCTCCATCGCGACCCCGGTGAGCGTCTCGCCCGCGCGGGCCATGACCTTCCTGCCGACCTCGGTGGAGCCGGTGAACATGACGAAGTCGACCGCGTCGATCAGGGCGTTGCCGATCTTCGAGCCCTCGCCGACCGTCACCTGGAAGACGTCCTCGGGGACGCCGCACTCCAGCAGGCCCTCGCGCATCAGCATCGAGGTCATCGGGGTCAGGGTCGCGGGCTTGAGCACGACCGAGTTGCCCGCGGCGAGCGCCGGGATGCAGTCGCCGAAGCTGTTGGTGAGCGGGTAGTTCCAAGGACCGATCACGCCGACGACGCCGATTGGGGCGTAGCGGACCGCGAGCTTGCGGCCGAGGACGAACGGGGAGCCGGAGCGCACCTTCTCGTCGGCGAGGTACTTGGGCGCGTTCTTCGCCCAGAAGCCGAAGGCGGCGGCGGCGTAGGAGACCTCCGCGAGCTGGGCATCCTCATAGGTCTTGCCGTTCTCGCGGACGATCGTCTCGATGATCCGCTCGGAGTTGTCGAGCGTCCACTTCTGCATCCGGCGCAAGATCCGGCCGCGACCCTCGAATCCCAGGGCCTCCCACGCCGGCTGGGCGAGGCGCGCGCGATCGACCATGGCGGTCACCTCGTCGGGAGTACAGGCGGGAACGGTCCCGATCAGCTCGCCGGTGGCCGGGTTGTGGACCTCCACCGTGTGGCCTGATGGCTTGCCGTTCGTCTTGGCGGTCGTCTCAGCGGTGGTGGTGGGCTCCACGAGTGCCTCCTGAAGGGGGTTGGGACTTCGTGTCCGAGGTTACAGGGACGGCCCGTGCAACGACACCGCTCCGGTGCCGCCGGTGGCCCGCGTCCAGCGCACGGCCAGCTAGATTTGCCCGATGGCCTTGACCGAACCCCGGACCCTCGCCGACGGCACCCTCCAGCTCGACTTCCCGCGCGACGCGGTCGCCCGGCTGACGCTCAGCAACCCGGAGAAGCGCAACCCGCTCTCGCACGCGGTGCTCGATGCGATCGCCGAGACCTTGCCGAGGCTCGATCACGGCATCGACGTCCGCTGCGTCGTGATCACCGGCACGGGACGCGCGTTCAGCGCCGGCTACGACATCGGCGACATCCCCGAGGAGAGCTTCGAGACCGACGCCGAGGCGCTCGTCGCGCACCCGTTCACGGCCGCGATGGACGCGATCAGCGCGCATCCCTTTCCCGTCGTCGCGGCGCTCAACGGGCACTGCCTGGGTGGCGGGCTCGAGCTCGCGGTCCGCTGCGACATGCGCCTCTGCGCGGCGGAGGCGAAGCTCGGGATGCCCCCCGCAAAGCTCGGCCTGATCTACGGCCACACGGGGCTCGAGCGGTTCATCGAGGCGATCGGCGTGCCCAGGACCAAGGAGCTCTTCCTGACCGGGCGCAACGTCAGCGGCTCACGGGCGGAGGCCATCGGCCTCGTGCACGAGGTGCACCCGGCGGCCGAGATCGAGGGGGTCTCGCTTGACCTGGCGGCGGCGATCGCCGCCAACGCGCCGCTGTCGATGCGCGGCAACAAGCACTCGATCGAGACGCTCGCGCGCTTTCCCAGGCTCAGCCCCAAGCAGGAGGAGGAGCTGGTGGAGCTCCGGCGCTCCTGCTTCTCATCGGAGGACTTTCGCGAGGGCATCCGCGCGTTCGCCGAGAAGCGGGACCCGCGTTGGCAGGGACGCTAGCCCTGACCGGCTCCCACCGCGAGCTCGCCACCTGCGACCCGGCGATGGCGGCGTTGATCGAGGTCCACGGCCCGCGCTCGGCCGAGGAGCGGCGCGATCCCGGGCGGGACGGCTTCGCGGCCCTGGCGCGAATCGTCACCGGGCAGCAGGTCTCGACGGCCGCGGCCGGGACGATCTGGGGCCGGATTCGCGAGGAGTTCGGCGGCCGCGACCCGCGCGCGGAGGAGGCCGCGGCCGGGGAGACGCGACTGCGGTCCTGCGGGCTGAGCGGCCGCAAGGCCTCCTACATCGCCGGCCTCGGCCGGGAGATCGCCGAGGGCCGGATCGACCCGGACGCGCTGGAGGGCGCCTCGGACGAGGCCGTGATCGAGGAGCTGGTGGCGTTGAAGGGAATCGGCCGCTGGAGCGCCGAGATGTTCCTGATGTTCCACCTCGGTCGCCACGACGTCTTCAGCCCGGGAGACCTCGGCCTGCGGAACGGGATCCAGGTCGCCCTCGATCTCGACCGGCGCCCGAGCCCCGAGGAGGCGGCCGAGATCGCCGAGCGCTGGCGGCCGAACCGGACCCTCGCCTCGATCTACCTCTGGGCCGCTGCGTCGGGCCCGCCGGCCTAAGAACCTGGCTCGGAACCAGGCGTGCGTGGGGGCGGTCTTGAGGCAGGTTCTAAGAGAAGTGACCGGCCGCCTCGGGAAAGCGACCGGCCACAGACGGTGAGGACGGGTAAAGGGGAGCAAACACCGCCCCCACCAGGGATCAACATACCCGGTCCCAGATTCCCCAAAACCCAGGATCTGAGGCTGGCGGCCGGCAGCGGCAGCCGGCGAATTCAGTCGCTCTCGTCGATGACTCCGAGGATCGCGCCCGCCTCGACCTGGTCGCCCTCACCGACGCGCAGCTCGGTGAGCGCCCCAGCGACCGGCGCGGTGAGCTCGTGCTCCATCTTCATCGCCTCGAGCACCGCTACCGGGCTCCCCGACTCGACCCGGTCGCCCTCGGCGGCGAGCAGCTTGATCACCTTGCCGGGCATCGGGGCGACGAGCGCGCCCTCGGCGGCGGCGTCCTCGTCGCTCGGGTAGCGGGGCAGCTCACGGAGGCTGCTGTGCCCGAGCGCGCTCGAGACGTACGCCCAGCCGCCGGAGCGGAGCACGGTGATGCTCCGCAGCACGCCGGCGACCTCGAGGTCGAGATGGCCCCTGCCGTCCTCGCCCGTCGTGATCGGCTCGCCGGCCAGCGCCGGTCCCTCCAGCGCCTCGCCGCCGACGGAAAGCTCCAGGCCTTCACGGCCGAGCCGGTACTCGACGGACAGCTCCCGGCCGCCGGCCGACTCGTAGCTGCGCCGCTGCGGGACGCCGGGGTTGTTGCGCCAGCCGCGCGGCGCCCCCTCGAGCGGCGCGCGTTCGTCGGCGCCCGGGATCTCGTCGCGCGAGGCGAGCGCGGCCGCGGCGGCGTGCAGACGCTCGGCCTCGGGCCCGGCGAGCGGCTCCGCGAGGCCCTCGTGACGACCGAGGAAGCCGGTGTCGGTCTCGCCGGCGATGAAGGCCGGGTGCCGGAGCACGCGAACCAGGAAGTCGCGGTTGTTGACGGGACCCGGGACCTCAGCGTCGGCCAGCGCCGTCGCGAGTCGCGCCGCCGCCTCCTCACGCGTCGGCGCCCAGGCGATCACCTTCGCGAGCATCGGGTCGTAGTGGGGGCTGATCTCCGACCCCGGCCCGACGCCCGAATCGACGCGCACGCCGCTCTCCCCCTCGCCGCCGTCCCCGGGCGGAGCGAACTCGACCGCCGCGCCGAAGTCGAAGTCGGCGAGCACGCCGGTCTGGGGGAGGAAGTCGGCCGCCGCGTCCTCGGCGTAGAGGCGCACCTCGACCGCGTGCCCTTGCGGAGTGACCGACCGCGCCTCGGCGGGAAGCTCGCCCCCGGCGGCGATCAGGAGCTGGAGGCGGACGAGGTCGAGCCCCGTCACCATCTCGGTCACGGGGTGTTCGACCTGAAGGCGGGTGTTCATCTCGAGGAAGAAGAACTCGCCGTCGGGGCCGAGCAGGAACTCGACGGTGCCGGCGCCCACGTAGGAGACCGCCTCGGCCGCGGCGACCGCCGCCGCGCCCATGCGCTCACGGAGCTCCGGGTCGACGACCGGCGACGGCGCCTCCTCGACGACCTTCTGGTGGCGACGCTGAATCGAGCACTCGCGCTCACCGAGGCTGACCGTATTGCCGTGGGAGTCTGCGAAGACCTGGATCTCGACGTGCCGGGGTCGCTCCAGCAAGCGCTCGAGGAAGACCGTGGCGTCGCCGAAGGCGCTCTCCGCCTCGCGCTCGGCGCCCTCGACGGCCGCCGCCAGATCACCGGCGTCGGCGACCGTGCGCATGCCCTTGCCGCCGCCGCCCGCGGATGCCTTGACGAGCAGCGGGAAGCCGATCCCCTCGGCCTCGGCCGCGCTGTCGGAGCCGGCTCCCAGCTCGGCGCCCGGGAGGACCGGCACGTCCGCCTGCTCCATCATCGCCCGGGCCCGCACCTTCGAGCCCATCGCCTCGATCGCCTCCGGGGGCGGACCGATCCACACGAGCCCGGCCTCGCCCACCGCGCGTGCGAACTCGGCGTTCTCGGCGAGGAACCCGTAGCCGGGGTGGACGGCGTCCGCGCCCGTCCGGCTCGCGGCGTCGATCAGCGCGTCGGCCCGCAGGTAGGAGTCCGCTGCCGCGGTGCCGCCCAGCGGCACGGCCTCATCGGCATCGTGGACGAAGGGAGCGCCCGCGTCGGGCTCGGAATACACGGCGACGGTGCCGATCCCCATCCGCCGGCAGGCGCTGAACACGCGCCTCGCGATCTCGCCGCGGTTGGCGACCAGCACCTTGGTGATCTGCGTGGGCTCGGCCGGCATCGGGCTACATCCGGAAGACGCCGAATCGCCGCGAGCCGGCGACCTCGCTGGAGTGGCAGGCGGAGAGCGCGATCCCGAGCGCCGTGCGGCTGTCCCGTGGGTCGATCATGCCGTCGTCCCAGAGCTCTCCCGAGGAGATGAAGGCGTCCGACTCGGTCTCGATCTGCTCCTCGACGGCGCCGCTGGCGGCCTTGAGCTGCTCTTCCTGCTCGGCGTCGAGCTCGATCCCGGCCCGCTCGGCCTTGCCGCGGGCGACGATCTCCATCACGCCGGCGAGCTGCTTGGGACCCATCACGGCGGTCTTGTAGTTCGGCCAGGCGAAGATGAACCGGGGCTCGAAGCTGCGCCCGCACATCCCGTAGTTGCCGGCGCCATAGGAGCCGCCCATCATCAGGGTCAGCTTCGGAACCCCCGTGTTGGCCACGGCGTTGATCATCTTCGCCCCGGCCTTCACGATCCCGCGCTGCTCGTAGTCGGTGCCGACGATGTAGCCGCTGGTGTTCTGGAGGAAGAGCAGCGGCGTGTCGACCTGATCCGCCAGCTGGATGAAGTGAGCGGCCTTCTCGGCATCCTCGTTGAAGAGCACCCCGTTGTTGGCGAGGATCGCGACCGGGTAGCCCCAGAGCTCGGCCCAACCGGTCACCAGCTGGGTGCCGAAGCCGGGCTTGAACTCGTCGAAGCGCGATCCGTCGACGATCCGCGCGATCACCTCACGCGCCTCGAACGGGATCTTCAG
>DATFLZ010000040.1:0-13484 GCA_035267205.1 Solirubrobacterales bacterium | reverse complement strand
CGGCGGCGGCTCCGCGATCCCCCGGCCCGGGTCCGCCAGCGCCGCATCCAGCAGGCCCCTGAGGTCACCGGCCTCGAGCGCCCGGAGCTCGTAGATCTGGCAGCGGCTGAGCAGCGCCGAGTTGACCTCGAAGTAGGGGTTCTCAGTGGTGGCGCCGATCAGGACGATGAGGCCGTCCTCCACCGCGGGGAGCAGCGCGTCCTGTTGGCCCTTGTTGAAACGGTGGATCTCGTCGAGGAAGAAGACCGTGCGCCGGCCGCCGGCCGCGAGCCGCTCGCGGGCACGCTCCAGGACCGCGCGCACCTCGGCGCGACCGGCGTTCACCGCCGACTCCTCCTCGAACGCCCAGCCGGCCGCGGAGGCGACGATCCGCGCCATCGTCGTCTTCCCCGTCCCCGGCGGCCCGTAGAGAATCATCGAGTGGGGCGCGCCGGTCTCGATCGCCGTCCTGAGCGCCGAGCCGGAGGCGAGCAGGTGCCCCTGTCCGGCGAGCTGCTCCAGGCCGCCCGGCCGCATCCTCACGGCCAGCGGCGCGCCCCCGCCGGCGAGCCGCGCGGAGGTGTCATCGGAGCCCGTGTCTTCGAACAGCTGATCCGCCATGCGCCCAGTATCGGCGGCGGGGTGGACGATCCGGCCGGATGACGCGCGACGCTCGCTAGAGTCCCGCACCTCAAACGCACGCGGAAGAAAGGCGGGATCAAATGACTTCAGGACAGGGAACGATGATCGTAGGCAGGAAGATCGCGACGGCGGCCGCACTCATCTGTGCGCTCGGCCTCGCGCTCGTTGTCGCGGTGCCGGGCGAGGCCGGCAAGGGCGCCAACAAGACCTTCGGACTGACCAGCAAGACCAAGAAGGACGGCTCGACCAAGACCCTGGCGCTGAAGAAGCCCGGCAAGGTCAAGTACAAGTCCTCCTCCAACTTCTACAAGGCGAAGAAGATCGGCAAGTGGAAGGGCTGGGGCAAGGACGAGGTCAGCGCCAGGGCGCGGAACGTGAAGCTCTGCGACCTGAACGGGAAGAAGAAGACCAACTGCAGCTCAGCGAAGGGCACGGTCACCTTCTCGGACCCGATCAAGCGCAAGTGCAAGCTCAAGAAGCGCGGCAAGAAGAAGAAGGTGACGCTGTACACGACGACGGCGTTCGAGCATCAGGGCAAGGGAAAGGGCAAGTACCCGGACGGCCGCGGGGCAGCGATCCAGTACGGCGTCCTCGGCAAGCCCGACTGCCCGAAGTTCTGAGCCGGTGACCGCGATCCCGAGTTCTGCGGAGGCCGGCGGCGAATCCGCCGCCGCGCAGCCGAGCAGCAACGGCGCCGGCCCGAGCGCCGACAGCGGGGAGCCGATGCGACTGGGCGGGATGGCGATGCGAAACGGGCTGCTCGTTCACGGCCCGACTTCGTGGGCGGCGGCCGCGCGCAACTCCAAGACGGGCGACATCGATGTGGCATCGGGGCCGAAGCCGAACTTCGGCGGCAACCTGGTCGCCAAGGTTCCCCTGCTCCGGGGACCGGTCCGGATGGCCGAGGCCTTCGCGGTGATCCCGATCGCCCGTAAGGCGCTGCCGTCCGCGCGCCTGCCGTTCGAGGATCCGCGGGTGCTGCTCGCGGCCGGGGGCGTCACCCTCGCCAACAACGTCCTGCGCGGCAAGGGCGGCAGCGCCGCGACGCCGGGACGCGAGGCAGCCGCGGCGGTCCTGGGAATGCTGCCCGCCATGGTCGCGCTCAGCGGGACCGAGCTCGCCGCCTACCACGGGGTCGAGCACAAGGCGATCGCCGCGTACGAGCAGGGCAGCCGCGATCCCTCGATCGCGGCCAAGGAGCACGACCGCTGCGGGTCGAACCTGATCGCCCCGATGATGATCTTCACGGTCGCCGGCCAGGCGATCCTCCAGCGCCTCCCCAACCGGCCCGGTCATGTCGCGCAGGCGACCGTGTCGGTGGCGAGCCTCTCGCTCGCGGTCGAGACCTTCGTCTACGCCGAGCGCAACCCGGACTCGCCGGTCGGCCGCGCGGTGCACGCCGGCGGCAACTCGATCCAGCGACTGTTCGCCACGCGGGAGCCCAACGACGAGCAGATCGAGGTCGGCGTCGCCGCGATGGACGCGATCCTGGAGGCCGAGGGCGCAGCCTGATTCGCGGCCGGGCGCGGTTTTCGGTGCGGCCCGCCTCGCAGCGCTAAACCTTCCCGCTCGTGCTCCCGATAGGGGAGGTGAGGCCAGGTGGCGGGCACCCGCTCCATGCACCGGGCCGGATCCCGAATGATCCCGATCGCAGATCTCGACAGCTTCCTCCTTCAGGTAGACCGATGGCTACCGATCATCACGCTGGTCTTCTTCGCGCTGCTGATCTACGTGATGTTCCGGATGCTCTCGGTGATGCCCAAGACCAAGCCGAAGGAGATCAAGGCGTCCAAGCGGCGGAGCGGTGTGACCTGGGAGGACATCGCCGGGGTAGAGGGCACCAAGGAGGAGCTCCAGGAGGTCGTTGACTTCCTCTCCGACCCGAAGCGATTCAAGGCGCTCGGCGCGAAGGTCCCGAAGGGGATCATGCTCCACGGCCCTCCGGGCACCGGCAAGACGATGCTCGCCAAGGCCGTCGCCCATGAGTCCGGCGCCAACTTCTTCAGTCAGTCGGCCTCCTCGTTCGTGGAGATGTTCGCGGGCCTCGGCGCTGCCAGGATCCGGCGCCTGTTCCGGGAGGCGCGGGAGAACGCGCCCTCGATCCTCTTCATCGACGAGCTCGACGCCGTCGGCGCCACGCGTGGGTCCGACATCTCGGGCGAACGCGATCAGACGCTGAACCAGCTACTCGTCGAGATGGACGGCTTCGAGGCGACCGACAACATCGTCGTCATGGCCGCATCGAACCTGCTCGAGAAGCTCGACCCCGCGCTGCTGCGCCCCGGGCGCTTCGACCGCCAGGTCCTGGTCCCGCCGCCGGACCTGCACGGCCGCCGGGCGATCCTCGAGGTCCACACCGCCGACAAGCCGCTGAGCCAGGACGTCGACCTGCAAAGGGTCGCCCAGCACACCTCCGGCCTGACGGGAGCGGACCTCGCCAACCTCTGCAACGAGGCGGCGATCCAGGCCGGCCGGGCCAAGCGCGAGTTCGTCACGCACGCGGACTTCGACAACGCGTTCGAGCGGGTCATCGCGGGGCTCGCGAGCCGCAAGGTCATGACCGACCATGAGAAGCGCGTCGTCGCCTGGCACGAGGCCGGCCACGCGCTGATCTCGGAGCTGCTGCCGACCGTGGACAAGGTCCAGAAGGTCTCGGTCGTGCCCCGGGGCAAGGCGCTCGGCTACACCCTGAACCTGCCGAAGGAGGACCGCTACCTGAAGTCGCGGGAGGAGCTCGTCGACTACATGAAGGTGTTGCTCGGCGGCCGTCTCGCCGAGCAGATCACGTTCGGAAAGGTGACGACCGGCGCCGCCGACGACCTCGCCAAGGTCACGCTGATCGCGCGAGGGATGGTCTACGAGTACGGAATGGGAACGTCGATCCGCTCCCACCAGGTGCCGGCCGACGACTTCAACATCTCCGAGATGATGCGGCAGCGCCGCGACGAGGAGGTCACCGACATCGCGGAGGAGGCGTACCGGGGAGCGCACCGCCTGATCTCCGAAAACCGCGACCTCCTCGACGAGATCGCCGAGACGCTGCTCGAGGACGAGTCGATCGACCGGGGACAGATCGCGGTGATCATGGACGCCTACTGGGCCGGAAACACGCCGCGGCGAGATCGCGCCGAGGAGAACGGCGCCGGGGATCAGCCGGCCGCGACGCTCTGACCGGGCTCGAGGATCACGACCTCGGTCTCGGGCGAGGTCGTCGCCGCGTGCTCGGCAAAGCCACGGGCCGGCCCGTGGCTCATCCAGGGCCACAGCCGCGGCGCGGCGAGCGGCGAGTAGGTCCCCCAGTGGATCGGCACGGCGCGGCGCGGGCGCAGCATGCCCACCGCCTCCGCCGCCTGCTCGGGGTTCATGTGGCCGGGTCCCAGCGTCGGGCCCCATCCCCAGATCGGCAGCAGCGCGAGATCGACGCGCCCCGCGAGGTCCGCCATCCCCGCGAACAGCTCCGTGTCGCCGGCGAAGTAGGCGTTGGCCCGGCCGTCCCCGATCAGATAGCCCAGGGCCGGCGACCGCTGCGCGCCCCGGCGGACCGCGATGTGAACCGCGGGAGTGACCTCGACCTCGAGCGCCCCGAACCGCAGCCGGTCCCCGACGCCGACCTCCTCGACCCGCTCGAACCCCTTGCGACGCAGGAGCCGGCCGGCGCCGAAGGGAACGACGATCGGGGTGCCCTCCGGGAGCCGGCGCAGGCTCGGGAGGTCGAGGTGGTCGTGGTGCACGTGGGAGATCAGCACCGCGTCCAGCGGCTCGGAGCCGAGCGCGGGCTCGGCATGGCGGCGGCGCAACAGGCCCATCAGGCTGCCCCGAAGCAGCGGATCGGTGAGCACGCGGCTGCTCCCGGCGCTCACGAGCGAGGTCGCGTGACCTATGTAGGTGGCGGCCAGGTCGCTCATCCCGGCGAGGATAGACCGCTCCCGGCACCGCCCCGCCGGCGACGAATAGACTGGCGGCATGCTTGACCGAATCGATCACATCGGCGTTGCCGTCGACGACCTCGACGCCGCGATCACCCTCTACTCCGAGACGCTCGGGATGCCGCTCGTACACCGCGAGACGGTGACCGAGCAGGGCGTGGAGGCGGTTCTGCTCGACGTCGGGGACGGTCACGTGGAGCTGCTCTCCCCGCTCGGCGACAAGACCCCGGTCGGCAAGTTCCTCGAGAAGAAGGGACCCGGCCTGCACCACGTCGCCTACGCGGTCAGCGATATCGAGGCGACCCTGAAGCAGCTCGCGGACGACGGGGTCGCGCTGATCGACGAGACGCCGCGCACGGGAATCCGCGGCAGCAAGGTCGCGTTCGTGCACCCCAAGTCAACCGGGGCCGTGCTCACCGAAATCGTTCAACCCGCGGAAGGACACTGAATCGACATGCCCGAGACCAAGCGGATCGAGGTCGGCTTCGTCGGCCAGCAGGTGATCACCCTGAAGGTGTCCGAGACGGACCTCGAGCGCCTGCGGAAGGGGCTCAGCGACGGCGGCTGGCAGACCGTCGCGACCGACGACGGCGAGGTCGACATCGATCTCGCCAAGGTCGCGTTCGTCCGGGTGGCCGCGGGCGACCACTCGGTCGGCTTCCGCAACTGACCCGGGCGGGGGGACGCGACGTGATCAAGCGCCTCCTTTTGCTCGCGGCCCTGGCCTTCGTCGGGGCGGCCCTGTGGTGGCGCAAGAACCCCTCGGCCTGCCCCTACAGCCAGCGGTTCTGGGTCGACGCGCCGCACCCATTGATCACCCGCGACCGACTGGCGGAGGTGCTCGGCCCGCTGCCGGCGGAGCGGATTCTCGAGATCGGTCCGGGGACTGGCTATTACACCCTCGACATGGCGGGCTGGGTTCCCGACGGCGTCATCGAGATCTTCGACCTCCAGCAGGAGATGCTCGACCACACGATGGAGCGAGTCCGCGAGGCGGGGATCGGCAACGTGACCGCGACCCAGGGCGACGCCACCGAGCTCCCCTACGCGGACGACAGCTTCGACGCCGTGGTGCTCATCACCGTCCTCGGCGAGATCGCCGATCGCGAGGCCGCGATCGCGGAGATCGCGCGGGTGTTGAAGCCCGGCGGCCGGCTGGTCGCCGGCGAGCTGTTCGGCGACCCCCACTACACGACGCCGGGCGACCTGACCCGGCTCGGCGCGGGGGCAGGACTCGGTCCCCTCGAGCGCACCGGGCCCCTGATCGGCTACTTCGGCCGCCTCGAGAAGCCCGCGGCCAGCGCCTCCCAGAGCAGCTCCTCGGCCTCGAGCACCTGACCGGCCACGGCTCCGATCCGCTCCCACCGCTCGGGGTCCGGCTCGTCCAGCTCGCTCGCCTCGTACAGGGCGCCGGCCAGCTCGGTCCAGCGCTCAGCGGCGGTGGCGGCCAGGGGCGCCTCGGCGCGGCCGACCTCCTCGAGGAACCGCGAGTACATGGCGCGAAAGTTGCCGCCGCCCGTGCCGCGTCGCTCGATCACCTGGTAGTTGAAGCGGGCGCACCACTGCCAGTCGGAGGCGTCCGCGGGCCACGAGCCGACCTCGGCCGCGAAGCGGCGCAGCGCGGGCAGCCCCTCGAGCTCGCCCAGCTTCGGCTCCAGCATCAGCCGCGCGGCGCGATCGATCGCCGCGGGGGCGGCCTCGGCGAGCGCGCCGGCCGAGACCCGCTCGCCGGGCGGCAGGTCGACCATCTGACCCGCGAGCGGGTAGAAGGGATGCTGCTCGTGGCGAGCCCGCTCGAGGCCCGTCAGCGAGGTCGCCTGGATCTCCTCGAACCCGGTGTCGGCGACGTAGGCCGCCTCCGCGTCGTATCCGATCAGGGTCACCGCATGCCCGGGGAAGTGCGCCGAGTTGCCGTAGTGGTCGAGGTGGTAGAGATCGGTGAGGAGGATCGCCGGTCGGCCCTCGTCCACGGTCGTCGCGGCCAGCTCCCACGCCCGCTCAGGGTCCTCCGAGGTCCGCATCCGCAGCGGCGAGCAGGTCAGCTCGAGGAAGCTCTCCTCCAGCCGCCCGGTGCGGCCGTTGGTGAACCGCGAGGGCGAGGAGCCGTCCATCGGGATGTAGTAGAAGCACGGGCCCGCCCCGAGGCCGAACGCGAGCTCCTCGCTGACCGGCGCTCCGTGGTGATGGAGCAGGTTGCGGAGCGCGGTCGAGCCGCAGTGATTGCCGGGGAGGTGCTCGAAGTCGGGGACCATCCGGGTGGTTGTCGGCTCTGGCATCGGCCGCGATTGTGCCAGCGGCCGGCTCAGCGCGTGCCGGCCGGGGCCGCCCGGAGCCGCAGGTACTCGGCGCGCTCACGGAAGACCGAACGCATCTCGCCCGTGAGCTCCTCCAGGAACTCCTCGCGATAGGTGGAGTCGGTCAGCATCGCGATCGCGAAGTAGAGGCCGCTGAAGGCGGCCAGGCCCCCGGCGACCTTGAGCAGCTCGGCGGTCAGCTGGAACTGCTCCCCCCAGAGGGTGACCGTGAGCAGCACGTCGCCCTCGCTGCCGATCCACGCCTCCCGGGCCTCGGGTGTGATCGCGATCGCGCCGAAGACGATGAAGAAGGCGGCCACGGTCAGCGCGACCGTGAGCACCTGCACCGCCTGGCTGACGAACAGGACCGTGCCGACGTTGCGGCGCTGCGGAGTGGTCAGCTCCGGCGCATCGCCGCCGACCTCGCTCTCGAGCTCGCGCACCTCGCGCGGCAGCCGGGCGAGGAGGAATGCTGTCCCCAGCGACAAGAAGAGCACGCCGATCGCGATCAGTCCGGGGTCGGAAACGGTCGCGAAGACCTGCCACATCTCGGTGTTGACGAAGGCGAGCAGCGCGAAGATCAGCAGCAGCGGGACGGCGCGGGCGAGCAGCATCAGCGACGAGAGCAGCTGGCGGTACAGGCGCTTCGCCGTCCACACCAGGATCGACGGGAGCCCGTAGGCGAGCACGGCGTAGATGACGGCGAGAACCGCCAGGTTCGCGACGACGGTCCACAGGGCGTTCTCCACCTGCCCACCGAAGATCAGGGGAAGCAGGGCGGGGAGCAGCACGAAGGCGGCCAGCTCGGTGGTCCCGACCTGCTCGGGAACCGATCCGAACGGCCGGCCGCGCCAGCGATTGACGAGCCCGGCGGCGGTCAGCAGGATCGCCAGCCCCGCGAGCACGGCGGCGACGTTGGCGAGGAACGACCACTCGAGCTTGATCGCGCCCAGCATCTGGCCGAGAAAGATGAACGCCAGCAGCGGGACGGCCCGATTGAAGACATCGGTCGAGGCCGAGAAGTCCTCGTCGAACAAGGGCAGTCCGGCGGCCCGGAAGTCGGCCTCGAAGCGCCTGAGCCGTTGTTCGCGGGAACTCCCCTCCATGCCAGGGATTCCACCGCCTGGGTCGGACGGCGGGCGCGGGGGTAACTACGCTCATAGCGTGCGCGAGATCGTGCTGATCACAAATCCTGGATCGGGGTCGGCCGGTGAGGCCGATGTCGCCGAGCTCCTCCGGGCTGCGGGCGCCGAGGTCGAGGAGCTCTCGATCGAGGCAGCAGCGGAGGACGGTGGCGTCCCCGACTGCGACCGGATCGTCGTCTCGGGCGGCGACGGTTCGATCGCCGTGGCGGCCGAGGCGTCGCGCGCCCGCGGGGTGGAGCTGGCCGTGATCCCAACCGGGACCGCCAACGATTTCGCCGAGCGCATGGGGCTGCCCGCGGACGTCGAGGAGGCTGCCGAGCTGGCCACGGGAGGCGAGCGTTCGCGGGCCCTGGATCTCGCGCGGGCGGGATCGCGGGCGTTCGTCAACGTCGCCAGCCTGGGCCTCTCCCCCGCGGCCGCCGAGGCCGCCGACGAGCTCAAGGAGTCGCTCGGCGCCCTCGCCTACACGGTCGGCGCGATGCGCGCGGGCGCGCAGGCCGATCCGATCCGCTGCCGCGTCGAGTGCGGCGGCGATGAGCTCTACGAGGGGGACGCTTGGCAGGTGATGATCGGCTGCACCGGCGCGTTCGGCGGCGGGTCGCAGATCGACGCGGACGCGGACGACGGCCGCCTGGACGCGGTCGTGATCGAGGGCGGGCCGAGGGCGGCGCTCGCCAAGCGCGCCGTCGGGCTGCGCTCCGGAACGGTCGAGGACCAGAAGGGGGTTCACAGCGCCCGCTGCTCGGCGATCACCGTCGAGCTCGGCGAGCCCCAGGAGCTGAACATCGACGGCGAGCTCGTCGGCTCCGATTCCCTCGGGGGCTCACCCCTGGAGTTCGGCGTCGAGGCGCAGGCGCTCAGGCTGGTGGTCCCATGAGCGGTCCGCTCGACCGGTTCGACGGCAGGAGCTCCGAGCTGCCGGAGCGGGCGCGTGAGCTGCTCGCCGCCGAGCGGGTGCCCCTCTGGCGCCGGCTCGGCTGGCCGGCCGCGATCGCCGCCGCGTGGCTCGGCTGGTACGGCAGCGAGTCGCTCCGGCACCGCCGGGAGGACCAGGACGGCTACGAGGCGCGCTCTCCGGCGCCGCCCTCCCGCGACGACTTCCGCCGCGCGGCCGAAGCGCTCACGGGGCACGTCGCGACCGACGGCAACCGCGCCGAGCTGCTGATCAACGGCGATCAGATCTTCCCGCCGATCCTCGAGGCGATCCGCGGCGCGGAGCACTCGATCCATCTCGAGACGTACGTCTACTGGCGCGGCGAGATCGCGGACGAGGTCGCCGAAGCGATCCGCGAGCGCGCGGCGGCGGGCGTCGAGTGCCGGGTGCTGCTCGACGCCGTCGGCTCGGCGAAGATGCGGCCCGAGCTGGTCCGCGAGCTACGCGAGGCGGGCGCGAACGTGGTCCGGTTCCGGCCCCCGAGACCGCATCTGCTCGGCCGCGTCGCCAACCGAAGCCATCGCCGGGTGCTCGTTGTCGACGGGAGCATCGGCTTCACCGGAGGTGTCGGGATCGCCGACGAGTGGACCGGGGACGCCGAGGAGCCGGATCACTGGAGGGACACTCACCTGCGGATCCATGGGCCCGCCGTTCGGGCCCTGCAGGGCGTGTTCGCCGAGCACTGGGTCGAGGCTACGGGCGAGGCGCTGATCGGCGAGCGCCTGCTCCCGGAGCTCGAGCCGCGCGAGGACGGCCTGGCGATGCAGATCGTCCGCTCCGGCTCGGCCGTCGGTGACAGCAACATCGAGGTCCTCTACTTCCTCGCGATCGCCTCCGCCGAGCGCACGCTCGATCTGACCGCCGCCTACTTCGCACCGCGGCCGCCGTTCGTGAAGGCGCTCTGCGATGCGGCGCGGCGGGGCGTGCGGGTCCGGGTCCTGGTTCCCGGTGAGCACACCGACAAGGCGTTCGTGCAGCTCGCGGGCCGCAACACCTACGCGGAGTTGCTCGAGGGCGGCGTCGAGCTGTACGAGTACGAGCCCACGATGCTGCACGCGAAGAGCCTGGTGATCGACGGGTGCTGGTGCTCGATCGGGACCGTCAACTTCGACAACCGCTCCTTCCAGCTGAACGACGAGCTGACGGTGAGCGCCTTCGACGGTGGACTTGCCGAGGACCTCGAGCGAGAGTTCGAGCAGGACCTGGAACGCGCCGAGCGGATCGATCCGAACCGGTGGTCGGACCGCGGCCCGCTGCAGCGAGCCGCGGAGCGGGTCACCACGCTGCTGCGCCGCGAGCTCTGAGCCGCTTCGCCGGCCCGCCCGCCGCGGGCCGGAGCCGCCTATCCTCCGCCGCCGTGTTCGAACGTCCCCGACCACTCCGCCCCCGCCCGCGCGCCGGCTCGACCCGTCGCGGCCCGCTCAAGACCCTCGGCCGCCTCGACCAGAAGCTGCTCGTCGCGCTGCGCACGCGCGGCCACAGCAGGACGACCGAACGGGTGGTCGGAGCACTCGGCACCTTCGGCGAGTGGGGGCTGGGCTGGATCGCGATCGGGGCGGTGGGCGCCGGCCTCGACTCCGGTCGCCGTGAGGCCTGGTGGGCAGCGAGCGCCGTGGGGCCCGCGGCGGTCGCGCTCAACTACGCCGTCAAGCTCGCCGTCGGCCGCGAGCGGCCGCTGATCGAGGACCACCCGCGGCTCGCGCGCGCCCCGAGCAAGTTGTCCTTCCCGTCCGCCCACTCGACGTCCTCGGTCGCGGCGGCGACCGCGATGGGGCGAGTCGCCCCCGGTGCCCGGGCCCCGCTCACGATGCTCGCGCTGGCCGTATGTCTCGGGCGCCCGTATCTCGGCATGCACTACCCCTCCGACGTGCTGGCAGGAATGCTGCTCGGACGCGAGATCGGCCGGCACTGGCCGCTGCCGGGACTGGCGCCGCGCAGCTCCGCCGGCGAGGAGATCTGGGCTCGATGAAGGTCGGGATCGTCGGGATGCCGAACGCCGGCAAGTCGACGCTGTTCAACGCCCTCACCCAGGCCGGGGCGGAATCGGCCGGCTATCCGTTCACGACGATCGAGCCGAACGTGGCGATCGCACCTGTCCCCGACGAGCGGCTCGAGGAGGTCTGCGAGACGGTCGGCGCGACCCCGATCGTCCACGAGTCGCTCGAGGTGCACGACATCGCGGGCCTGGTCAAGGGCGCGCACGCCGGCGAGGGGCTCGGCAACCAGTTCCTCGCTTCGATCCGGGAGACCGACGCGATCTGCCACGTCGTGCGCGCCCACAGCGACGACGGCGTCCCGCATCCCGACGGCAGCGTCGACCCGGTCTCCGACGCGGAGATGATCGAGGCCGAGCTGATGCTCAGCGATCTCGAGCAGGCCCAGCGCCGGCTGGAGCGGGTCGCCAAGCAGGCCAAGGCGATGGAGAAGGAGGCGATCGCCGAGCGCGACTGGCTCGAGCAGGTCGTCGCCGCGCTCGAGCGCGGCGAGCCCGTGCGCTCCGTCCCTGCCCCGGACGCTGCCGCCGGCGCGGTCCGCAACCTGCAGGCGCTGACCTCGAAGCCGGTGCTCTATGTGGCGAACGTCGACGAGGGCGTGGCCGACCCGCCCGAGGACCTCGTCGCGCACGCGGCCGCCGGGGGCGACCAGGCGATCGCGCTGAGCGCCAAGATCGAGGCGGAGCTCGCCGAGCTGGACGCCGGGGACGCCGCCGCGCTCCGCGAGGATCTCGGGCTCGAGCAGTCCGGCCTGGCGCGCATGCTGGCCGCGGCCTACTCGCTGCTCGACCTGATCAGCTTCTTCACCGCCGGGGAGGCGGTGGAGGGCCGCGCCTGGAGCCTCCGGAAGGGCCTCACCGCGTGGCATGCCGCCGGCCGCATCCACACCGACATCGCCGACGGCTTCGTCAAGGCGGAGGTGATCGGCTGGTCGGAGCTGGTCGACGCCGGCGGCTATGCCGCCGCGCGCGAGCGCGGCACCCTCCGGATCGAGGGCCGCGACTACGTGATGCGCGACGGCGAGGTCCTCACCGTCAAACACACCTGACCCCCGGGTCCCACCACGCCACAGGCCCTACTGCAGCAGCGGGTCGGCGCCGTTCGAGACCGTCACGTGGATGGCGCGGGGCTCGCGCGCGTAGTCGATCACTCCCAACGCCTTGAGGCGATCGAGCGCGAACTGGAAGGCGGCGGCCTGCTTGTCGCCGGAGTAGTCGCGGAGGATGTCGAAGGAGTAGCCGGTGGTGTGGAGGGAGTAGGCGGGCGTCGCCTCGCGGTTGCGGCCGACCAGCAGGCGCTGGTACTCGCGGTCGCGCACGGCGCTCGTCACGACGAGGCGGTGCTTGGGGCCGCGCTTCCCGGTGATCGCCTGCACGCGACCCGACAGATAGATCAGCGTCGCCAGGGCCTTGGGACGCAGCGCGCGATAGAGCGACCGCTCCTGTCCGAGCTCATCGGCCAGCTCGCCGAGCTGCGGCCCGACGCGGAATCCCAGCTCCCCGCCTGACGGGATCTCGGCGAGCTCGCCCGCGTCGAGACCGTCCCGGATCTCGTCGGGGTCGTCGAACGCCCGCGTGTCGTCCTCGGGATGGAAGACCTCCTCGGCGGTCGCCTTGTTGCCGTGCAGCCCGCTGAGGCGCTTCAGCTCCTGGCGATCGGACCGGTAGAGCTCCATGATCTCGAGCGCCGCGAGCACCCGCCAGTAGTAGGTCTTGCTGTCGTCGCTGAACCCGTCCAGGATCTTCCAGGTGCCCGGATTGGAGGTGGGGCTCGAGTCGAAGAAGAGCTGGGCGTACGAGAGATCCCTGAGCTCGACCAGGTCGGCGAGCGCCATCTCGGCTTGCTCGGGGCCGACGTAGGCCTCCACCACGTCGCCGAGATTGCCGATCCCCATGTGGTAGCTCGTGACCGCGAGGTCCTCGGCGCCGAAGCTGTCCTCGGCGATCTCCAGATACCGCCCCATGCCGTCGAGCGCGGCCTCGGGATCGAAGCGCGGATCGATGCGGGCGCGCTCACGGCGCGCCACCTCGGCGTCGCTCTCGGCCTCCTCGGCGCGGAACAGCAGCTTCTCCGCCTTGCGCTGCTGCTTCGGCTTCGGCCTGGCGCCGGCCCGCTGCGCCCGCTTGCGCAGATCGCCGGCCCGCTCGAGCGAGCGCGCCATCCGCGTGGTCAGCTCCTGACTGCGTGGCAGGTCGATCGGCATCTCGAGCAGCGAGATTCCCGTCGACGCGACGATCTGGGCGAGGCCGCTCGCGTTGGCCGGGTCGCTGCCCCCCGCGATCACCTCCGGGCGACCCGCGCTCTCGAGCAGCACCATCGCTTCCATCAGGTCGGCGCTCGCTCCATGCTCCTCCGCCGCCGCCTCGATGCGCTCGCGGAAGCGGGCCGTCCGCTTGGCCGAGGCGAGCGCGCCGCCGGGGCTGAGCGCGTAGAGCACATGCGAGTGCCCGAGCGCGGCGCGGCGCTCGAAGTCGCTCCGGCGCTCGGACTCCCAGGTGAACGGGTCGTCCTCGGGATCGCCATCGACCGCGGCCTCGAAGATCCGGTCGGGGGCGACCTCGTCGGAGGAG
>DATFLZ010000039.1:0-10468 GCA_035267205.1 Solirubrobacterales bacterium | reverse complement strand
GTCGGCGCGGGAGTCGGTGGGCTCGGTCCGATCGCTCATGCCGCCACCTCGCTCCGGTCGCTGCCCTCGCCCTCGTCCTGGTCCTCCGCGGGCCGCCCGGTGAGGGCCAGGAACACCTCGTCGAGACTCGGCTGTCCCATCGAGAAGTCGGCTACCTCGATGCCGGCGCGGGCCAGGGCGGCGACGGCCTCCGCGCCGCGTTCGGCCTCGCCGCACTGGATCGAGAGCGCGGCGGGATCAGCCTCCAGGTGGACCGGGCCGAGCTCGCGCTCGAGCAGCTCGGCGGCGGCGTCCCGTCGCCCCGCCTCGGCGACCCGCAGGCGCAGCGAGCCCGAGCCGACCGATGCCTTGAGCTGGTTCGGGGTGCCCTCGGCGATCACCCGACCGTGGTCGATCACGGCGAGCCCCTCGCAGAGCTGGTCGGCCTCCTCCAGGTATTGGGTGCAGAGCAGGATCGTGGTGCCGCCCGCCGCCAGCGCGCGGATGATCCCCCAGACCTGGTTGCGCGACCGCGGGTCGAGCCCGGTTGTCGGCTCGTCGAGGAACATCAGCTCCGGCGTGACCACGATCGAGGCGGCGATGTCGAGCCGACGGCGCATGCCGCCCGAGTAGTTCTTGACGAGCCTGTCGGCGGCGTCCTCCAGGCCGAAGGCGCCGAGGAGTTCGTCCGCCCGCCCGCGGGCGGTGCCCCGGTCGAGGCCGAGGAGGCGCCCGATCAGGACCAGGTTCTCCTGTCCGGTCAGATCCTCATCCACGGAGGCGAGCTGGCCCGTCAGGCTCACGAGGCCCCGGACCGCGTCGGCCTCGGAGACGATGTCGTGGCCGAGCACGCGAGCGCTGCCCCCGTCGGGAGGCATCAGCGTCGCGAGCATCCGGATCGTCGTCGTCTTGCCCGCGCCGTTGGGGCCGAGTACGCCGTAAACGGAACCGCTTCGCACGGCGAGATCGACGCCGTCCACGGCCAACGTCTCGCCGAAGATCTTGCGCAGCCCGCTCGCTTCGATCGCGAGCTCGGAATTCGTGTCGGTGGTCGTGGCCATGCGTTCCTTTTTGTAGCTGAGACACCGACTCGACCCCGGGCTAATCGGGTCCGGGGCCGAGTGCGCCGGTGTCAGTCCGCGTAGCGGCTGTGGAGCATCAGGTCGTTGCCGTCGGGGTCCCGGAAGAAGGCCATGTGGCAGACGCCCGAGTCCATGATGTCGCCGAAGAACTCGACGCCCTTGGACTCGAGCTCGGACCGGGCCGCTGCGACGTCGTCGACGTGCAGCGCCGGGTGGGCATTCCGCTGGGGCGCGAACTCCATCCCTGCCTTGGCCGGCTCCCAGATCGCCAGGCAGGTGCCCCCGGCCCAGACCTCGTACTCGGCCTCCTCGTCGGGCCGTAGCCCGAGGGTCTCGACGTAGAACTTGCGGGCCCGGTCGGCGTCCTGAGACGGGATGCCGACGAAATCGAGCTTGCTGATCATCTTCGTCTCCTTGTTGCTGGTCGGTTGCTGCTTACAGGAAGGCGTGGCCTTCGCCCCGATAGGTCGCCGCCTCGGTGACGATCTCGTCGCCGGCGATCAGATACAGGGAGTTGAAGCGCTCGCAGAGCTCGCCGGCCTTGGCGTGGCGCATGTAGACGCGGTGGCCGATCCGCAGGCGGAGCGCGGCCTCCCCGGTCAGCGGCGTCTGCGCCTCGCCCGCGCCCTCGTTGGAGTCGAGCTTCAGGCCGGGGGGCAGGAAAGGCTCAGGGAGGCGGTCGTCCGCGGGCGCGCCCGACGCCACGTACCCGCCACCGAGGGCGGTGACCACGCCCGGGGCGGGGCGGCGCACGACCGGGATCGCAAACGCGGCCGCCGGCGTCAGCGTGAAGCGCGAGTAGTGGTCGAAGAGCACGGGCGCGTAGAGGCCGGAGCCGGCGCCGAGCTCGGTGATCGCGTCCTCGGCGGCGGTGAGCTCGAGGCTGCCGGTGCCGCCACCGTTGACGAAGCGCAGCGGCGCGACCTCCCGGACGGCCGCGACGATCTCGGCGCGCCGCTCACGGATCTCGGCCAGCGACCGTTTCTGGATCCGCTTGATCGCGGCGTTGCGTAGGGCCTGCCCGGGCGTATCGTCGCCGACCCCGGCGATCTGCCCCTCGTAAGCCATCAGCCCGTCCAGCTCGAGTCCGGGCCGGGCGACGATCTCCTCGGCGAGCTTGCGCGCCTGCCCCGCGGTGCGGATCGGTGAGCGCTTCGGCCCGATCTGGATCGATCCACGGAGCGCCTGCCAGCCGACGTCGATGTCGATGGCGACCTTGACCCGGACCTCGCCGATCCCGGTGGCCGACTCGATCAGGTCGAGCTGGACGGGATCGTCGACCATCAGCGTCGGCGCCGCCTCGTGGTCGTGGGCTGCGAGGTTGCCGAGCTGCGAGATCGCCTTGCGGTTGGTCGTCGGGTAGGCGACGACGAGGTCCCGGAAGCCCTGCTCCTCGAGGAACAGCGCCTCTGGGAGCGTCAGGCAGAGGATGCCCTGAAAGTCGCCGTCGAGCGCGGCGACCCTGCGGATCACCTCCGTGCAGCGAACCGACTTGCTGGCGATCCGGATCGGCTTGCCGGATGCTCGCCCGAGCATCTCGCGGGCGTTGGCCTCGAGCGCGTCGAGGTCGACGAACGCGAACGGCGCCTCGATCCCCTCGAAGATCGACTCGTAGCGCTGATAGAGGCGGTCCGGTTCCACGGCTGCGCGAGGGTAGTACACCCCCGCGTCCACCCCGAGCGCCAATGCCCCCTTAGAATCGCCCGAAGCGGACCGGCGCCCGGCGTCGTTCGCCGACAACCCGGAGAGGTGGCCGAGTGGCTGAAGGCACTCGCCTGCTAAGCGAGTAGGGGGCGCAAGCTCTCTCGAGGGTTCGAATCCCTCCCTCTCCGCTTGAGGCTTGGACGAGCGGTCAATTCCCCCCGTCTACCGGCCGAAAGTGACCGCTCGGCACCTCCCCGGGCGCCGGGATAGGCTCCCGGTGTGAGCGACTTCGACCTCGGGAGCATCCCGCGCGAGCCCTTCACCCACGACGGCGTCACGCACGACATCTTCCGTCTCGGCGAGGGCCCGGCGGTGATCGTGATCGCCGAGATGCCGGGGATCACGCCCAAGGTGATGGCGTTCGCCGAGCGCGTCGCCGGGCTCGGATGTACGGCCGTGCTCCCCGTCCTGTTCGGTGAGCCGGGCCGCGACCCCGACCCGAAGGCGCACGGCACCGCCTCGGCCCTCGGCTACACATGCCGCTCGATGGTCGGCGGCTGCGCCAGCCGCGAGTTCACGGTCTGGGCTACGGGGAAGAGCTCCCCCATTGTCACCTGGCTGCGCGCGCTGGCCCGTAGCGAGCACGAGCGTTGCGGCGGCCCCGGCGTGGGGGCGGTCGGGATGTGTTTCACCGGGGGCTACGCCCTGGCGATGGCCACCGATGAGGTGATCCTCGCCCCGGTGCTGTCCCAGCCGTCGATGCCGCTCGCGCTCACGCCGCGCCGGGCCAACACGATCGACATCGGCCCCGACGAGCTCGAGCGGGTCAAGCATCGGTGTGCGCACGAGGATCTCAAGGTGATCGGCATGCGGTTCAAGGGCGACAGGCTGGTCCCGTCGGGCCGATTCAAGTTCCTTCGCGAGCAGCTCGGCGATGCTTTCGTCGCGGTTGAGCTCGAAGATGAGGACGCCAATCCGGACTCGATCATGCCGCCGCACTCGGTGCTCACCGAGCATCTGATCGACGAGCCCGGAGAGCCGACGCGCCAGGCGCTCGACGACGTGCTCGAGCTGTTCCGGGAGCGCCTGCTCGGCCCGCCGGCCTGATCCGCGCCGCGGTGCCGGAGCAGCCGTGAGCCAGCAGGGTCAGCAGCGACGCCGGGGACCCCCCGGCGCCTGGTGGAAACGGCCCGGGTGGGCGGCGCTCGTCGGCGCGCTCGTCGCCACTGCCGGGGCCGTGGTTGCGTTCGCAGCGCTGGGCCTGGGCGGTGGTGAGCGAGAGGGCCCGGAGATCGTCACCGAAGCCTCGAATCCGGGGCCTCTGGAGTCGGCCTCGCCGCCCCCGCCCGACGCCTCGGATGATGTGGCGGCGGCTCATCTGATCGCTTCAGTCCGTCGCGGCAAGCGGGTCGCGGTCCATGATCGCCCTCGCGGCGAGGTGGTCGAGCGCGCGGGTCCGAAGAGCGAGTTGGGCTCCCCGCTCGCGTTCGGTGTCACCGGCCGCCGCGGCAGCTGGCTCCGGGTCGCGACGCCGATCTCGCGGGAGAACCGGGATCTGTGGATCAGGTCGGATCGCTCGAAGCTGCGCCTAGGTCGCACGGATCTCTCGATCCACGCGAATCTCTCCGAGCGGTCAGTCGAGCTGCGCCGCGCGAACGAGGTCCTGCGGCGGTTCTCGGTCACGGTCGGCGCGCCGGGGTCGGGGACGCCGAGCGGGCGGTTCGCGGTGACCGACACGATCGTCGGCGGGCTCGACCCCGTCTACGGTTGCTGCGCGATCGCCCTGAGCGCCCATCAGCCCGATCTGCCGCCGGGCTGGATCGGTGGCGACCGTGTCGCCATCCACGGCACGAGCGGCCCCGTCGGCCTCGCCGCCTCGAGCGGGTGCCTGAGAGCCGCCGACGAGGACGTCAGGGCGCTGATCGCGGCGGTGCCCCTCGGGACCCCCGTGGTGATCCGGGATTGAGCTCCGGCGCCGTTCAGCCGAGCTGCTCGGCGAGCGCCTCGTCGATGAAGCCGGGCACCACGTCGAGGTCGCTGAGCTTGTCGCGGTCGCTGACGAGCCCGAACATCAGCTTGCCGTCGTAGCTGATCACGCCGATCGAGAGTGCACGCCGCTGCGGTGAGAGCGCGACGAAGGGGTGGATCGCCTCGAGGCGTCGGCCGAGCAGGTAGACGGGCATCGGCGGACCCGGCACGTTGGAGATCACGAGGTTCCAGGGCAGGCGCTGCGGCACCACCCTGCTGACCGGGGACATCGCCGCCGAGCTCACCTGACCGAGCACGCGGTTGACCGTCGGCGGCACCCAGCCCGACGCCTCGATGATCAGCGATGCGGCCTTTGCCCCCTCCGAGCGCTTCAGCTTCTCGGTGGTCTCGCTGATCTTCTGCAGGCGTGCGATCGGGTCGGTCTCGGGGAGCGGCAGTGGGACGAGCAGGGTCGTGAGCCTGTTGCCGAGCTCGCCCTCCTCGTCCGGCCTGCGGATGCTCATCGGCACCAGCGCCACGAACTCCTTCGGGATCGCTTCGCCGCGGTGCTTGAAGTAGCGGCGCAGAGCCCCGGTCGAGACGCTGAGCACGACGTCGTTGACCGTCGCGCCCGCCGCCCTCCCGGCGCGCTTGACGTCCTCCAGCGAGGTCCGCGCGAACGCGACCCGGCGATCGCGGCCGATCTCCTGATTGAGGAACGTCGGTCGAACGGGATCGCTGTTGCGCGCGAGCTCGACGAAGCCGCGCGCGGTCTTGCCGGCTTCGAGCGTCGCCGACGCGGGGGAGAGAGCACGCTCAACGGAGCTGCGCCAGAGGCCGAGCGCACGCTCCTGCGTCCTCGTGATCCGCGAGCGGAGCAACTCCTCGTTGGTTTCAGAGCTGGGCGTCCAAGGCTCGGTCGGCAGCCCGAGATCGGTGCCCTCGGGGTCGGGATCGAGGATCACGGCGCCGACGTCCACGGCGGCCACGCCGTCAACCAACGCGTGGTGAGTCTTGGAGATGGCGGCGAACCGCCCGTGCTCGAGGCCCTCGATCAGGTGGATCTGCCAGAGCGGTCGATCCTGGTCGAGCGGCTCCGACATGATGTGGCCGACGAGCTCACGAAGCTGGGCGTCTCCACCCGGGCGGGGCAGTGAGTGGTGGCGCACGTGGCGCCGAAGGTCGAAGTGGGGGTCGTCCTCCCAGACCGGCCGCGCGACCCTCCCGGGCACGTGCTTGACGCGCTGCCGAAAGCGCGGAATCAAGTTCAGCCGCTGCTCGATGTGCGCGAGCAGGTCGCCGAAGTCGGGCGCCTCGCCTGCGAAGATCGCCGTGCCCCCGACGTGGACGTGGATCGGGCCCTGCTCCGCGTGCAGCGAGGAGATGTCGGCGGGGGAGAGCGGCTCTGTGTTGCCCACGGGAGGTGACCCTATCCCTCCCACATCGGCGCGGCAACGGCCGACCGGCCATGCGAGGATGGGCTCGTGCCCGGAGCAGCCGACGTCAGCAACAGGGTCCTCGCCGCCGAGCTCGTCGAGACTCAGGCCGAGCGCGACTCGCTCGTGCGGCTCCGCGAGCTCGCCGGCGCGGACGACGGGCCCATGGAGCGCCACGGGCTGCGCTGCTTTCTGATCTGCGAGCGGCTGGCGGAGCAGCGCGGCGTAGAGATCGATCGCGAACTGTTGCTCGTCGCCTCGATCCTTCACGACATCGGCCTCTACGACGGTGCCTCGCAGGGCGGCGTCTACGTCACCGACGGCCGCGACTTCGCCGCCGAGCTGCTCGCCGGCCGCGACGGCTGGAGCGAGGCGCGGACGGCCCGCTGCCTCGACGCGATCGAGCGCCACCACGAGCTGCGCCCCCAATGGGACGCCGGCGTCGAGGTCGAGCTCCTGCGCCGCGCCGACATGGTCGAGCTTTCCCGCGGGCTGATCGGCTTCGGCGCGGGGCGCGCCTGGCTATCGCAGCTGTGGCGCGCGGTCCCCCGCGAGGGGACCTACCGCGAGATCGGCAAGATGGTCCTCAAGGCCGCCCGCGAGCGGCCGGCGAGCCTGCCGAGGATCTTCAAGCGGGCCTAGGCACGGCGCCGCCGCCCGCCGCCCGCGGCTCAGTCGAGATCGAGGTTGGAGAGGAACTCCTCGGCATCGCTCCAGCGGTCCGCGGGGACCTGGACGTAGACGTCACCGCGCCCGAAGCGGTCGAGCGGATGGTCGCTGCAGACGACCGCGTCGATTCCCACCTCCTCGAGGTGCTGGCGCCAGGAGCGGGCCGACTCCACGTCCTCGAACTCGCGGACGACCTCCCACGCGTCGAAACGCGGGTCGCCGATGTGCACCTTGTCGGCGCGCTCCGACCTCGGCCCAGCGCGGAATCGATCGAAAAGACCCATTGCGGTCCACGATAGCTCGCGGCCCGTGTGCCGCTACAGGCGAACGGGCAGGGTGCGCATCTGGTTGACGAACGGGGAGACGACGTGCTCCGGCTCGCCGTCGAGCGTCATCGCCGGGAATCGCTTCAGCGTCTCCTCGAACAGCAGGCGCAGCTCGAGCCTGGCGAGGGCGGTGCCGAGGCAGAAGTGGCGGCCGCCCGCGCCGAACGCCTGGTGCTCGGGGTTGCGAAGGACGTCGAAGTGGTCGGGATCGTCGTAGACGTCCTCGTCGCGGTTCGAGCTCGGGTACCACATGATCACCTTCTCGCCGGCGCCGATCTTCTGGCCGCCGATCTCGGTCTCGCGCGTCGTCGTCCGGCGGAAATGGGCAAAGGCGGGGAACATTCGCAGGCATTCTTCGACGGCACCGGGAATCAGCGACGGGTCGTCGGCCAGCAGCTTCATCTGCTCGGGGTGCTCGATCAGTGCCCGCATGCCGGACGTGTACGTGGCCTTGGTCGAGTCGTTGCCGGCCGCGACGAGCAGGAAGAAGCCCATCACGATCTCCTCGTCAGCGAGCTTCTCGCCCTCGATCTCCGCATGGACCAGCACGCTGGTCAGATCGTCGGTCGGGTTCTCGCGGCGCTCCTCGACCATCACCTTGCACCTCTGGAAGACCTCGGCGAGGGCCTCGACCGCGATCTCGGGCGCCTCGGCGAAGGTGTCGCCGTTGCCGTCGCCGGCACCGAGGGTCGTGTTCATCAGCGCCGCCCACTCCGCGTCCTCGTCCTCCGGAATACCCATGAAGCTGCCGATCACCCGGGAGACGGCGGGCTGGGCGACGTCGGTGACCAGATCGCACGATTCACGGCCCTCGAGGCCCTCGAGCACGCGGATCGTGATCTCGCGGATCTCGTCCTCGTGCTCGGCGATCCGCTTCGGCGTAAAGCCGCGCTGGAACAGCCGCTTGATCCGGTCGTGCTTGGGCGGGTCCATGCCGATGAACATCGAGTTCATGAGCTCGAGGGGAATCCCGTGGGTGAGGCCCACGCAGCCACCGACCTGGGAGGAGAAGGTCTCCCAATCGAGGCTGACCTCGCGGATGTGCTCGGCCTTGTGCAGCCCCCAGTACCCGGCCTCCTCGGGGAACTCGTTCATCTCGCTCCAGTGCACCGGGCACTCCGAGCGCAGGCGCTTGAAGACCTCGAGCGGCGGGCCATCCTGCCAGTGCTCGGAGTCCGATACCGAAAGCTCCTCGAGCGACTGCTCCGTTCCGGGGGTGCTCGTCGGTTCCATGGGCCTCTCCTCTCGTTGCATTCGGCCAGCCTCGAGAATACTGGCTGGCTGGCCAGTATGGGAATCAGGTCCCGCATGCGGCTGGAGTCTCTGGGAGGATTCCGGGCGATGAGCCAACCCGTGGCTGTGGCGGAACGGATCGGCGAGCGGCGCGGCGTCTGGCTCGCGGTCGGGACGATCACCGCGCTCGCGCTGGTCCTCCGCGCGGTGGCCTCCCAGCAGGCGCTGGCGGGGGATGAGCTCTACACCTACCGCGTGGTCTCCGCCGCGAGCCTCGGCGGCGTGTTCGACGGCATCGAGCTGACCGAGGCGACCCCGCCCCTGTACTACGTGCTCGCCTGGCTCGCGGGGATGCTCGGCGACGCCCCCGGCTGGATCCGGCTGCCCTCGATCCTCTACGGGGCTGCGTCGGTGCCGGTCGTCTATCTGCTCGGGGAGCGCTTCGGCGGTCGCCGGGCCGGGCTCGTCGCGGCGCTGCTGATCGCGGTCGCGCCGTTCGCGATCGTCTACGGCAGCGAGGCACGTGCCTACGGCGGGCTGCTCTTCCTGCTGCCGCTCTCCACCTACGCGCTACTGCGCGCGACCGACGAACGCGGTGGGGAGGGGCGCGGGGCGCTGGGCTGGTGGGTGCTTCTCTGGGTTGCGACCACCGCCGCCCTCTACACCCACTACACGGCGAGCTTCGCGATCGTGGTGCAGGCACTCTGGGTGCTGTGGAGGCGGCGGGAGAGCTTCCCCGCCTTGGCCGGCGCCTACCTCGCCGTCGCGGTCGCCTATCTGCCCTGGCTCGGGGAGGTAGGCCAGAACCCGGACCTGGCCGTGCCCGCCCCCTTCGGCCTGTTCGACATCGAGCCGCTCGGCCGCTTGCTCGGCGGCCATCCCGGCGAGCCGCTCGGGGAACTGCCGGGCTTCGTCGGCGCGCTGCTGCTGGCGGCCGCCGCCGCCGTGGTCGCCTACGGCATCTTCGAGCTGCTCCGGCGCGCCACGCCCCGGGGCCGCAGGCGCTGGTCGGAGAGTCTGCTCGTCGGCGCCGGCCGGCGCCCGGGCCTGGTGCTTCTCGCCGCCCTGGCGATCGCGCTGCCGCTCGGCCTCGGGATCTACTCGGAGATCCGGACCCCGCTGCTCAACCCCCGCAACCTGACCGGCGCGCTCCCCTACCTCCTCGTTCTCGTGGGCGTCCTGACGGCGGTGATCCGACCGCCGCTGACCGCGCTGGCGGCGGGTCTGGCCACGCTCGCCCTCGCCCTCGGCAGCGCGTCGGTGCTTGCCGGCGAGGCGCAGCGGCCCCAGTGGAAGGCCGCCGCTGAGCTGATCGAGGCCGAGGCGGAGCCGGGCAGCACCGTCGTCTACGTGAGCCTCGCGGGCATCTTCCGCCCCGGCAACGATCCCAGCGGGCCCTTCGCCTCGGCGGACGAGCATCCGCTGGTCCAGGAGCTGCCCCTGTATATAGACGAGGGCTTCGAGCTCGAGCGCGACGTCAACGACGAGAAGGCCTGGCGAGGGGGCGGAACGGTCTACGTCGCCTATCCGCGCCTACCGTTGTTCGAGGCCGCCGTTCGCGAGCAGGCCGAGCGCAGCGGCGCCGTGCTCGAGTCCCGCACCGTCCTGGAGGGCCAGACCCCGATCGTCGTCAGCGCATTTGCCGCCGGGGCTGGCCAGGCCCCCTGACCGTCACCTACAATCCGCCGCCGCGGGCAGGTCTTGACGCCCGCACTCGCGCCCGTAGCTCAGCTGGATAGAGCGTCGGTCTACGAAACCGAAGGTCACAGGTTCGAATCCTGTCGGGCGCGTTACGAGGAACGGCTCTGGGAGCCGTCTTTAGGGGTGGAGAGTGACAACGAATCAGCTGAGACTCAGTCCCGAGTACCGCCAGGGAGTACCAAAGCGGGGTCTTCGTTGACCGAACCGCCCTCGGATCACAGCTTGTTCTCGGCACCCGCCGCGCAGGTGACTGCGTGATAACCGAGGCCGATACTTGCCGCAAGTACGTGGTGCCTCGCCTCGTCGAGGCGGGCTGGGAGGATCTCCCGCACTCATTCACCGAGCAGAAGAGTTTCACCGACGGTCGGATCGTTGTCGTCGGAAGTAAGACCAAGCGGCGACCTCAGAAGCGTGCGGATTATCTGTTGCG
>DATFLZ010000038.1:0-12145 GCA_035267205.1 Solirubrobacterales bacterium | reverse complement strand
CCGCTTCGATCTGGACCCCAGTGAAGCCCGCGCCCTCGAAGAGCCCCTCGACGCGCTCGCGATCGCCCAGCGCGAGGATTCCGGGGGCGCCGGGCTGGGGGGCCGGGATGTGCCCGGCCCGATGAAGGACGCTCATCGGGGCGGCGGCCCACTGATTCTCTTCGGGGCCCGCGAAGACGGCGCTCGAGACCCTGCCGCGAGCCCGGAGAACGCGGCGCGTCTCCTTCAGGGCCGTCCCCGGTTCGGCCATCAGCATGTAGCCCCAGCGGCAGATGACCCCGTCGAAGGACCCGTCTGGGAGGTCGAGCTGCTCGGCATCGAGCACGCGACACTCGACGTTGCCGAGCCCGAGTTCGTTCGCGCGACGTTCGGCGCTTGCGACCATCCCCTCGGCGAAGTCGCTGACGACGACCCGCCCACCGTCTCCAACGAGCTCCGCTGCAGCGAACCCGACAACTCCGGTTCCCGCGGCCAGGTCGAGGATCGTCGCTCCCGGTGCAGGGTCGAGGCGCTCGAGCATCCGCTCGGTAAGCGGCCTGGCGACCGCCTCGAAGTAGGCGTGCCGGGCATCCCAACCCGACGCCATCGCCTCCCAGACTCCGTGGCTTGCTCGCTTGAAGTCGGTTTCCTCAGTCACCGGCTCCGAGCCTACTCCGGCGCCGGCCCTCGTTCAAGGGCACGCTAATCCGTACTGCCTCACGGCGGCGAGCCGCTCAGACGGTGCTCGCGTCGAGCTCCTCCAGCCGTTCGGTGGCCGGCCCGACGTTGGCCAGGAATCGCTCCAGCGCGGCCCGCACCGCTGGGTCCCCGGCTCGCTCGGGCAGGCCACGGAGGAGGTTCAGCCGGCTCACGGCCATCCACTCGGCCAGATCCGGCTCGCCAAGCCAGCGTTGCTCGGTCTGGAAGGTGCGGCGGGTCATGCCCGGCCAGTCGTCGACGCTGCTCGCGAAAGGGTTCGGCGGGCAGAGCCGGTTGCGCTCGCCATCGTCGTCACGATGGGTCTCAACAAAGGCGATGAGCGCCGCGTTGAAGGTCGGTGAGTTCTGGCGAACCTGCTGGATGATGATGCGGTCCCCCTCGAAGATCGGAGCCGGTGGGGCGGCGCGGAGGCCGTAGGCGGTGCAGTCCACATGCAGGACATCGCCGCCCGTCTCGATCTCCCCGTGCTCGAGGAGGATGCGATCCGCCTCGATCCGCTGCACGCGTCCCAACCGCACCACGTCTTCGATCCGTCGTACGGCTTCGAGCTCGCCGGGGCTCAGCATGGTCCCGCGATACATCGTCGCCTCAATCGACGGGTCGATGCGGAACAACCGCCCCGATTCCTCCAGCCTGTTGAAGAGGTCGTCGATGTCGGTCGCGTTGGCTCCCGCCTCGGCGTCGAGGGAGATGCCGTCCATGTTGTCCCCGACCAGATCCAGGGGCTGGAAGTGGCGCCGGGCGTGGAACCACATGTCCCGGGGACGAATCCAGCGAATCCGCTCGGGCGCCACGCCGTCGTCCAGAAGCCAGGTGCAGGCATCGACCGCGGTCTTGCCCGCCCCCAGAATCGTGAACCGCTCGGCGGAATCCACTTCGGCCGGAAGGTCGTTCACCGGGACCACGCGCGCGCCCGCCCCGATCTCGAACATGCCCGGGCTGGTCGCCGGGATCGACGCCTCGAGGTAGCGAGCGTCGACCAGCCTGCGGCGTACGCCGATCTCCCTCACCTCCTCGCTTCCCAGATCCCGCACCCGGCCGCCGCCGGCCTCGGGATCGACGTGCTCGTGCTCGTAGAGGATTCGCACTCGCCCCGAATCGGTGAGGCGGGCTGCGACCTCGGCGAAGTAGCTACAGATCTGCGCTCCGGTTGCCCGCTCATAGAACCCGGCGTTCTCGCCGTCCTCATCGATGCGGTCATCGCCCAGCGGCAGGGAGTTGACCCCGTAGAAGGCGGATGGAATGTGGAGGCGTACGAAGGGGTAGGCGTCCAGCCAGTGGCCGCCGGGGCCAGGCCGGCGTTCCACCAGGGTCAGCTCAGCACCCGCGTCCTCGGCGATCAGCGAATCGGCGAATGCGAGCCCGCTCGCCCCCGCTCCGATGACGAGGTAGTCGGTCTCGGTATTCACGGCTTTCCTCCCAGTACGTCAGGCCCCGAGGACGCGAGCCTATCGCGAAAGCGGCCGGCGGCAGCTGCGCCTCCGAGCGGGGCGAAGTTGCAGCCGCACGGAGGCCGATCGCGAGCCTGTCCTGAACTCGCGGAAGCACGGGCTGGTAGCCTGGCGCTCTTGGCGGGCTGCAATCGGATGCTGTCGAAGGGACTGGCGGTTCGCCTTGCGGCCGCAGCGGGGTTGCTCGCCGCCGTTCTCGCTCTGCCCTCCGCCGCCCAGGCCCTACCGAGCGACGCGCGCCTCGGCTGCCTCACCTCGAGCACCGAGACGGGCCCACCCCCGGGCTCCGGTGCCTGCCCGCTGACTCCCGGCGCGACTTCGAACGGGCTTGACTCGCCCCTCGACTTTGCTGAGAATGCGGCGGTCTCCGCCGACGGCAAGAACGTCTACTTGACCGCCGCCAACCGGGTCAACACGTTCAACCGCGCCACCACCACCGGCGCGCTCAGCTTTGCTGGATGCATCAGCGGCGAGCAGGACCCGGGCGACCCGTGTAGCGAGATCCCCGGCGCAACCGCCACCGGCTCCGGCTCGGGGCTCCAGGGCGCGGGCGGCTTGGCGCTCTCAGGCGACGACGAGAACCTCTACGTGACGTCCTCCAGCGATGATGCGGTCGCCACCTTCGCGCGGAACAAGACCACCGGCGCGCTCACCTACGTCGAGTGTCACAGCGGGCAGACGGGCACCTGCGACAACCCGTTGAACGGCGGAAACGCGATCATGACCCAGGCGAACGGGAGCGCGAGCGGGCTCAACTCCGCGGGTGGCATCGCCGTCCATCCCAACGACGAGGCCCTGTTCGTCGCGGCGAGCTTCGACAGCGCCCTCGGTGCATTCGTCCGGAACCCGAGCGGCAAGCTCCGGTGGGTCGGCTGCTTCACCGGAAGCGCGGCCGCGGGCAGCGGGGGTACCGGAGCGTGTAACGACTCGCCCCAGGGGACCACGGCCGGCGGCATCGACTCCGGCTTCGGCGGCCTGCGAGACGTCGTCGTCTCCGAGGATGGAAAGAACCTGTATGCGACGGCTCGCAACGACGCGACGCTGGTCTCGTTCGCGGAGAACGGCGCGGGCGAGCTCGTGTTCGAGCGATGTGTCACCGGGGACAAGGGGGGGAGCGGTTCCGGCGGAAACGACAAATGCCTCGACCTCGACGACGGCGCCGGCGCGGCGGCCCCGTTGGCAACGGCCAGCGGCGAGGACTCGCCCCTGGGCGGCGCGCGTTCCCTGCTGGTCTCACCCGACGGCCTCGACATCTATGTCGTCACCGCCCAGGGGGTCACGCACCTCACGCGCGGTATCCCGCCCCCGGACGCACAGCAGGGGGCGCCGCTGTTCTTCAGCTGCCTTAGCGGAACGGACACCGCCCATGCGGCCTGTGCGACGACTCCAAAGACCGGGAGCAAGGGCGGTCTCGAGCTCCCGGGGGAGCTCGCCATCTCACCCGACGGCAACACGGTGTTCATCACGACGACGGCCTTCCTGGACGGCGCCGACGGGCTGGCCACCCTGGATCGGAACTCCGGCACCGGAGCACTCAGCTTCAGCGGATGCCTGACCGCTGACACCGCCGCCGGTCCGCAGGGCACCGGCGCCTGCGCGACCTTGCCGTCGGCTCGGCCGAACGGCTCCAACTCCGGTCTGGGCGGTGCGACGGGCCTGGCGATCTCCCCTGGCGGCCAGCATCTCTACGCACTCGGTGGCTTCGACGCGGCGATCAACTGGTTCGGCAATGACGGCGACGGCGACGGCGTAGGAGACGTGAACGACAACTGCCCGTCGAACGCCAACCCCGATCAGGCGGACGCGGACGGGGACGGGGCCGGAGATGCGTGCGATACCCCGGCCGACACCGCCCCGCCCAACCTCAGCCTCTCCGGCAAGAAGAAGCAGTCGAACAAGAAGGCCGTGGTCGTCAAGGCCAACTGCGACGAGAACTGCACGGTCACGGTGCGGCCGAAGGGCAAGGCAACGGTGAAGCTCGCCGCGCCCGGCCCTCAGGCGGGAGTCGCGAAGAAGAGCAAGAAGAAGCTGAAGCTCACGGTCGCGAAGAAGAGCCTCAAGGCGGGCAAGACCAAGCGACTGAAGCTCAGGTTCAAGGGCAGGAAGACAAAGAAGCTGGTCAAGCGCGCGATCAAGCGGAAGAAGGGGAAGATCACGCTGAGGCTGCAGGGCAAGGCGAAGGACGCCGCAAAGAACAAGGCCAAGGACACCTTCAAGGTGAAGATCCGGTAGGGAGCGGCCGAGATCTCGTGTCGCGCTTTGGCACGCGCGGGGCAGTGGTCGGGGCGATGTCGCTGATGGTCGTGGCGGTTCTCGGCCTGTCGACCGTGGACGCTACGACTCCGACCTGGCTGATCCTCGCGTTGACCGCGACGATCGGTGTCGCCAACGCGATCGGGATCGTGCCGGTCAGCGCGGCCGGCGTTGCCGTGGTCGGCGTCGCCGTGGTGGGTGAGCTGCTCGACGGGTCGGGGGGCTTTGTCGACGGGTTGTCGGACGGCCTCAAGGTCACCGCCGCCCTCGGGGTGGCCGGAACCATCGCTGCCGCCCTGATGCTGCCCGGACGTCCCGGTGGGGAGGGGGCGCCCGGAAGCTCGCACCACCTCCACCTACACCTGCACCGCGCCCGCACGCCCCACGGCTGACGGGCCGCGATGTCGCCGCATCGGCTCAGCGCCGGATGAGCTCCAGCCACCGCGGCTGGAAGCCGCTCTCGCTCGGGCTCCCGCTTGCGACCGCAGGATCCACGGCCTGGCCGTGGAAACGCCCGGTATGCACGGCCAACCCTCGCGGAAGGACGACCGATGATCTCGTGGCGCCGGCGTTGGCAGGTGCGCGAGTACCTCCAGAACAGCATCTGGATCATCCCCGGGGCCTTTGCCCTAGCCGCGTTCCTGCTGGGCCGGGAGCCGCCGCGCGCGGACATCGAGGCTGAGTTCACGCGGTACGGGGCCGAGGCGGCCCGCGGGCTGTTGAGCGCCCTGGCCAGCGGGATGATCGCCTTCACCGGCTTCGTCTTCTCGGTGCTGCTGCTTGCGGTCACCTTCGGCTCCAATCAGTTCTCCCCGCGAATGCTCCGTCGCTTCCTCCGCGATACGACGACCAAGGTCGCCCTCGGCACCTTCATCGCCACCTTCCTCTACGCGCTGCTGGAGCTGCGCTGGGTCGGCAGCCCCGAGAATCCCGACCTGGTTCCCAACAGCGCGATCACGATCTCGCTGCTCCTCCTGCTGGCCAGCATGTTCATGTTCCTCCGCCTGATCCACCGGGCGACCTCGCGGCTGCGGGTCGCCGCGGTGGTGCGGGGGATCGGCCGCGACGCCTTGAAGGTGATCGAGAAGGTCTACCCGGACCCACTGGCGGAGCCCGGGGCCGAGCTCGGGCCTCCGAGCGGTGAGCCGGCCGTGGTCCGCTATCGGGGAGCGCCCGCCATCTTGCAGAGCATGGACTTCAACGGCCTGCTGTCGGCCGCCGAGAGGGCCGGGGCCGTGATTGAGCTCGCCCCTGCGATCGGCGATCCCATGGTCGAGGGTGTTCCGCTCTTCCGGGTGTACGGAGGGGAGATCGAGGAGCGCAAGCTGCAGTCCTCGGTCGCCGTCGGAGATGAGCGGACGTTGCCGCAGGATCCGGCGTTCGCGTTCCGGCTGCTGGCCGACACCGCGGCCAAGGCGCTCTCACCTGGCGTCAACGACCCCAGCACGGCAGTCCAGGCGCTCGACCAGCTCGAGGCGCTGCTGATCGAGTTGAGCGGTCGGCAGCTCACGCCCGGTGTCTCGCGCGATTCGGGCGGCGCGATCAGGCTGCGCTGGCCCGTCCCGAGCTGGGAGGACTATCTGAGCCTGGCTCTGGACGAGGCTCGCCAGTTCGGTGAGGGCTCGATACAGGTATCGCGGCGGCTGCGGGCCCTGCTCGAGCGGCTGCATGAGATCGTTCCCGAGCCACGGCGCGCGGCGGTCGAGGCGAAGCTGGAGTTGGTGCGCGCCGGGGCCGATCGGGCGTTCGCCGACGAGCCGGACCGCGCCAGCGCGGCCGCGGGCGATCCGCAGGGCATCGGGTCTTCACGGGAGCCTGCGCTGGTCGACTAGCCGGGATTGCCCGCCGGCGCGACGCCCGTGCCCGGCTCCGGCGTCGCTCCGTCCCCGTCTCCCGAGCGGAGCAACCGGAACAATCCGACCGCGGCCAGGATCACCGCGCCGTAGTAGAGGACGGAGCCGAACGCCTTGCGGTCACCGCGGCGAGGAGCCTGGGCCGGTGAGCGCGGCAGGGGCTCAGGCGCTTAGTCTGCTCGCCATGGCCGTGCCCGCTGAGACGACCCTGTACTCGATCTCGTCGTCCCATCCGGCGTACGCCGCCCATCTGATGCTGGCCCACAAGCGCCTCGATCACCGGGTGATCGACCTGGTTCCCGGGCTGCACGCGCCCGTGCTGAGGGCGCTCGGCTTTCGGCAGGGCACAGTGCCGGCGCTGCTGCTCGGCGGCCGCCGGGTGCAGGGATCGCTGCAGATCTCGCGGGCGCTGGAGGACGCTCGCCTCGAGCCGCGGCTGTTCCCGGAGGAACCGGGGGCCAGGTTGCGGGTCGAGGAGGCCGAGCGCTGGGCGGAGGCCACGCTGCAGCCGTTGCCGCGGCGCCTGTTCCGCTGGCTGATGACCCGCCGCCGGGAGGCCCGCGTGCTCATGATGCGCCAGGCGGGAGTCCCGGCTCCAGGTCTGGCGGGGACCTTCAGCCTGCCGGTCGCCCGCGCCTACGCGCGCGCTGCCGATGCGACCGACGGCGCGGAGATCGCCGCGATGGTCCGCTCCCTGCCGGGCCTGCTCGCCCACGTCGACGCGCTGCTCGATGGCGGGACGATCGGCGGAGCCGAGCCCAACGCCGCCGACTTTCAGATCGCGTCCACGATCCGGGTGCTGCTCTCGATCGAAGACCTGGCGCCGGTCCTGGCCGACCACAGGGCGGCCGCCTACGCCGGCGAGATGCTCCCGGCGTCCCCGTTCGCGGTCCCGGTGGGGTTCGTCCCCCCGGAGTGGCTGCGGTCGCCGGAGGGCGTCGGGCGGATGATCCCGGTCGGGCGCGGCTAGGCTGCTCCAATGAGCGAGCCCAGCGAATCACGCACCCATGACCTCGTCCTCTTCGGCGCCACCGGCTTCGTCGGCCGGCTGACCGCCGAGTACCTGCTGGAGGCGGTGCCCGAGGGAACCGCCGTCGCGCTCGCGGGCCGATCGCGGGACAAGCTCGAGCGGCTCAAGGCCGATCTTGGGCCGGGGGCGGCCGGCTGGGTGCTAATCGAGGCGGACTCCTGCGATCGCTCGGCGCTCGACGAGATGGCGCGCTCGACGAAGGTCGTCGCGACGACCGTCGGGCCATACCTCAAGTACGGGATGCCGCTGGTCGAGGCATGCGCGGAGGCGGGCACCCACTACGCGGACCTCACCGGCGAGACCCTGTTCATGCGGCGCTCGATCGACGTTGCCCACGAGCGCGCGGAGGCGACCGGCGCGCGGATCGTCCACACCTGCGGCTTCGACTCGATCCCCTCCGACATCGGCGTCCTGTTGCTTCACGAGTACGCCGCGGCGAACGACCTCGGCGACCTCGGCGAGACATCGCTTGTGGTCCGGAAGATGCGGGGCGGCGCGAGCGGGGGCACGATCGACTCGGCGCGCGCATCGATCGATGAGGGCAAGGCCGACAAGGCCGCTCGCAAGGTCATGCTCGACCCCTATGCCCTGAGCCCGGACCGCTCCAGCGAGCCGAAGGGAACCGATGAGCGCGATCCGCGGGGCGTGATCCATGAGCCCGAGCTCGGGGGCTATCTGGCGCCGTTCGTGATGGGCACCGTCAACACCCGCGTGGTGCGCCGCAGCAACGCCCTGCTCGACCATGCCTACGGGAGCGCCCTGCGCTACCGCGAGCTGATGCTCACCGGCAGCGGTCCGATGGGTGCCGCCAAAGCCGCCGGCGTCGTGGGGACGCTCGGCGCGCTGTTCGGTGGCCTGGCCCTGTCGCCGACGCGGAAGCTGCTCGACCGGCTGCTCCCCGACCCGGGCGAGGGGCCCGACGCCGAGGCGCGCGAGCGGGGCTTCTTCACGATCGACATCCATGCGGAGACGAGCGCCGGGCCTGAGCTCGTCTGCGCCATCCACGCCGATGGCGACCCCGGCTACAAGGCGACCGCGGTGATGCTCGGGGAGGCCGCGCTCGCGCTCGCGCTCGACGGCGATCGGCTTCCCGATCGCGCTGGCGTGCTCACCCCCGCGACGGGGATCGGCGTCCGCCTCGCGGAGCGGCTCCGTGAGGCCGGGCACAGCTACGAGGTCGAGAGGCGGTAGCGCCGCGCCGGGCGGTAGGCGCCCGCCGCTAACGGAATAGCCTGGTCGCTTGGCCTCCGAGGCAGCCACATCCAACCCAGGCGGGCCCAAAGCCGGACCCGGCCTCCGTGGCGCCGACATCGAGGTCGTCGCGGACGGCAGGCGGCTGCTCGGCCCTGTCGACATCGGGGTCGACCCGGGTGAGCTGGTGGCGGTGATCGGGCCGAGCGGCGCAGGCAAGACGACGCTCCTGCGGGCACTCGCCGGCGTCACCGGACTCTCGGCGGGCGCCGTGACCCTCGACGCGGAGCCGATCGCTGCAGTGGCCAGGCGGGTCGGCTTCCTGCCCGAGCACAGCACGGTCCACTCACTGCTGACGGTGCGCGAGGCCCTCCGCTACACCGTGGCCCTGCGGAGGCCCGATCTCGAAGCGGTCGACTCCCGGCATATCGAGGAGGTGCTGGCCGAGCTGAACCTCACCGCGCGCGGCGACGCGCGGCTGTCCGACCTCTCCCGCGGCGAGCGCAAGCGCGCCGAGGTCGCGGTCGAGCTGATCTCCGACCCGGAGATCCTGCTGCTCGACGAGCCCGGGACCGGCCTCGATCCCGGCTTGAGCCGGAGGCTGATGCTGACCCTGCGCGCGATCGCCGACCGCGGCCGGGGCATCTGCCTGATCACCCACGAGACCCGCTCGCTCGAGTTCTGCGATCGCCTCGTCGTGATGGCGCCGGGCGGCTCGGTCGCCTACGACGGGACGCCCGCGGGGGCCATCGCCTTCTTCGGGGTGCGCGATCACGGCGAGATCTACGACCTGCTCGCCGAGGAGGAAGAGGGCGGGGAGGAGCCCGTCGAGGGCGAGATCCGGCTGGAGCGGGCACCCCTCGCCCTCGATCAGCCGTTCGGCCGTCAGGCGGCGCTGCTCGCGGAGCGGGACTTCACGCTGCTGCGCCGTGACCGGCGCACGCTGACCGTGCTGATCGCCCAGGCGCCGGTGATCGGGTTGCTCGTTGGCCTGGTCCTGCCGACCAACGTGCTCGCCGACCCCTCCCTGGCGGGGTTCAACGGGGTGCTGCTCACCTTCATGATCCTGATCGGGGCGATCTTCCTCGGCGTGGTGACGACCGCGCGATCGATCATCGGCGAGTTCGACGTGCTCGAGCGCGAGACCGTGGCCGGAGTTCGCACCGACGCCTACGTCGCCGCCAAGGCCCTGGTCGCCTTTCCACTGATCGCGATCCAGGCCGCCTCTCTGTTCGCGGTGACCGTCCTCCTGCAGCCGCTCGCCTCGCCGCCCTCGGCCTACATCCAGGTCCTCGGGCTCGTGATCTTCACCGGGATCGCAGCCGGCGCGATGGGCCTGGCGCTCTCGGCGCGCGTCTCGACCGTCGGGCAGGCGACCGCCGCGGTGCCCCTGCTGCTCGTCCCCCAGATCCTGTTCGCCGGGGCGATCGTCCCGGTCGCGGTGATGCCGCCGCTCGTAAGTCTGATCCCGATCCTCTCGATCGCACGCTGGGGGCTCTCGTCGGCCGGCAACGTGCTCGACCTTGCGAACGGCGTGGCCGGGGAGGTCAGCTCCGTCGCCGGCTACGACCCGGCGTTCTTCGAGGCGCCGGCGGGCATCGGCGTGATCGTCCTGTTCGGCGCCACCGTCTTCGCGCTCTCGCTGGCGATCGGCGGGCTCAACCGCCGGCTGATCGGCTGAGTCGGTCCCCGGGACCCCGCGTGCCGGCTACCAGCCGGTGCGCTCGTCGGCCGCCTGCTCGAGCCGGCGCCGAAGCTCGCTCGGCTCGCCCTTGAGCGGCTCGAGATGTCCCGGCGCGATCTGCGCCGGCTCCAGCGCCGCGAGCTTGCGGACGCTCTCCAGCGTCTGTTCGGGGTCGAGGTCGAAGATCGGGTGCGGCGGGTAGATCCCCGGGTGGTGACCAAGCGGCCGCATCGAGTCGGTGAGGTAGATCGTGTCGCTGCTCAGACAGAGCCGGTCGCTCTCCCGCCAGAGCCCGATCTGGCCCGGCGCGTGCCCGGGGAGGTGGACCACCTCGAAGCCCGCGATCCGCTCGCCCTCCGCGACCGTGCCCGCGATCTTGACCGGGCCGGCGTCCCAGATCGGGTAGACGATCTTGAAGAGCCAGCGCGCGTACGTGACCGGGATCTCACCGAGCGGCTGATAGCTGACCCCACCGTCACCCTCGGCGTCCGCCACCTCGTCGGGGTGGCAGTAGACGGGCACGTCCAGCTTCGCGGCCGATCCCCGGTGATCGACGTGGCTGTGCCCGAGGATCACCCGCCTCAGCCCGCCGCGCTCGGCGGCCGCCTTGCGGATGCTCCTCGCCATCACCCGGGTGCCCGCATCGAACGCGAAGACGCCGCGCCCGTCCTCCTCCTCGACCAGGTAGACGTTCATCCCCTGGCGGATGTCGCCGGCGTGTCGCCAGACACCGTCGGCGATCTGCTCGGTCAGCGCGGCCATGGTTGGCCCAGCCTACCGGGACTTGGCCCAGCCTACCCGGAGTCGTCACGTCGAGCCGGCGGTCAGCGCTTGACCTTGACCCGGCAGCTCTTCGTGCGCTTGTTGCCGAGCCTGTCGACGGCCTTGGCCTTGATCTTCCGCTTGCCGGCGCGCTTGGTCTTGCTGCGCTTCTTGCCGCTCGGGTCCTTGCGCAGGCCGACGCCCTTGTCTGATGCCTTGATCCGCGCGAAGGCCTTCTTGCCCCGCTTGACCTTCTTCGGGCAGCGGAGCTTGAGCTTCGGCTTGGTGTTGTCGACCGTCACCTTCGTGGAGTTCTCCGACCAGGGGGTGGTCACGACGAACTCCTCCCGGACAGCGTCGGCGGGGACGGTCGTGTGCGAGCGCGACCGGTAGCGCCACTTGCCGTCCTTGGCCCGGTTCTTGCCGGTGAACCTGTGGACCGGGTCGTCCAGCGCGTCCGCACCCGGCACGCCGCTCCAGCTCTTGCCGCCGTTCTTGGAGCGCTGGAGCTCGAAGGTCGAGAGCGGTGCCTCGGTGCCCTCCCAGGTCAGCGTGAACTTGCCCTTGTTCTTGGCCTTGCCGCTGCTGCGGTCCGGCTCGGTCGGCCGTAGGTTCGGGACCTCCCGGTGCATCTGGATCAGCCGCTCGACCTCCTCGCCGAGGATGTAGCCCTGGGCCGCTGTCTGGTTGGCCTTGGCGGTGACCTGGGCGATGTAGTCGGCCCAGTCGTCGTAGCGGGCGAGGAGCACATCGTCGCTGAGGTCGTCGGTCGAGCCGAGCAGGCCGCAGAAGGCGGAGAAGAGGCCGCCGCCGGGGGCGATCGAGTTGACCCCGGTGTTCAGCCGCGCCGGCACCGACATCTCGGGCAGGCGGATCGCGCCCTGGGCGATCCCGAGCCCGTTGCGGACGAGCTGGTTGGTGGGATCGGGGGGCGTCGGTTGGTACTGACCTCGTGGGGCGATCGGCGGTGCCGGGCCGCCGTTGGCCCAGGCGACGAGATGCTCGTAGGCCGAGTTGACGACCAGCGGCCACTGCACCCGGGAGAGGGGGTACTCCTCGCAGCTCGCGGCGAGCGTAAACCCGAGGTCGCGCTCGATCGGGGCCTGGAAGTTGTCGAAGGCCATCCGCGGCAGGTGGGAGCCGCCGGCCACTTCCCAGTGCCGGTAGTCGGCCGTGTCGGGTTCGGTGCGCGGCGTCCGGTTCTCGGTCTCGCTGAGGACGC
>DATFLZ010000037.1:0-4490 GCA_035267205.1 Solirubrobacterales bacterium | reverse complement strand
GGCACCAACCGGACGATCTGGTCGCGGGCGGCACCGCTGTTGGCAGCCGAGCGCCCGGTCACGGCCCTCGACCTGCCCGGCTTCGGCGCCTCCCCTGCGCCCGAGCGCTGGACGATCGAGAGCGTCGCGGAGCTGATCGCCGAGACCCTCGAGACCGACCTTGGGCCCGGCTTCGACCTGCTCGGCTCCTCACTGGGCGGGGCCGTCGCCCTGCAGATCGCGGCCGCCAGGCCCGACCTGGTTCATCGCCTGGTCCTGGCGGCGCCGGCCGGCTTCCGGCCCGCGCCGGGGCCGCTGCCGAGGGTCGCATCGCTGATCGCCGGACCGATGCTGAGCGTTCGCCGGAGCGCCGGGCTCCGCTTCGCCGGACAGGCCCAGGCGCGGCGGGCCCTGCTGGCCGGCTCGGTCGGCGACGGGGCGGCGCTGGACCCCGAGGCGGCCCGGTTGATGCTGCGTGCCTCCGAGGGAGCGCACAGCCTGCAGCCGGCAATGGAGGCGGCGGCCTCGGCGGACCTGCGGCAGCGGGCCGCCCGGCTCGAGGTCCCGTTCGGCCTGATCTGGGGGACGCTGGACCGGGTGATCCCGGCCCACACGGCCGAGCGCGTGCTCGAGCTTCACCCCGACGTGCCGCTCGAGCTGATCGGCGGCGCGGGCCACCTCCCCCACCTCGAGGTCCCCGAGCAGTTCGCGGCTGCCCTGGAGCGGGTCTTCAGCCAGCTCCCGTGAGCGTCGGGCCCGGGGCGCTCGCTGCCGATGCGACCGACTACCGGCGGTTGATCTCGGCGTTGCGGGCGCTCACGGAACGGCCCAGCTGAGCGATCTCGGCGTCCATCTGCGGGACGATCTCCGGCGACTCACGCGCCATGATCGCCTCGCCGAAGCGCGAGCCGAGCAGGTTGCGGAGCCAGAAGATCAGGCGGGCGCTGGGCGGGATGAAGATCCGGTCCTTGCGGGCCTCGGCTCCGTCGACGATCAGCTCGGCGCAGCGCTCAGGGGTGGTCGTCGCCCGGACCGGCCAGGGCAACCTCTCGCGCCTCTCACGGAAGGAGCTCAGCTCTCCGGCCTCCTGGACCATCGCCGTATCGATCCACGACGGGTGGATACTGGCGGCGGTGACCCCGCGCCAGCCCACCTCCCCGCGAAGCGCGCGGGTGAAGAGCTCGACGCCGGCCTTGGATGCGTTGTAGGAGGCCCCACCCGGGAGCGGCGCGTAGGAGGCGATCGAGCCGACCACGCCGAACCAGCCGCGGTTCGCGAGCAGCTGCGGCATCGCCACGTGAGCCGTGTAGAAGACGCCGGTGACGTTGACGTCGATCGCCCGCTTGAAGGCCTCCGGATCGATGTTCTCGACGCTGCCGTAGGTGGCGATCCCCGCGTTCGCGAGGACCATGTCGATCCCGCCGAGCTCGTCGACCGTCCGGTCGGCGGCCCCGCGCATCGAGTCGAGGTCGGTGACATCGGCCTCGATGTGGATGTGGCCCTCGCCGAGCTCCGCGGCCCGCGCCTCGAGCTCCTCGGGCTCGATCCCGACGAGCGCGACGCGGGCGCCCCGGCTCGCGGCCTCGGCAGCGACCGCGGCGCCGATTCCACGAGCTCCGCCGGTAACGAACAGGACCTTGCCGCGCAGGGACACAGCGGCACCCTATCGCGGCATCGCGGCCCCGGGGCGAGGCCTACGTGGCGCCGGCCGATCGCCGCGTGGCGCGGGTTACGCTCGGGGCGAGCAGCGCCCCGAGCAGCAGCAACCCGGCGACGATTCCAGCTGGCCCTGTGAGCAGCGTCCCGACCTGACCGAGGCGTCCGCCGATCGCCCCCGCGGCAGTCTCGCCGAAGGCGAGCTCGGTGCCGGGCTGCAGCGCCGCCGCCTTGCTCGTCACGCGCACCTTGAAGACGCCCTTCCTCGGGGGATCGACCCGGGCGACGGGCTTCAGCTCCCTGCCGTTCCGGGTCGTCGCCTCGCCGCCTCTCGAGTTCACCCGCAGGCTGGTGCCGTTGCGCGGATCGATGACCGTGATCCGCAGGTCCGCCGGTGGAGGCGAGCCGTCCGGCGACGTCCAGGCCATCGAGGACTCAGCGCCCGGCAGCGACACGAACGCCGTCGAGGGGACGGGGATCCGACCGAACCGGTCCGGCTGGGTCCCGGCCGCCCCAAGCAGCGCGAAGACGAGCACGGCCACCGCCCCGAAACCGAGCAAGGTCGAAACCGAGGCGAAGCCGCGCTCCGCGCTCCGCGTGTCGGTGCTGGGGTACACCGACCTCCATGGTCCCACCGGATGCAAGCAACTGGACGAATGGACCAGTGGGGTCCGGCGGGAGGCTCGCGCCTACGCGGCGACGGGCTCCCGCGGTGAAGCCGCCCTCGCCTCGTAGGCGGCCAGGTCGAACCGGGCCAGCTCCGCGCGGAAGCGCAGGGTCGACGCCGGCCACAGCGCCAGCACCCTCCCGTCCTCGTTCATGTACCAGGAGCGGCAGCCGGTCAGCCACACGGTGTCCTCGAACTCGGCCTGGATCCGCTCGTTGTAGGCCGCCTGGGCCTCCGGCCGCACCTCCACGACAGCGAGGCGCCGCTCCCGCATCTGCCGCAGCGCATCGAGCACGTAGCTGATCTGCGACTCGATCATGTGGATCACCGAGTTGTGCCCGAGGCCGACGTTCGGCCCCAGCAGCGTGAAGAGATTCGGGCAGCCGGCGACGGCGGTGCCCTTGTAGGCCTCGGGCGCGCCATCCCAGACGTCGCTGAGGCGCCGCCCCTCGCGGTCGCGGATCACGCGGCCGAGCGGGAGGTCCACGATCTCGAAGCCGGTCCCGAAGATGATCGTGTCGAGCGCTCGCTCGGCGCCGTCGGCCGTGACGATCGAGCGCTCGCGCACCTCCGCGATCGGGTCGGTCACGAGCTCGGCGTTGGGCTCCTGAAGGGCGGGGTAGTAGGTGGACGAGCCGAGGACTCGCTTGCACCCCATCGTGTAGTCGGGTGTGAGCTTCGCGCGGAGCTCGGGATCGGGCACCTGCCGGGCGAGGTGGCGCCGGGCGATGCGCTCGAACAGCGGAAAGCTCTTCGGCGCGATGAAGAACGGGAAGCCGCGGGACTCGAGCAGCAGGTAGTGGAGGGCGCGAAGCGCGCGTTGCACGAACGGAAAGGTCCGGTAGACCCGCTTCTCCGCCTCCCCCACCTCGCGATCGACCCGCGGCATGATCCAGGGGGCGGTGCGCTGGAAGACGCTGAGCCGCTCGACGACCGGCTGGATCTCCGGCACGACCTGGATCGCCGAGGCTCCGGTGCCGATCACGGCGACCCGCTCTCCCGACAGATCGTGATCGGCGTCCCACTCCGCGGTGTGGAAGACCGCGCCCTCGAAGCGGTCGAGGCCCGGCAGGTCCGGGATCGCCGGATCGGTCAGCGGGCCCATCCCGGCGATCAACACCCGGGCGCTGATCTCCCCGCGGCTGGTTTCGACCGCCCAGCGGCCGCTCTCCTCGCTCCAGCGGGCGTCGAGCAGCTCGTGGCCCAGTCGCAGGTGCGGCCGCACGCCGCGCTCGTCGATCAGGGAACGCAGGTAGTCCCAGATCTCCTCCTGCCGCGGATAGCCGGTCGACCACTCGGGGTTCTGCGCGAACGAGAGCGAGTAGACCCGCGAGGGGATGTCGCACGCGCAGCCGGGGTAGGTGTTCTCGCGCCAGGTGCCCCCGACCTCGTCGGCCCGCTCGATCACCAGGAAGTCGGTGAAGCCCTCCCCGAGCATCCGGATCGCCATCCCGACCCCGGCGAACCCGGCGCCGACGATCAGCACATCGGGGCTCTCGACCGGCGCCTCGCCCGTCGGCTCGGCACGCTCCGGTGTCTCGATCGCCGCCACGCGGGCAAGGTACCGCTCCGGGGGGCTGCGAAGATCCAGGCGGTGCTTCCCAGCGGCCGGATCATCGACCTCACCCAGCCACTCGGGCCCGGGACGCTGCTCTGGCCGGGCTCACCCTCCGTCGAGTTCACCGACGTCGGCTCGATCGCCGAGGACGGCTACTTCGCCCGGATGGCGAGCCTCCCGGAGCACGCGGGCACGCACCTCGACGCTCCCGCCCACTTCGACCCCGACGGCGCGACCGCCGACGGGATCCCGGCCGAGCGGCTCGTGGTCCGCTGCATGGTGCTCGACGCCGCCGCCCGCTGTCACGAGGATCCCGGCACTCGGATCGGCGCGGCGGAGATCGAGGAGCTCGAGCACGCGCACGGCGCGATCGAGCCCGGCTCGGCGCTGCTGCTGCGCACCGGCTGGGCCCGCTGCCGGGACGACCCGGAAGCGTTCTTCGGGACCGCCGACGGCGGCACCTCGATGCGGTTCCCGGGCTTCGACACCTCGGCGGCCGACTTCCTCGTGGCCCGCGGCGCGGTCGGCGTCGGCACCGACACCCTCAGCGTCGATCCCGGCGAGGCCACAGACTTCCCCGCCCACAAGGTCACCCTCCCCGCTGGCCTCTGGCACCTCGAGGGCCTGGTC
>DATFLZ010000036.1:0-5207 GCA_035267205.1 Solirubrobacterales bacterium | reverse complement strand
TCGGCTTCTCCGCCGCCTCCGGTGAGCTGCTGGCCGTGATCGGTCCCAACGGCGCCGGCAAGACGACGCTGCTGTCGATCATCGCGGGGACGCTCGAGGCCGATTCCGGCGAGGTCAGGCTGGGGGTGGGGCGCATCGGCTTCGTCCCCCACCAGCCGGCGCTGTACCGGAAGCTCACGGTGGCCGAGAACCTGCGGCTGTTCGCCCGCCTCGAAGGGGTCGCGGACGTCTCCGCGGCGGTCGACGAGATGCTCGCCCAAACCGTCCTCGGCGAGCGCCGCGACGACCAGGTGGGGACGCTGTCGGGCGGCAACCAGCAGCGGGTCAACATCGCGATCGGTCTGTTGTCGAAGCCGGCCGTGCTGCTCCTGGACGAGCCGTCGACGGGTCTCGACCCGCGCCAGCGCGCGCGCCTTTGGGAGTTCGTGCTGGAGCTCGCCGGCGGCGGCACCACGGTCATCTTCACGACTCACAACATCGCCGAGGCCGAGCGCTACGGCAACCGCCTGCTGGTCCTGGCGGACGGCGAGGCCCTCTACGACGGCAGCCCCGAGGGCCTGCACGCCGCCGAGGGTGCGGGCCAGACCGACTTCGAGGCCGCGTTCGTCAGCTTCCTGCGCGAGCGAGGGCACTGATGGAGGCCGGGAGGTGAGCGCGATGCGCTGGCTGCTGCTCAAGGACCTGCGCCTGCTGCGTCGCTCGCCGCTGATCACCGCGCTACTCGTGATCTACCCGATCGCGATCGCGATCCTGATCGGCTTCGCCCTCTCGGGCGGACCGGACAAGCCGCGCGTCGCGTTCCTCAACGAGGTTCCTCAGGGCACGCCGCTCGATCTCGGCGGCGAGGAGTTCGACATCGTCGGCGCCCGCGACGAGCTCTGCGGCCGGATCGAGTGCGTGCGCGTCCAGAGCCGCGAGGAGGCCCGGAGCCTGGTCGAGTCCGGCGAGGTGCTCGGCGCGCTGATCATCCCCGCGGACCTGATCAGCAAGCTCCGCTCGCTCGGAGGCCTGACCCCGGAGCAGCCCGTAGTCGAGGTCCTGGTCAACGAGGAGGATCCGGTCAAGGGCCAGCTCGTCGACGACCGGATCGACTCGTTGCTCTCCGACGCCAACCTGCGCGTCTCGCAGGCCATCTCCGAGATCTCGGTCACCTACCTCGGGATCCTCCTCGACGGCGGGTCGCTCGGGTTCCTCGGCGAGTCCTTCGAGGTGCTGGGCCTGATCGGGGCCGAGGAGATCCTCACAGAGATCCGGGGCACCCTCCCTGAGAACAGCCCCGACCGCGAGGAGCTCGACCGGGTGATCCGCTTTGCACGGACCGCCGCCGAGAACCTCGATGTCGCCGACGAGTTGCTCGGCTCGCTGAGTCAGCCGATCCAGGTCGACAAGGACGTCGTGGCCGGGGACTCGCCCTCGCTCGACGTGTTCGCGATCGCCGTCGCTGCGACCGTCACGCTGATGTTCGTGACGGTGCTGCTCGTCGCCGGCTCGTTGGCGCTCGAGCGGGAGGAGAACGCCTTCCGCCGCCTGGTCCGCGGGCTGGTCTCGCCGACCGGCCTGCTGGCTGAGAAGATCGCGCTCGGCATCGTCGCCTCGCTCGTCGTCACCGTGCTGATGCTGGCGGGGCTCGAGGCCTTCGTCTCGCTCGAATGGAGCCGCTTCGCGCTCTGGATTCCCGCGATCCTCGCCGGGGGTGCCGGCTTCGCTGCCTTCGGCGCCGCGATCGGCGGAGCCGCTCGCGAGGTCCGTGCGTCCTCGCTGCTCGCGTTCATGATCTCGCTTCCGGTCGCCTTCCTCTCGCTGGTCCCCTCGGGGACGGTGAGCCCCGCCCTGTTCGATGCGATCGGCGTCGTCACCGCCGTCTTTCCCTTCGACCCGGCCCTGCGGGCGCTCGAGGGCGCGCTCGACGAGGCCGGTCCCTCGATCGGAGTCGCGATCGCCCACCTCGCGGCCCTGACGATCGCCTACGGAGTCCTCGCCCGGCTCGCCCTCCGCCGCTTCGCCTGATCACAGGACCGTGCCGGCGCCAACCAAGAACGCCCGCCGACCGGGGAATGGTCGACGGGCGCGTTGTTCCGACTTGGGGGTGTCTGATCTGTGTGCCGGCCGTGAGGCTGCCCCAGGCACGATTGGGTTGACGGCTCTAGGCGGTCTCCCCTTCCTCCTCGGCGTCCTTGACCTTTGAGGAGACGCACTTACCGAGGGCGTTCTTGCCGTTCTTGTTGGAGCCGTAGGTCTCCTTGAACGCGTCCCGGTCGTCGCGACGCTCGGACTTGCACTCCTTGGCGGCGTTCTCGAACGCTTCGACCTCGGCTTCGACCTCGGCCTTCGACTTCGAGGAGACGCACTTCCCGTAGGCGTTCTTGCCCTTCTTGCCGGTGCCGTACTTATCGCCGAAGGCGTCCTTGTCCTCGGCGCGCTCGGCCTTGCACTCCTGGGCGGCGTTGCGGATCTCGTCCTTGATCTCGCTCTTCTCGCCCTTCTTGCAGGTCCGCATCGCGCGCTTGCCGTAGGTCGCCTTGAAGGCCTTCTTGTCGGCCTTCTTCTCGGCCTTGCACTGCTGCTGGGCCAGCTTCTTGGCCTCCTTGTTCGGCTTCGCCGCGCTTGCGACGGCCGAGACCATCAGCGCGGAGCCGATCAGGGCCACCAGGATCATCGTCATTCTCTTCATCGGGGGTACTCCCTCTGTCTCGTTTGCAGTCTTGGTGAGGACCGTTGGGGTTCTCTACGACAACAACGTGACCCCCGTGCATCCGTCAGGGGGTTTCTGGACGGATTTCCGCGCTCAGCCCGGGGGGCCGCCACCCGGCTTGCCCGCCGGGGGGCCGCCGCCCCCGTTCCCGGGCGCCGCCGGGGCGTTGCCGCCGCCGTTCGAGCCCGGGGGAGGGCCCCCGGGCGCCGGCGCGGGCGCGGCTCCGCCTCCACCGGCCTGCGGTGGCGCGGGCGATGTCGCCGGCGGGCCGGGTGCCGGGTTACCCCCGGCGTTGCCCGGATTGCCGCCCGCGTTGCCGTTCCCGGCCTGACCGGGGGCGCTCCCCGGCCCCTTTCCTTGGCTATGACCACCGCCCTTCCCGTTCCCCTTGCCGGCAGACTTGCCCTTCCCGTTCCCCTTGCCTCTTCCCTTGCCGCGGCCGTTGGCCCCCTTCTTGGAGGAGGCCTTCTCGCCCTGCGCGCGGGCCCGCTTGGCCTGCTCGGAGCCCGGCTTGCCCGCCGCCCCGGTGGTCTCCGGCGCGGTGCCCGGCGCGGAGCCGGCTCCATCGCCGACTGGAGCCGACTGGCTGCCGCTCTTCTCGCCGCCGATCGGGCCGGGAAGGTCGACGACGCCGGACACGTCGGCCGCACCGGCTGCGAGCACGCCGGCCGCGACGAGCGAGGCGCCCTTGACGGCGGCACTCGCGCCGAGCCCGCCGGCGACGGACCCGGCTCCGAGCCCGGTGGTGGCCCCCGCGCCAACGGCGGCTGCCCCGCCCGTGGCAGCAGCGCCGCCCCCGGTCCCGCCGCCGGACAACACGGCCGCGAGCACCCCGCCGGCGGCGGCGACGGGCAGCGGCGGGCAGATGGCACCAAGATCTCGCTCGCGGACCTCGATTGCGGCCCTGTAGTCGCCACAGGGGCCGCAGGCGCTCAGGTGGGCCTTCAGCTTCCGACCGCGGAGGCGTCGCCGATCGCCCGAGTCGATCGCCTCGCGGGCCTCCTCACAGTCCATGGCGCGACCCTCGTTGCGAGTCAGGAGTGCCGTACGGGCCTCGTGGACGAGTTGGCGTGCCGCCCCCTCCGCGCAGTCGAGCGCCCCGCCAACCTCGGCGTAGGACAGCCCGGAGAGCTCGCGCATGACCAGCGCCGACCGCTGCCGCTCGGGGAGCGACTGCAGATCGGCGACCAGGGTGCGGAGGCGCTCCCTGTCGGCCAGCTCGTCGGCCGCTGAGCCCGTGGTCTGCTCGAGCGCCGGCTCCTCGCGCGGATGCTCGCGGCGGGCTCGGATGATCGAGATCGACTCGTTGTGAGCGACCCGGAACAGCCAGGGTCTGATCGCGGCCTTCCCCCGGTCCGTCGGCAGCGACCTGACCGCCGCGGCCATCGTCGCCTGGAGGGCGTCCTCCGCGTCCGCCGGGTTGCGGACGATCGCGAGGCAGTAGCGGTAGATCGCCTGATGGTGATCGCGGTAGATCCGCTCGATCCCGGGCTCCCGGGAGCCCCGCCGAAATCGGTCCCGGAGCGCGGCCAGTCCACCGGGACCGACCACCCGGGAGGCTGTATCGGTTGCGGTTCTGGGCGCCACTGGCTTCGATTATCGGCAGTCTCACCCGTCTTGGCAAGCGTTGTCCGTCTGGATGTCCGGATCCGATTCGGGTCATGGTCAATCACTCCCAACTACGCGACCGAGGTCCCGCTGTCAGGGGGTACTCCGTCCTAGACTGCGGCCTATGCCCTTTCCAGCCACACGTATGCGGCGCCTTCGCCGGACCGGAGCGCTCCGCGACATGGTCCGCGAGACCACCCTGAGGCCCGCGGACCTGATCCAGCCGCTGTTCGTAACGGCGGGCGAGGATGTCCAGGAGCCGGTCGAGTCGATGCCCGGGGTGGCGCGGCTCTCGATCGGGCGCCTGGTCGAGGAGGCAGGGGAGATCCACGCGGCGGGCGTTCCGGCCGTGCTGCTGTTCGGGATTCCCGCCGACAAGGACGAGGCGGGCTCGGGCGCCTACGACGACGAAGGCATCGTGCAGCTCGCGATCCGGGCGCTGAAGGAGGCGCACCCCGACCTCGTCGTGATCGCCGACACCTGTCTCTGCGAATACACCTCCCACGGCCACTGCGGAGTGCTGCGCGACGGCGACGTCGACAACGACCTGACCCTCGAGCTGCTCGCCAAGGCAGCGATCTCGCAGGCGGCCGCGGGGGCGGACGCCGTCGCGCCGAGCGACATGATGGACGGGCGGGTCGCAGCGATCCGCGGCCAGCTCGACCGGGAGGGCCACGTCCAGACCCCGATCATCTCCTACGCGGTCAAGTACGCCTCGGCCTTCTACGGCCCCTTTCGCGACGCGGCCGACTCGACTCCGGCGGAGGGCGACCGGCGCGGCTACCAGATGGACCCGGCCAACGGCCTCGAGGCGCTTCGAGAGGCGGAGCTGGATCTCGGGGAAGGCGCGGACATGCTGATCGTCAAGCCGGCGCTCGCCTACCTGGACATCGTCAGGCGGGTGAAG